>JACQOK010000154.1 GCA_016202565.1 Betaproteobacteria bacterium | reverse complement strand
GGAGAAGCGGGAACGAAGGCCCCCCGGTAAAAGCGGGAACGAAGGCCCCCCGGTGAAAGCGGGAACGAAGGCCCCCCAAAGAAAACCGGGCTCCCGGAAAACGCTTCGCACCTTCCGGGCTACCCTCGTTCATCGCGCTATTCAGCCCCAGTTAGCGTAGCCCGGATGGAAGGAAATGAAATCCGGGGTCGGGAGAAGCGGGAACGAAGGTCCCCCAAAGAAAACCGTGCTCCCGGAATACGCTTCGCTCCTTCCGGGCTACGTGTTTGGTGCGGATCTTATCGGCGTTCATCGGCGGCTATCCAATCAGTGCTTCTGCGTGAGGGCGGCGATCACGCGCTGCCGCTTTTCCTCCACTTCCTTCGCAAAACCGGGATATTTCTGCTCGACGAAACCGGTGGCGAGCCCGAGCTTGAGCAGCGCCACGGCGAATGTCGCCGAAAGATCATCGATGTCGGGACTCACCTTGGCGAGCTGGATCGCCTCTATCGTTTCGTCGAACAGTTGCTGCATCGCTTCGTGCAATTCGTCGTCGAACAGTTGTGCCATATCGAGTGTCGGCCGTGAAACCGTAATTTTAGCGCGTTTGCACCACCCCGCCCTCACTTCGCTGTAGGCACCCCTCCTCATCGGATTCATCGGAGGAGGGGAGAATCCGCGCGCTTTTCCCCTCCTGCCCGAGAAGGGGTGGTCACGAAGTGACCGGGGTGGTGGCCGTGCGTCAGCGGCGCTGGAGCGCTTCAGGATTTACGATATTGACTGGTTCTCCACGGGCAAGCGCGATCACGTTATCGAATGCCTCGCCGAAATAAAGCTCGTAGGTGTCCTTTTCGAGCCACGCGCTATGCGGCGTGCACAGCGCATTATCGAGCTTGAGCAGCGGGTGATCGCCGCGGAGCACCGGTTCGTTCTCGTAGACGTCGACCGCGGCCAGTCCCGGGCGGCCTTTCCGCAGCGCCGCGGCAAGCGCGTCGGGGGCGATCAGTTCGGCGCGCGCGGTATTGACGAGCAGCGCATGCGGTTTCATGCGCGCGAGATCGTGCGCCGTCACGATCCCGCGCGTGTCTCTCGACAACCGCACGCACAGGCTCAGCACGTCGGATTGTTCGAACAGCTCCGCCTGGCCCGCGGCGGCGGTATAGCCCGCCTTGCGCGCGGCGGCGAGCGACGCCTCGCGGCCCCATACCAGGATCTTCATGCCGAAGCTCGCGCCGGTTGCAGCCACGAGGGTCCCGATCTTGCCCAGGCCGAAGACGCCGAGCGTGCGTCCATGCAGGCCGAGGCTGAACGAGTTGCGCCACTCCCCGCGCTTCATCAGGGCGGTTTCCTCGGGAATCCGGCGCAGTGCCGCGAGAATCAGCGTCCAGGTTTGTTCGGCGACGGTGTGAGGCGACGCGTGGCTGCCGGCGGTTACCGCGATGCCGCGCTCGGTGCATGCCGCGACATCGACGTGATGCACGCTGCGTCCGGTTTGGCTGAGATGCCTGAGCCGCGGCAGCCTTTCGATCACTTCGCGCGTGAAGCGCGTGCGTTCCCGGATCGGGACGATGACCTCGGCTTCGCGCAGGTTGGCGATGAGCTTGTCAAATGGGGGCGCGGCATCGCGGAAGATGCGAACGTCGTGACCGGCAAGCGATGCGAAACAATCGAGTGTCGACACCAGGCCGTGGTAGTCGTCCGGAATGGCGATGATCATGATCGAGGGAGTGTAGCAAATGCGGTGCTGGTGTTCCTATGTCACAATCGCGCTTTTCAAACGATCGGGAAAAGGGGAACACCATGGAACTCGGATTGCGCGGCAAGGTGGCGGCAGTGACTGGCGGCAGTGAAGGCATCGGACGGGCCACGGCGTGGCGGCTCATGCAGGAAGGCGCGAAAGTCGCGATCTGCGCGCGGCGGGCCGAGGTGCTCGATGCCTTCGCTGAGGAAATGAAAAAGGCCGGCGGCGACGTGCTCGCGGTGGCGGCGGATGCGGTCAAGCCGGGCGACATGGAGCGCTTCATCGAGGAAACAGTGAAGCGTTTCGGCCGCATCGACATCGTCGTCAACAATGCGGGCGGCACCGGGCAGGCGCCATTCGATACCGTCGACGACAAGGCGTGGCAGCAGGACCTCGACGTCAAGGTCTTCGCGCAGATCCGCACCGCGCGGGCCGCGATCCCGCACATGAAGAAGCAGGGCGGCGGGCGCATCATCAGCCTCAACATGGTCGGCGCGCGGCAGCCGTTCGCCGGCTCGTTTCCGACCACCATCAGCCGCGCCGCGGGCTTGGCGCTCACCAAGGCGCTGTCGAAGGAATACGCCGCGGACAATATCCTCGTCAACGCCGTGGCGGTCGGCAAGATCAAGTCCAAGCAGCAGGAGCGGCGCGCCGCGCGCCTGAAGTTGAGCGTCGCGGAACATTACGAACAGACCGGGAAGACCGTCCCGCTCGGGCGCATGGGGGAGGCGGAGGAAGTCGCCAATGTGATCGCCTTTCTCGCCTCGGACGCAGCGAGCTACGTGACGGGATCCTGCATTCAGGTCGACGGCGGTCTGTCGGGCGTGCTGTAAATCGGCGGAGCGAAGCCCGCCGTGAGCATCGTTTAAAATAGCAGTTGCAGGGAGCTACCGGCCCGAGATAACCCGCACAAGCGGTCCGTGCAAAGAGGAGGCGAGCATGACTGCCACAAGCATGACATGCAAGCAGTGCAAGACCGGGATGAGCCTGCAGCCGCTCGATCCGGTGTGCGGCGAGCAGGGGGTGCTGAAGGTCACGTTCATACAGCTTCCTGCCCTGGTGTGCCCCAACATGCACCGGCACTTCGCGACGCAGGAATTCCCGGTACTGGTGCTGGATCACGTGGCCGGAAAAGACATGGAAACGCTTCCGGCAGGCAAGAAGAGCGGTCTGCTCTTCAAGCATTACCACTGCAGCGCGTGCGGCGCGGAACTCGACAAGGGTGATGGCCGCGAGGAAACCTTCGACTTCGACGTTACGCTGGAAGAATTGCCGACTTTCCGTATTGAGCTGACGTTGCCGCTTCACAAATGCACGTCATGCGGCAAGGAGCAGATCCGCTCGCTGGACGAAATGCAAAAGCTCGCGCCGCCCGCCATGGCGCACGCGTTCAAGGCCGCAGGGCTGCATCCTGAGTAATCCGCGGCAACGTTGCACGCCTTCGGACCTGCGGCGCTGGCCAGCGGTCGGCTCGCCGTATCATCAGAATTTCTCGATGTATGGGCGCAGATCGAGTTCAAGCGTCCACGCGCTCGGCGCTTGCAGGTGGAGCTGGTAGTACGATTCGGCGATGGCGTTCGGGTCGAGCACCGCGTCCACGCCGCGCTCGGCGACGCTGCGGCCGGGGCGGTCGCTTTCGATCTGACCGTCGATGACGACATGCGCGACGTGGATGCCCTGCGGCTGGAATTCGCGCGCCATGCTCTGCGCGAGCGCTCGCAATCCGAACTTGCCGACGGCGAGATTGTGAAACAGGGCGCCGCCGCGCAGGGACGCAGTCGCACCGGTGAATAGGAGAGTACCGCGGTGCCGGCCGCCGCCTGCCGCGGCGAGCATTGCGCGCACGGCCTCACGCCCGACCAGAAATCCGCCCAGGCACCCCACGCGCCAGCAGCGCTCGAAATCTTCGACCGTCGTATCGAGTATTGCCTTGCGCACAAAAGCGCCGGCGTTGAATACGACCAGTCGGGGCGGCCCGAGATCCTTCGCGACGGCCGCGAACAAGTCGATGACGGCGCGCTCGTCGGTCGCGTCGCAGTCATAGGCTTTGGTGCCCGCGCCAAGCTCGCTCAGGAGCGGACCGAGCGACGCCACACTGCGCCGCGCCACGGCAACGCGCATGCCGGCGCGCGCGCAGCGCCGAGCAAGCGCGGTACCGAGTCCCGGCCCCGCGCCGACGATCACAGCGGTTTCCTTGTCGTTAATGGTGATCCCTCCTCAAAAGGTTTCTGGATTCGCAAAGTGTAGGTAACGGCGAGTGTGACCGTCAAATGCGGCAGAGAATCTCCGCGCCGCGGGCGAGCGTGTCCTCGGATTTGGCGAAGCAGAAACGCAGCACCTTGTGCGCCGGCGGCTCCCGGTAGAACACGGATACGGGGATCGACGCGACGCCGTATTCCCTCGTAAGGCGGATCGCGAGATCGGTGTCCTTTTCGTCGCTCACCGCGTCGTAACGCAGATTCTGGAAAAACGTGCCGCGGGAGGGCAGCGGCCTGAAGCGGGAAGCCTGGATGCCTTCGAGGAAAAAATCGCGCTTTTTCTGGTAGAAGGCGGCAAGCGAAAGATAGGCGTCCCGGTCCTTCATGTATTCGGCGAGCGCGTACTGGACCGGACCGTTGGTGACGAAGGCGTTGAACTGGTGCACCTTGCGGAATTCCGCCGTCAAGTCGCGCGGCGCCAGCACATATCCCGTCTTCCAGCCGGTGACGTGATAAGTCTTGCCGAAGGAAGAGACGACAAAGCTCCTCTCTGCGAGCCCGGGAAAGCGGGCGACGCTTTGATGCCGGTGGCCGTCGAAGACGATATGCTCATAGACTTCGTCGCTCACCACCACGATGTCGGTGCGCTTGAGCATGCCTTCCAGCATGCGCAGGTCTTCGGCCGAGAACACGCTTGCCGTGGGGTTGTTCGGCGTATTGACGACGATCATGCGCGTCTTCGGCGTGATCGCGTTCTGCACTTCCTGCCAGTCGATGCTGTAGTCGGGAAACTTGAGCTGCACGTAGACCGGGCGGCCCCCGTTCACCTCGACCGACGGCGCGTAGCTGTCGTAGGCGGGCTCGAAGAGAATCACCTCGTCGCCCGGGCGAATCAGGGTGGCGATCGCGGTGAAAATGCCATAAGTCGCGCCCGGCACGATCGTCACTTCCTGATCGGGATCGTATTGCGCCCCGTAGAGCGCCTGCGTCTTTGCGGCGACCGCTTCGCGTAGCGCAGCGATGCCCGCCATCGGCGGATACTGGTTCAAGCCGGAATTGAGATATTTGACGAGCAGCGCGCGCAGCTCAGGCGCGCAGTCGAAATCGGGAAACCCCTGCGACAGATTGATCGCGTCGTGCTCGGCGGCAAGCCGCGACATCACGGTGAAAATCGTGGTCCCGACGCAGGGGAGTTTGGAGACAATGGGGCGCGAAAAAGCGGGCATGACGGCAATGCGAATACGCGGGGAAATCGCTTGTGGTTCGGCGACGGCTATTGTAACAGCGCTACTGCGCTGCGGTCCGGACGCGCGGCCGCTCGGCGAGCCGGGTGAAATCGTCGATGTAATCCTGGAGACGATTGAGCGCCAGCGTGCGCTGATGCGGCGTCAGCATGCGCTCGATCTCGATTACGATCTGCACGCGCTGTTCGAATGATTCGTTGAAACGCCGCTCGTATTCCGGCGTTCGGCCCTTGTCCCAGTCGGTCAGCCACTGACGCAGCCTGCGGGCGAACTGCTCGCGGTTGTCACCGCGCTGCGCCATCAACTGGAAGAACTCGCGCTGCCGCCGCACCCGGTCCTCGTAGCGCAACTGCTCCGTCAGCGGCAGCGCATTCACCATGGCGATGATGCGCTGTTCCTGCTCGTAGCTCAAGCTGCCGACCCAGTCCCGCGTCTGTTCAAGCGTGCGGCGCACGCGCGCCCGTTTGATGTCCTCGACGCTCCCGCCGAGGCGGTATTCGCGTGCGAAGCGCCGGTTGTCCTTGTCCCATTAGCGGCGCAGGGCGTCGAGCTGGGCCGGGGTGACCGTCAGGAGCAAGGCCGCGGCATCGTCGCTGCCGCGCGCGACGATCGTGCCGTAGCGCGCCTTTACGCCGTCGACGAACCATACGACGTCCTCGCGCGTGAGCGGCTTGTTCAGCCGCGTGCGCGTCTGGGCGAGGAATACGGCGTAGTCGGGGAGCTGTTCGTAACGGTGCCATTCGTGGAGCCGGTTGAAGCGCTGCAGGAACGCGTCCTTCTGCTGCGCGTCGAGGTCGAAGTACTCGTTGGCCCGCCACGCGGCGATGGTGTCGAGCTGGCTGTAGCCGAGGCGCAACATGCTGCAGCCCGCGAGCAGGCCGACACAGCACGCGATCGCGAGCAGCCGCACCATGATCTGTCGAACCGGATATCTGCTCATGGGCCCGTTTTTACCAACAGAGTGCCGAAGATTCAAGTCTTTCCGGCGCCGGCGCCGGCTCTGGCGATTTGTTCATCCTGGTCCCCGTCAAAGACGCTCCAGATATTCCACCATGCGCAGTCGTGCCGCCGCGTCCGGCAGCCGGCCGAATCCGGCCTGCAGGTTGTCCTTGAGATGGGCCACGCGCCGCGTCCCGGGGATGACGCAGGTCACGGCGGGATGGGCGACGAGGTACTTGAGGAAGAACTGCGCCCAGCTTGCGCAATCGAACTCGGCAGCCCACGATGGCAACGGCTTGCCCTTGACCTTTCCGAACAGGCTCGCCTGCGCGAACGGACGGTTGACGATGACCGCGGTCCCGCTGTCGGCGCAAAGCGGCAGCAGCCGCTCTTCGGCTTCGCGTTCGCTCATCGAGTAGTTGAATTGCACGAAATCGTATTCGCGGGTCTTGACCAGCCGCTCCAGGTCGCGATAGGCGCCCTCGTGGTAGTGCGTGATGCCCAGATAGCGGATCCTGCCGGCGGCTTTCCATTCGCGCAGGGTCTTGAGGTGAGTCGCGAGATCACGCAGGTTGTGCACCTGCATGAGATCGATGCGTTGCGCGCGCAGCAGCTTGAGCGAGTTCTCCATCTGCCGGATTCCCGCCTCGCGGCCGCTCGTCCACACCTTGGTCGCGAGGAAAAGCCGCTCATGAATCCCGAGATCGGCGGCGAGATCGCCGACCACGCGTTCCGCCTGACCGTACATCGGCGAGGAGTCGACCACGCTTGCGCCCTGTTCCACGAGCAGGCGCAACACCTCCTTCAATTCGGCGCGCTCGGCAGCGCGCGGGCCGACATCGAAGGTCTGCCAGGTGCCGAGGCCGACCGCCGGCAACCGCTCGCCGCTGCGGGGAATGGCGCGTTTCAATATGCCCTTCACAGCCGCATCGGCTGAATGAGCGAGTCCGGTCATGGCCAGCAGGCTGCCGGCAAGCAGTTTGAGCGCGCAACGCCGCGGCAGCTTTGGTGCAGATCCGCGGTTCGTTTCATGCACGCGGTTCATTTGGGATGCCCATGCGGTTGAAAGCTTATCACGCCCGGATCTTGTCCCAGTAGAATGCAAAACGCGTGCGACTGGCGTTAGAATCCGGATTCGCCTGAGAATTGCGTAATGTGTCCCACCGTCACACCGGTGGAAGCCGGTGTCCAGAATGTTCTGCCGACTTACTGGATTCCGGCTTGCGCCGGAATGACGGACGCCGAGGATCGCTATAATCGCCACCATTAAGAGACGTTATTGAAGGAATCGCATGATCGCTGATGGCCTGGTCGCATTTGTCAAGCGTGCCTGCCCGACCTGTACGTTGATCGAAGGTGAGATGCGCGAGTTGGCGCGAAGAGTGCCGGAATTCCAGGTGGTGTCGCAGGATGACCCGCGCTTTCCCGCGGGCGTCGAGCGCATCGTCGATGACCGCGAGCTCGATCAATCCTGGTTGAACCAGATCGAATCGACGCCTACGCTGATCCGCTTTGCGGCTGGACGCGAAGTGGAACGCGTCGTGGGCTGGGATCGGGAAGGCTGGCGCAAGCTCACCGGCCTCCCGGATCTGGGCGGGGATTTACCGTCATTTCGCCCGGGGTGAGGCTCGCGCACGCTCGAGCCCGGGGTGGCCGAGAAACTCGAAGCGCGACATCGGGGCGGCGACACGCTCGCGGCGCGCAAAGTCGAATACGGCGAAATCGATGATCCGATGGAGGTCTGCTTCGAGCGCGGCTGGAGCGACGGCCTGCCGGTGACGCCGCCGACCGACGAGCGGGTGGCACGCATGCTCAAAGGAACGCCGCGGCGGCCCGACGAGGTGATCGGCCGCGTGCCGCCGAATCTCGCCGAATGCACGGTGGAAAAGGTCGCGATCAACGCCGTGCTCGCCGGATGCAAACCGGAGTACATGCCGGTCGTGCTGGCGGCGCTCGAGGCGGCGCTGGAGCCGGTCTTCACCTTGCATGGACTGCTTGCGACGACCTATTTTTCGGCTCCGATCATCATCGCCAACGGCCCGATCGCGCGCAAGCTCGGGATGAATTCGGGGATCAATGCACTCGGGCAGGGCAACCGCGCGAATGCCACCATCGGCCGCGCGCTCAACCTTGTCGTGCGCAACGTCGGCGGTGGCCGGCCGGGCGAAGCCGACCGCGCCAACCTCGGCGCCCCGAGCAAGTACACGTTCTGCTTTGCCGAAGACGAATCCGACGAAACGTGGGAGCCGCTGTCGGTGGCGCGCGGCTATCCCCGTGGCGCGTCGACGGTGACCCTGTTCCAGGGACACGGCGTGGAAGCCTTCGTCGATCAGAAATCGCGCACGGCGGAGGCGCTCACGCGCTCGCTGGCGATGGCGCTGGTCAAGATCGGGCATCCCAAACTCGTGCAATCGGCGCGCGCGATTTTGGTGCTGTCGCCCGAGCACTATGCGATCTATCGGGAGGCCGGCTGGAACAGAAAACAGATCGAGCGCGCGCTCTATGAAGCAACCATTCGCCCCGGCACGGAGCTGGTGGCCGGCGCCGATGGCGTGGGTGAAGGGATTCCCGCAAGCCGCGCCGGCGAAATGGTGCCGAAATTTCACGATGATGGTCTGATGATCGTGCGCGCCGGCGGGTCCGCCGGACTTTTTTCCGCCATCCTTCCGGGGTGGCTGGCCGGCCGCAAGCGCGATGAACTGCAACCTGTCACCAAGGAGGTGAGAGCATGACGACGACGCAATGGCTGCGCGATCCCACCGCCGAGACCGCGCCGCTCAAGCGTGCGCGGGCGAAGCCGCCGCAGTCGCTCGAGGGGCTTACCATCGGGCTCTTCGACATCGGCAAGACCCGCAGCGATGAGTTTCTCGATCACGTGGAAGCGCGCTTTACCGAGCGCAAGCTCAAGGTCAAGCGTTATGCCAAGCCGACCAATGCCAAGGTCGCGCCGGCGGAAGTCATCAGCAAGGTCGTGGATGAGGCCGACGTCGTGCTGATCGCGCTGTCGGATTGAGGGTCATGCACGTCGTGCAGTCTGCACGACCTCATGACTCTCGATGCGCGCGGCATTCCAGGCATCTCCGTGGTCACCGCCGAGTTCCGCAATGCGCTGGAGGCGCAGTCGAGCGCGCTCGGGTTCGAGCCGGCGGTGCTGTTTGTCCCGCACCCGATCCAGAACCGCACACCGGACGAACTCAGGAAAATCGCCGACGACATCATCGAGCCGGCGCTGAAGATGCTGACAGCGCAATAAATCAAGCGATGTAGCCCGGATGGAATGAAATGAAATCCGGGACCGGGAAAAGCGGGAACGAAGGCCCCGGAATCCGCTTCGCTTCTTCCGGGCTACAGCTGCTGACAGCGGACCGCTGAGTCATTACATCAACGCTGAATACAGGGAGAATCAATGCTCAATGCAGCCATCATCGGGCTGGGTTGGTGGGGGAAGAACCTGGTCAACGCCGTTCAGAACAAGAGCGAGCGCGTTCGTTTCGTGCACGGCGTAAGCAAGGAACCGGAGGCGGTGCGCGAATTCGCGACTGCCCACGGTTTCAGGCTTTCCACCGGGCTGGAAGACGCGCTCGCCGACCCGCAAGTGCAGGCAGTCGTGCTCGCGACGCCGCACTCCCTGCATGCGGACCAGATTGTCCAGGTCGCCGGCGCGGGGAAACCCGTGTTCTGCGAGAAACCGCTGTCGCTCACGCGGGCGGACGCCGAACGCGCGGTGGCGGCGACCAAACGCGCGCGCGTTCCGCTCGGTGTTGGCCAGAACAAGCGTTTCTGGCCGTCGACGCGGGAACTGGTGAAGGTGGTGCGCAGCGGCGCCCTGGGGCGGATACTCCACATCGAAGGGCACTACAGCAACGAGAACTCGAGCAAGCACTTCTCGGCGTGGCGCGCTGATCCGCATGAAACACCCGGCGCGGGGATGACCGGCACGGGCATCCATATCCTGGATGTCTTTAGCGCGCTGGCGGGTCCGGTGCGGGAAGTGACCGCGCAGTTCGTGGCGACGCGTCCGGCTCCCGATCCGCTCGATACCGTTTCGGCGCTTTTCAAGTTCGAAAATGGCATGAGCGGATTCCTCGGTGCCGTGCGTGCCACCCCCATCTACTGGCGTGTGCACGTGTTCGGGGCTGACGGCAGCGCGGAGGCGCTCGGCGAGACTGATCTTGTCTTACGGCTCAAAGGCAAACCGACGGAATGCCGGACGTTCGAGCCGATCGATTCGGTGCGTGCCGAACTGGAAGCTTTCGCCGATGCCGTCGCAAACCGTGCGCCTTATCCCATCACCCCGGAAGAGATGGTGAACACCATCGCCGCGTTCGAAGCGATCATCCGGTCGATCGAGCACGGCGGCGCCGTCAGCATCCAGTAGAGCGTACCTGAAGACGCCGTTCGCCCCGAGCGTAGCTTCCGTTCGTTCCTCGACTTCCTTCTCGACAAGCTCGAAGTACGCTCGGGACGAACGGGGCGAAGTCGAGGGGTGAACTCGCCCAACGGATTTTTGACATCGGATCAGCCGATCTTCACGGGCACGTAAATGCGCGTGTCGTTCCGCTGCACCAGCAGGGCAATGACGCCGCCGCTCTCGGAGACAATCCTGCGTAACTGCTCGACGTTCTGGACGCGTTCTCCGTTGACGCCGAGAATCACATCGCCCGGTCGAATGCCGGCGCGCGCGGCCGGGCCTCCCGCGTTCTCAACAACCAGGCCGCCGTCAATTTCCGCCTGCTTGCGCTCCGCGGGGGTCAGCGGCCGTACTGCAAGTCCCAACTTGCCGCCCGCCTGCCCCGGCGATCCTGCCGAGGCAACGGTGTCCTCGGCGAGTTCACCGATTGTCACCGGCAGTGTCTTGCGCCCACCGCTGCGCCAGATTTCGACCTCGGTCTTCGTCCCCGGCCGAACGCCGGCAACCACGCTCGGCAGTTCATGGGATTGATCCACTTCCTTGCCGGCGATCTTGAGAATGATGTCACCGGGCTTGAGTCCCGCGTGGTCGGCCGGGCCGTCCTTTTCCACCGAGCTGACGATCGCGCCGGCAGGTTTATCGAGACCGAAACTCCGGGCGAGCGATTGGGTGACGCTCTGGATCGTGACGCCCAGCCGCCCGCGCGTCACCTTGCCGTAGCGCACGAGATCATCCCTGACCTTGATGGCGACATCGATCGGGATGGCAAACGACAAGCCCATGTAGCCGCCGGTGCGGCTGTAGATCTGCGAGTTGATGCCGATTACTTCGCCGCGCATGTTGAACAGCGGTCCGCCCGAATTGCCGGGGTTGACCGCCACATCGGTCTGAATGAACGGCACGTAGGTGCTGTCAGGCAAAGCGCGCGATTTCGCGCTGATGATGCCGGAAGTCACGCTGTTTTCGAAGCCGAACGGTGAACCGATCGCGGCGACCCAGTCACCGACCTTCATTTTCTCCGGGTCTCCGATCGTCACGGTCGGCAGATTGGACGCTTCGATCTTCAGCGTTGCAATATCGCTGCGGCGGTCGGCTCCAACCACTTTTGCCTTGAACTCGCGCCGGTCAGTGAGCTTGACGGTGACCTCGACGGCATCCGCCACGACGTGAGCGTTGGTCAGGATGTAGCCGTCAGCGCTGATAATGAAGCCCGAGCCCAGGCCTTGAGACGGTCTTGGCGTACCTTCACCGAACGGCACGCCGAAGCGCCGGAAGAACTCGTAGAAGGGATCGTCTTCGGCCCGCGGCGGGAGACCGCGAGGATCCTCCGCGGCGGTCTCGACGCGGCGCACGGTGCTGATATTGACGACGGCCGGTCCGACCTGCTCGACGAGCGCGGAAAAATCGGGAAGCGCCCGGATCGGGCCGGCGGCCGGCGCCGTTGCCGCCGCAGTGGTCGCGTTGGCGTGATTTAATCCGGGAATCTCTGCGCCTGAGCAGGCGGCAAGCAGCAATAGCAAACAGGCCGCGCTACGAGCGCGGGTTACCAGCGGGAATCGCATTTTCCACCCTCCATTCCGAAAGCACATTCTTGATAACGCGAAGCCGCCCACTGCGGCTTCTACGCGGCATTTGACAGCGGCTCGGGAAAAAAAGTTGTCAAGATTTCGTGAAGAAGTCGCCGGGAACAAACTGGCAGGGCGTTTGTCTGATTGAAGTTTTCAGGCGCGACCGCAAACCGTGCGCTCTCGCACGCGCTGTCACAATGATCCGCGGGATGAAACGGGACTGACCCCAACGACTATCAGCCCGGCGTCACCGGCACGTAGAGTCGATTGTTGTCCCGCTGCACCAGCAGGGCGACGACTTTACCGGACCGGGAGAGGGCCTGGCGCAGCTGTTCAGCGTTCTCGACCGCCTTCTCATTCACGCGCACGATGACATCGCCCGGCTGAATGCCGGCGCGCGCGGCGGGGCCTTCGGCGTTTTCGACCACCAGCCCGCCTTCGGTTTTCGCCTGCTTGCGTTCCTCGGGTGTCAACGGCCGCACGGCGAGCCCTGCCGGATTGCCGTTTTGCGCCGAGGCCGGCTTCTTCGTGGAAGCGACGGTATCATCCGGAAGCTCGCCGACGGTCACCGTCAATGTCTTGCGACCGCCCTTGCGCCAGATTTCGAGTTCAGTCCTGGTGCCGGGCTTGGTCTCGGCAACCAGTGTCGGCAGGTCATTGGGCCGCCCGACGTCCTTGCCGCCAAACTTGAGGACGATATCGCCCGGCTTCAATCCTGCTTTGTCGGCTGGGCTGCCTTGTTCGACGGCATTGACGACCACGCCGGCGGGCTGGTCGAGGCCGAAGCTTTTTGCAAGCGCCTGGTCTACGGTCTGGATCCCGATGCCGAGCCGGCCGCGGCTCACTTTGCCGTGTTGAAGCAGATCTTTCTGGACCCTGATGGCGACGTCGATCGGGATGGCGAACGACAGCCCCATGTAGCCGCCCGTGCGGCTGTAGATCTGCGAGTTGATTCCGATCACTTCGCCCTGCAGGTTCAACAGCGGCCCGCCCGAGCTTCCCGGGTTGACCGCCACGTCGGTCTGAATGAAGGGCACGTAATTGCTGTCCGGCAACGCGCGCGATTTCGCACTGACAATGCCCGAGGTCACGCTGTTCTCGAGGCCGAATGGGGAGCCGATCGCGGCGACCCACTCGCCGACTTTGACCTTATCCGGATCGCCGATTTTGACGGTCGGCAGATCGGCGGCCTCGATCTTGAGCACCGCGATATCGCTGCGGCGGTCTAAGCCCGCCACCTTGGCCTTGAACTCGCGCCGGTCGTTGAGCTTGACCGTGACTTCGGTGGCCCCCTGCACGAGATGAGCGTTGGTGAGAACGTGGCCGTCTGCGGTCACGATGAGCCCCGATCCCATGCCCTGCATCGGTTCGCGTTTGCCTTCGGGCGCGCCGAAGCGACGGAAAAACTCGTACAACGGATCATCCTTCGGGATCGGAATATTGCCCACTCGCGCCTCGGCATCAGTCTCGCGCACGGCGCTGATATTTACGACTGCCGGTCCTACCCGTTCAACGAGCGCGGAAAAATCGGGGAGCCCGCGCGGCTCGACGCCGGTCGCCGAAGCCGCCACGGCGGGGAATGCGCCGGGTGTCTGCGTTTGCGGAGTTTTCGGGTCGCATCCGGCACTGAGCGCGACGATGACGCCGGCGGCGATCCACGCGCGCACTGCTCTCGCCCGTTGCATTCGTTCTCCTCCTTCAGATAGGGCCACTGTGCTCATCCAGGACCAGTTGAACGTGTTGAATAATTCGACAGCGCCGGCGCCGGTAAAGTTGTTGCGAATTTGCTGAAAGTTGCGCGGAACGAATCAGGAGGATGGCTGTCTCACGCGCGTCTCCCGCGCCGCCTCATAGCGCCGTCCCAGCCATATCGAGGTCGCCAGCCAGGCGAGTGCCACCGGCACCGCGGCGAAAGAAAGCGCCGGCAGTCTCAGGCCGAGGCCGCGCAAGACGGCGACCAGCCAGCTCGAGAGCATATCGCCGCCGCGGTATCGATCACGTTTTTCGCCTTGTACTTTTCTTCGCGCGCAACCACGGTGAACAGAATTTCACGCGCAGGTTTGGACAGCGCGAATTCGCCGGCGCGCCGGACGACTCCGATCGAGCGCGGCGAAGAGCGTCGTATAGCAGAACAGATAAAAGCAGATACCGAGCAGATAGGGCAAGCGCCACGCCGCCCTGGTGTCAGCATGCCCGCGAGTGTAGCCGAGGGCTCTTGCACCCATCTTATTGCAACGCACCAATATAATCCGAAACTTCCTCCGTAGGTACAAAGAAACTTAACTAAACACGTTGAAAACATAGTGGTGAACTCCGTATCCTCAGCAACGTCGAAGGCATGATGCGATGCAATATAATGAAGGTGAAAGGAAGGGGATTACACGCATGCCGAAACCCGCCGTCCTGATACAAAAGCTGGTGGCCTTTCAACGCCGCGAGATCGTGCGGCACCTGCAGCAGTTGTCAGCGGAAGACCGGCGACTGCGCTTCGGTAGCGCCATGAGCGACGCCGCGATCGAGCGTTATGTCGCGCAGATCGACTTCGTGCGTGACAAGGTATTCGGCATCTTCGAGATCGATCTCACGCTATCGGGCGTGGTGCATCTGGCACTTGATCCCGCCAGCGGAATGGCTGAACTCGGGTTGAGCGTTGATCCCGTGCATCGCGGCAAGGGCTATGGCTTCGCGCTGCTGAACCGCGGCAAGCTGCGCGCGCAAAACCTGGGCTGCAAGAAACTCTATATGCATTGCCTGGCCGAGAACCAGATCATGATCCATCTCGCGCAAAAGGCAGGAATGCAAGTCGTGACCGAAGCGGGCGAGGCGGACGCCCATGCGCCGCTCTCCGAGGCGACCTACGGCGATTTCGCGCGTGAGGTGGTCGGCGACCAGATGGCCCTCGTCGATTATCTCCTCAAACAACAGACGCGCTGGTTGCCGCGCAAGCCGGCTTAACGGCAGTTCCAGGCGTTCGCGATACAATACCGGTCGCAACGACGATGTCCCCGAATGCCATCGGGGTATTCCAGAGGAGGAGACATGAACGCAGAACGCGCGTTTTCGTTGGCCGCATCCACGGCTGTTGCGGCGACATTATGGGCGGCGCCTTTCGCCGTCGCGCAGACCGCTTCGACAAGCTCAGGACAAGCCTATCCCGCCAAGCCGGTCCGTATGATCGTGCCCTATTCGCCCGGCGGCCCGGCCGACATCTACGCGCGTTTCCTCGGCCCGCGGCTGCAGGAGGCGCTTGGCCAGTCGTTCGTCGTCGAGAACCGGCCCGGCGCGGGCTCGATCATCGGCACCGACGTCGTGGCGAAGTCGGCCCCGGACGGCTACACGCTGCTCGTCATGTCGAACACCCATACGGTCAACGAATCGCTGATTCCGAAGAAGCCGTTCGCGCTGATGAAGGATTTCGCCCCGGTCGCCCCGATCAACTACTCGGATCTGCTGCTGGTCGTGCATCCATCGCTGCCCGCGAAATCGGTGAAGGAACTCGTCGCGCTCGCAAAAGCGAAGCCGCGCGGGCTGAACTATGCGTCCTCGGGCAACGGCACGCCGTACCACATGGCCGGCGAGTTGTTCAAGGCGCTTGCGGGCGTGGATATCGTGCATGTCCCGCACAAAGGCAGCGCGGAGGCGCGCACCAGCGTCATGAGCGGCCAGGTTGAAATGATGATCGATGCGATCACCACCATGGCGCCGATCGCGAAATCCGGCCGGGTGAGGGCGCTGGGAACCACCGGCCAGAAGCGCGCGGCGGTGCTGCCCGACGTGCCGACGATAGCGGAAGCGGGCGTGAAGGGTTACGAGACCACCATCTGGATCGGCATCATGGCGCCTGCCGCAACGCCGAATCCGGTGATCGATCTGATCAATGCTGCGGTCACGAAAATCACCAGCCTGCCCGACGTGAAGAAGACATGGAATGAGCAGGGCGCGGAACCGCTGACT
>JACQOK010000150.1 GCA_016202565.1 Betaproteobacteria bacterium | reverse complement strand
GTACAGGAACACCGCGCCGAGCACGATCGCGCTCGCCAGGTAAATCAAGCCGCTCATGCGGGTGGCAAACGGCGCCAGGGTGCAGGCGAAAAGAATGATGGTATAGAACAGCACGTGCAGCCGCGTGAACTTGTCGCCATGCGTGACCGGCAGCATCGGCACGTTTGCCCGGGCGTAATCGAGCTTGCGATAGAGCGCGAGCGACCAGAAATGCGGGGGCGTCCACGCGAAGATGATGAGAAACAGGAGCAGCGCGTCGGCCGACACCTCGCCCGTCACCGCCGCCCAGCCCAGGATCGGCGGCATCGCGCCCGAGGCGCCGCCGATCACGATGTTCTGCGGCGTCATCGGCTTGAGGATCACCGTGTAGACGATGGCATAGCCGACGAAGGTGGCGAGCGTCAGCCACATCGTCAGCGCGTTGACCCAATGGTGCAGCACGGCGAGCCCGATGCCGCCGATGGCGCCGGCGAAGACCAGCGTCTGGAGCGAGGTGAGCCGCCCGCTCGGAAGCGGGCGCCCGCGGGTGCGCGTCATGACCGCGTCGATTTTCTGCTCTACCAGGCAATTCACCGCGGCCGCTGCGCCCGCGGTGAGCGCGATGCCGAGCGTGCCGGCAATGAGCGCCTGGAGCGGCACCATGCCGGGCGCCGCCAGAAACATTCCGATCACTGCCGTGAACACGATCAGCGACACCACGCGCGGCTTGGTCAGCTGGTAGAACTGATAGACGCGCGAGGACGCGTAGTGGCGGGCAAGACTCGATGACATTTAGCGCAGGGGCTTCGGCGAAAAGGTGAAGTTTAGCACCACCAGGGCAACCAGCAAAAGCGCGGCGCCGGCATTATGCGCGACGGCCATCGCGAGCGGCAGGCGCAACAGCACATTCGCGATACCGAGGCCGATCTGCACGAGGAGCAGTGCCAGCAGCACCCCGCCATGAACCCTGAATCCGCGCGCCCCCAGCGCGGCGAGCGCCACCGCACCTGCGATCAGAAACGTAATCAGTGCGCCGACTCGATGCGTCCACTGGATGGCGGCGAGCGCTTCCTGGGAAAGGGGTGTCCCGGCGGCGGTCATGCCCAGTTCGCGCACGATGTGAAAGGCGTCCCGGAAATCCATGTCCGGCAGCCATTCACCGCCGCAGGTCGGGAAATCGACGCACGCGAGCGCCGCGTAGTTGGTGGAGACCCAGCCGCCTAGCGCAATCTGGACCATGAGGACGACGAGCGCGACTGCCGCCCATGGGCGCAGCCGCCCGGCCGACCCGCCTTCCGGGCGCCTCAACGGCAACTGGCGCAACGCAAGCCAGGTAAGCAAGCCGAGCGTGGCCATCCCGCCCAGCAAGTGCAGCGTGACGATCACGGGCTTCAGCAGCATGGTCACCGTCCACATGCCGAGCGTGGCCTGAAATGCGACCAGCATTACCAACGCCGCAGCCAGAAACGGCGACTGTCCGAGCCTGACGCGCGCGCGCCAGGCGATGATCGCAATGGCGAGGATCAGCAAGCCCAGCGTGCCGGCGAGATAGCGATGGAGCATCTCCGTCCGGGCGCGACCCACGTCGACCCTCCGGTCGAATGCCTGCCTGGCCTGCGCCAACTCATGATCCTGAGTGGGCACGCCGATCAGCTGCCCGTAGCAGCCGGGCCAATCGGGACAGCCGAGCCCCGCATCTTCGAGCCGGACATAGGCACCTATCACGACCACGACAAAGGCGAGAGCAGCAGCGGCGAGCGCCAGTCTGCGGAACGCTACCGCCATTTCGAATGCCTCAGCAGCCGCGCAACGTCTTTCAGCATCTTGCGCGGGTCGGCGTTGCGCGGATAGCGCATCATGAGGTTGCCGAGCGGATCGATCACGTAGATGTGGTCGGCGCGGGCGCGCTCCGCGGGAAACAGCTTCAGGAAATCGTCGGCAGCGCGAATGAGCCAGGTGCCCTGGTGATGCCCGACCAGTGTTGCATCGGGAGTCGCATCATCGGTGATCAGCCACACTCTCTCGATGCGCTCGGTTTCCTTGCCCTGGGCGAGCCGCACCTGACGCATGTAGACGAGCTTCTCCTGGCAGTAGGCGTCGCAACGGCCGGAATCGGCGATCGCCAGCACCCACTTGCCTTTCAGCTGGTGCCAGTAAAAAGGCGTCCCGTCGGCGAGGCCAAACTTCGCATCCGGGAGCGGGCGCGGTTCGAGCAATTCGCCGTAATTGACGTGCTCGGACGGCTGCCAGAAATAGTAGGCAAGATAGGACGCCAGGACCGGCGCGACGGTGAGCGCAAGCAGCAGCCACAGGCTCGCGAGGCTTCGCTTACGTTTCGCGTTTTCTTCGGACATGCGTAATCAAATAAAAGATCAGTATCAGCCCCGACAGCGCGAACCACTGGAAAGCGTAGCCGTAGTGTTTGTCGACACCGAGATCGGGCGCCTCCCACTCGCGGATGAGCCCGTCATCAGGCGCGTCTTCGTTCTCCTGCTGGATCAGGAACGGCTGGATCGGGATCGGCACCGCCTCGCGGTAGCGTCCGAGCGTCAGGTTCTGCCACACCTGGCCCTCGGCGAACTTCGTCGATAACTCGAGGAAGCGCCGGCCGGGCACCACCGCCCGGCCGCGCACCACGAGCGCTTCCCGCGGCGTATTCACTTCCGGCAGCCGGCTGCGGTCGCGGCTGCCGGCCACCCAGCCGCGATTCACCAGCACGTAGCGGCTGCCGTCGCCCAGTTTCAACGGCATCACGACGTGATAGCCCACGACGCCATGCCGCACGCGGTTATCGATGAGCACCATGTACTTCGGCTCGAAGGTGCCGTGCGCCTCCACCCGCCGCAACTCGACATCGCGCGCGTCCAGTTCCCGCGCCGACACGTTGATCGCCGGCTCGCGCGCAAGCTGCTCGATCCGCGCCGCCAGCTCGGCCTTTTCGTGGCCGCGGCCGAGCTGCCAGTTGCCGAGCGCAAGCGTCACCGCGATGCCTGCCGCAGCCGCCAGCGTCGGCCACAAACCGGGACGAAATCGGGACTTACCGTGCACGGTTGGCGAGCATCGAGCCCGTGCGATACACTGCAACCCTGATTGCGTACCCGCTGATGAAAATCATCGTCCTGCTGTTCGTCGCCTTCATTCTGGCGAGCCTCTTTTCGGCGCTCTACTTCCTGCTCAAGGACCGGAGTCAGTCGGATCGCGTGGTCAAGGCGCTCACGGTGCGCGTCGTGCTGTCCGTCGTGCTGTTCGCCCTGCTGATGCTGGGCTTTTATTTCGGCGTCATTTCGGACAAGCTGTAGCGCCGCGACACGCTTCCGCGTTAAAAAAAAGCCGCACCCTCGGTGCGGCGCCTGCCCCCCTACAGACCGGGTCCCCCTTGTTGTTGGTTGCGCCTTGTTGTTATGGTTGTGCTTGGTCTTGTGATATCGGCTTATAGCCAGTAGACGAAGAGGAACACCAGCAGCCACACCACGTCAACGAAGTGCCAGTACCAGGCTACGCCCTCGAATCCGAAGTGGTGATCGGGCTGGAAGTGGCCGGCGACGCAGCGGAACAGGATCACGGTCAGCATGATGGCGCCGATCGTCACGTGGAAACCGTGGAAGCCGGTCAGCATGAAGAAGGTCGCGCCGTAGGCGCCCATAGTAAGCTTCAGGTTGAGATCGGTGTAGGCATGCCAGTACTCATAGACCTGGAAGCCGAGGAAGATCGCACCCAGGGCGATGGTCATGACCAGGCCCCAGATCAACTGCGAGCGATCGTTCTGGAGCATCCCCCAGTGCGCCCAGGTCACGGTGCCGCCGGAAGAGAGCAGCAACAGCGTGTTGAGCGCCGGGATGCCCCATGCGGCCATCGGCGTGAACTGTTCCTGGATGCCGGGACCTGAGACCGGCCACCCGCTCTTGAAGCCGGGCCAGATAAGCTGCTGGCTCTCGAGGCCGCCGAGATCGGGCACCGAGATCACGCGCATGTAAAACAGCGCGCCGAAAAACGCGCCGAAGAACATGACTTCGGAGAAGATGAACCAGCCCATGCCCCAGCGGAACGAGGAATCAACCTGCTTGTTGTACTTGCCGCCCTCGGATTCGTATGCGACGGTGGTGAACCAGCCGGCGATCATATAGAACAGGATCAGCGCGCCGGCGAGCACGAGGAACTTGCCCCACGACACGCCGTTAAGCCACGTGGCGGCGCCCGAAGCCATGCACAAGAGCGCGATCGAACCGCAGATCGGCCAGCGCGACGGGTCCGGAATGAAGTAACGGGCCGATTGACTCAACATGTTGCTTTCTCCCTCTTCTCGATTTCTTGCGGTCAGCCGGTGATGTAGCGCACCAGCATGACCAGGCTCAATACGAAAATCACCGCCCCGATGATGCCGGCTATGATCACCTGCAGCGGCGTGAGCGTCACCGCGTCGTGTTCGTGCGCCGCGCGCCTGCGTATGCCGAGGAACGCGCTCAACACCGCTTTCGCCACTTGCAGCGGTGTCGCCTTGCGCGGGGTATGTTCGGGTTCGGTCATTATGTTAGGCACTCTTAGCATCAGCTTGCTTTCCCCGCCGTGCCCTCGACTTCGAAGAAGGAGTACGACAACGTTACGGTGTTCACGTCCTGCGGCAGGTCCTTCTCGATCACGAACACGACCGGCATGCGCCTTACTTCACCGGGCTGCAGTGTCTGCTGCGTGAAGCAAAAGCACTCGAGCTTCTTGAAGTAGCGTCCCGCGAGCTGCGGGCCGTAGCTCGGGATCGCCTGGCCGGTCACTGCGCGCGGCGAGTCGTTGCGAATTTCAAACGTGACCTGCACCAGCTCGCCGGGGTGAAAACGCACGCTTTTCTCGAGCGGGGTGAAAGTCCACGGCAGATTGCTGCGTACGTTGGCGTCGAATTCCACCGTCAGCCAGCGGCCGGTGTCGACCTGGGTGTTCGCGACTTGATCGGCCTTCAGCACGTTGTTGATCCCGGTGACCTCGCAGATCTTCTTGTAGAAGGGCACCAGCGCAAACCCGAAACCGAACATCGCGCAGGCCACGATCAGGAGCTTGCGCAGGGTCACGAGGTTCGGATTGGAATGGGTGTTCGTTACCATGGCCAGTGCCGGACGATAACGCCAATGAAGAACGCGAGCGCGATGGAGGCGAGGATCAACGCCGTTTTAACCTTCCTACTCAAAGTAAGTTCCATCGCGTCCACGCGCTCACTTGACCACCGGCGGCGTTTCAAAGCTGTGGTACGGCGGGGGCGAAGGCAGCGTCCATTCCAGGCCTTCTGCACCTTCCCAGGTCTTGTCAGTCGCCTTTTCGCCGCCGCGGACGCACCTCACCACCACGTAGAGGAGAATCAGCTGCGACAGGCCGAAGCCGAACGCGCCGACGGTCGAGATCATGTTGAAATCGGCGAACTGCAACGCGTAATCTGGAACGCGCCGAGGCAGTCCGGCCAATCCCGTGAAGTGCATCGGGAAGAACGTGATATTGAAGAAGATCATCGACAGCCAGAAATGCCATTTGCCGAGCGTCTCGTCGTACACGTGGCCGGTCCACTTCGGGATCCAGTAATAGACGCCGCCGAACAGCGCGAACAGCGACCCCGCGACCAGCACGTAGTGAAAGTGCGCCACCACGTAGTAAGTATCCTGCAGCTGGATGTCGACCGGCGTGATCGCCAGCACCAGCCCGGTGAAGCCGCCCATCGAGAACACGAAGATGAAGCCGCACGCGAACAGCATCGGCGTCTCGAAGGTCATCGAGCCTTTCCACATGGTCGCGATCCAGTTGAACACCTTCACGCCGGTCGGCACCGCAATCAGCATCGTCACGAACATGAAGACCAGCTGCCCCGCGGCCGGCATGCCGACGGTGAACATGTGGTGCGCCCACACCACGAAGGACAGGATCGCGATCGAAGAGGTCGCGTAGACCATCGAGGTGTAACCGAACAAGGGCTTGCGCGAAAACGCGGGAATCACCTGCGATACCACGCCGAAGGCCGGGATGGCGATGATGTAAACCTCGGGATGGCCGAAGAACCAGAAGATGTGCTGGAACAGCACCGGGTCGCCGCCGCCCGCGGCGTTAAAGAAGCTGGTTCCGAAATGGCGGTCGGTCAGCACCATCGTGACTGCCCCCGCCAGCACCGGCATCACCGCGATCAGCAGGTAGGCGGTTATCAGCCAGGTCCATACGAACAGCGGCATTTTCATCAGGTCCATGCCGGGCGCGCGCATGTTGAGGATGGTGGTGAT
>JACQOK010000149.1 GCA_016202565.1 Betaproteobacteria bacterium | reverse complement strand
CTCATCTACTGGCTGGTGATACTCGCCGCCCTGGTCATCGCCTTCAACAGTCTGGGGCTCACATACATCACCGAGCTGCTGCGCCAGGTGGTGCTGTTCGTGCCCAAGGTGATCGTGGCGCTGTTGATTCTCGCTTTCGGCGCCTATTTCGCCCGCTTCGTCGGCGGCACCGTGATGACCTACTGCAAGAACGTCGGCATCCAGGATGGCGAGTTGCTCGGCAACCTCGCCCAGTACGCCATCATGACCTTCGTCGTGTTGATTGCGCTCGAGCAGGTCGAGGTCGGCGGCGAAATCGTCCGTCTGAGCTTCCTCATCCTCCTGGGCGGCGTCGTCTTCGCGCTCGCGCTCGCGTTCGGGCTTGGCGGACAGGCGAAAGTGGCGAAGATGCTCGAGCGGTGGTGGCCGAGCAACCGCGACAAGGACAAGTAGAGCGCGGTGTCCGGTTTCGGAAAGGAGCGGGAGAATGGCAGCGATATGGCTCGGCACCCCCCATCCGCTCGGTGCGACCTGGGACGGGCAGGGCGTGAACTTCGCACTCTTCTCCGAGCATGGGGAAAAGGTGGAGCTGTGCCTGTTCGATCCCCACGGCCGTCGTGAGACCGAGCGTATCGCGCTGCCCGAGCGCACCGAACAGGTGTGGCACGGCTATCTGCCGGAGGCCCGGCCGGGACTGCTCTATGGTTATCGCGTCTACGGACCCTACGTTCCCGAGCAGGGACACCGGTTCAATCCGCATAAATTCCTGCTCGATCCCTATGCCAAGGCGAGCGCAGGCGTCGTGCGGTGGAGCGATGCCCTTTACGGCTATCGCGTCAACAGCCCGCGGGAGGATCTTTCGTTCGACCGTCGCGACAGTCACGCCGGAATGCCCAAGTGCAAAGTGGTGGACACCGCGTTTACGTGGGGCGATGACCGCCCGCCGCGCACGCCCTGGACCGACACGGTCATTTACGAACTGCACGTCAAGGGCTTCACCGCGAACCATCCCGACGTGCCGCAGCAGCTGCGCGGGACGTATGCGGCGCTGGGCAGCGCGCCCGTCATCGAATATCTGCAGCGGCTCGGCGTCACCGCGGTCGAGCTGATGCCGGTGCATTGGTTTGTGGACGAGCGCAACCTGGTGAGCAAGGGATTGCGGAATTACTGGGGCTATAACTCGATCGGCTATTTCGCCCCGGACATGCGCTGCTCATCGTCAGGGGACATTGGCGAATTCAAGACGATGGTGAAGGCGCTGCACGCCGCCGGGATCGAGGTTATTCTGGACGTCGTCTACAACCACACCGGCGAGGGCAACCACCTCGGTCCGACCCTGTGCTTTCGCGGCATCGACAACGCGTCGTATTACCGGCTCGTTGCCGACAACCGGCGCCACTACATGGATTACACCGGATGCGGCAACACCCTGAACATGATGCACCCGCGCGTGCTGCAGCTGATCATGGACAGCCTGCGCTACTGGGTGGTGGACATGCACGTCGACGGGTTCCGTTTTGATCTCGCCTCCGCGCTCGGTCGCGAAGCGCACGCGGTGGACCGGTTCGGCGCATTCTTCGATATCATCCATCAGGACCCGGTGCTGTGCCAGGTCAAGCTGATCGCCGAGCCGTGGGACCTGGGCGAGGGCGGCTACCAGGTCGGCAACTTCCCGGTGGGATGGTCGGAGTGGAACGGGCGCTACCGGGATACGGTGCGCCGTTTCTGGAAGGGCGACGGCGGCGTGATCGGTGAATTTGCCAGCCGCTTGACCGGATCCAGCGACCTCTACCGGCACAGCGGGCGCAGCTCGCGGGCGAGCATCAACTTCATCACCTCGCACGACGGCTTTACGCTCGACGATCTCGTGAGCTACAACGAGAAACACAACGAAGCGAATCTCGGCGACAACCATGACGGAGACAATCACAACCTGAGCTGGAATTGCGGTGCGGAAGGACCGACCACGGATCCCGCCATTCTCGCGTTGCGGGAGCGCCAGAAACGCAACATGCTGGCGACCCTCCTCCTGTCGCAGGGCGTGCCGATGCTGCTGGCCGGCGACGAGTTCGGGCGCTCCCAGCGCGGCAACAACAACCCTTACTGCCAGGACAACGAAATAAGCTGGGTCCACTGGGACCTGCCGCAGGTGAACGAAAAACACCTCGCCTTCGTGCAGCGCTTGATCGCGTTTCGCCGCCGGCATCCCCTGTTCCGGCGCAGCCGCTTTTTCCGGGGGCGCCCGGTTCCCGGGTGGGACGTGAAGGACATCGTGTGGTTCAGCCCCGACGGCAAGGAGATGACCGAAGCGCACTGGCACGACGCAAACTTGCGCTGTCTCGGCGTCTATTTCTGTGGCGTGGCGATCGAGTGGCCCGGCGAGCGCGGCCGGCGCGCTCCCGATGACGACTTTCTGCTCCTCGCCAATGCCAGCCACGAGGATATCGCTTTCGTCCTGCCGCGCTGCCGTCTGACAGGGCATTGGAGCACGGCATTCGACACCGCCCGCGAGGAGGAAGGGGGGGTGCGTCGCTGGCAGGCCGCAGAAGCCTATCCCGTGCTCTCCCGCTCGCTCGCTTTATTGAGCGAGGCCGCAACGCCGGGATGAAACGCCGCCATCTCATGCCGTTCGGCGCGCAGTGCGATGCTGAGCGCGGCGTGCGGTTCCGGCTGTGGGCGCCGGGTGCGCGCGCGGTGGAACTGTGCATCGAGGCCCCGCAGCCGTGCGCCGCGCTTTCCATGGGACGCCTCGAGGGAGGATGGTTCGAGCTTGCCACGCACGCGGCGGCGCCGGGCACGCGCTATCGTTATCGGATCAGCGGCGCGCAGCTCGTGCCGGATCCTGCCTCGCGCTGCAACCCGCAGGACGTGCACGGCGCAAGCGAAGTGATCGATCCCGGCGCCTACGAGTGGCATGACGGGAACTGGCGCGGCCGACCCTGGCATGAAGCGGTGCTGTACGAAGTGCACGTGGGCGCGTTCACGCCCGCCGGCACGTTCGAGGCCGCCGCGCAGCGTCTGCCGTACTTGCGCGATCTGGGCGTGACCGCCGTCGAGCTGATGCCGATCGCCGAGTTTCCGGGTGCGCGCAACTGGGGTTATGACGGCGTATTGCCGTTCGCGCCCGACAGCCGCTACGGCCGGCCGGACGACTTGAAACGCCTGGTCGACGCGGCGCACCGGCTTGGGCTCATGGTGCTGCTCGACGTGGTCTATAACCATTTCGGACCGGACGGCAATTATCTTCACGTCTATGCCCGCGATTTTTTCTCGCGGCATCATCAGACGCCGTGGGGCGCAGCGATCAATTTCGACGGACCCGGCAGCCGCGTGGTGCGGGATTTCTTCATCCACAATGCGCTGTACTGGCTGGAAGAGTTTCATCTCGACGGACTGCGGCTGGACGCCGTGCACGCGATTCTCGATGACTCCCGGCCCGACATCCTGACCGAGATTGCCCAGGCGGTGCGGCGGGGACCGGGACACACGCGCCACGTGCACCTCGTGCTGGAGAATGACAACAACGCGGCGCGCCACCTCGCGCGCGATGCGCACGGCGCGGCCCGCTGCTACGACGCGCAGTGGAATGACGACGTGCACCATGCATTGCATGTTCTCCTGACGGGCGAGCGTGACGGCTACTACGCGGATTACGTGGGTGAACCGGAACGCCATCTCGGCCGCGCCCTCACCCAAGGCTATGCCTACCAGGGCGAGTACTCGGTGTTTCGCCACCGGCCGCGCGGGGAGGCTTCGCGGCACTTGCCGCCGGGAGCCTTCATCGCGTTCCTCCAGAACCACGACCAGGTCGGCAACCGCGCATTCGGGGAACGCCTGGTTGCATTGACCACGCCCGAGGCGCTGCGCGCCGGACTCGCCCTGCTGCTGCTTGCCCCATCCATTCCCATGCTGTTCATGGGCGAGGAGTTCGGCTGCACCCGTCCGTTTCCGTTTTTCTGCGATTTCACGGGTGAGCTGGCGCGCGCGGTCACCGCGGGACGGCGCAGCGAATTTGCGGCATTTGCGCAGTTCCGGGAGGCGGGCGCGGTCGAGGCGATTCCTGATCCCAACGCGCAGTCCACCTTCGCCCTGGCCGGACTGGACTGGAGCTGCCTCGAACAGCCGGAACACGCGGCATGGCTCGCGTTTGTGCGGGAATTGCTCGAGGCGCGACACCGCGAGATCGTTCCGCGCCTGCCCGCCTTGGTTTCCGGCGGCGCAAAATTTGTCGTCGGCGGGCGCGCCGCGTTGCGCGCCGAGTGGCCTTGCGCCGACGGCAGTCGCCTCGCCGTCGCCGCCAACCTGAGCCGCGAGGCGGGCGACATGAACCCACCAATCGCGGGGACGACGATCCACGCCTGTCCCCGGCACGCCGCGCGTGAGATGAGCAACGGGCGGCTGCCGCCGTGGGCCGTCGTGTGGGCGGTCGAGGCGGGCGCGCCGCGATGAATCTCGCACGGCTCGAGCGCCTGTGCGCAAACTGCGGCATTGACACCGCATACCGCGACGCCTGGGGAGAGCAGCGCAGCGTCCCCATTGAAACGCGGCTCGCTCTGCTCGCGGCAATGGGCGTCAACGTCGCTTCGGATGCCGACATCGAACGCGCGCTCGAGCAGCGCGAGACAAGCGCGTGGCGGCGCCCGTTTCCTGCGGTGCGCGTGGTGCGCGCCGCGAAAGCCGAACTGGACTTGGCCGTCGCGCTGCCCGAAGCCTGCGCGGGTTTGCGCTTCGAATGGACCCTCGTCAGGGAGCACGGCGAGCGGCGCAGCGGAGGCTTTACGCCGCGAGATCTCGTCGTGACGGCGCAGCGCCGCATCGCCGGGGCGGGCTTTGCGCGCTTCACGTTCAAATTGCCCGAACTGCCGGAGCCGGGCTACCACCGGATCGAGTTGTGCGCGCCGGGACACCCGTCGGCGCCGCGGGCGGCGATGTCGCTCATCGTTGCGCCGCAGCGTTGCTATCTGCCCGATGCGGTGCGGCGCGGCCGGGTGTGGGGGCCGATGGTGAACCTGTATGGTTTGCGTTCGGACCGCAATTGGGGCATCGGCGATTTTTCCGATCTGCGCGCGCTGGTGGAACTCGCCGCGTGCACCGGCGCCGGCGTGGTCGGCGTGAATCCGCTGCACGCGCTGTTTCCGCATGACCCCGAGCACGCGAGCCCGTACAGTCCCGCCAGCCGCTTGCTGCTCAATGCGCTTTATCTCGATCCCGAGCGCGTGCCGGAGTTTCTCGAATGCGCTGCGGCGCGGCGGCACGTGGCGAGCGTTGCGTTCCAGGACGAATTGCGGTCGCTGCGCGCCGCTGACCTCGTTCATTACCGGCGCGTCGCCCAGCTCAAGCTTCAGGTCCTGGAACTGCTCTACGCGCATTTTCGCGAGCGCCACCTCGAGCGCGCGACGGAGCGGGCGCAGGCCTTTCGCGCCTTTCAGCGCGCGGGCGGCGAGACGCTGCGCCTCAACTCGCTGTTCTATGCATTGCAGGAAGCCCTTTACGCGCGCGACGCGGCCGCCTGGGGCTGGCGCGCCTGGCCGGCGGAATACCGCGATCCGGGCTCGGCCAGCGTTGCCGAATTCGCGCGCGCCCATGCTGTGCGCACCGATTACTACGACTACCTGCAGTGGAACGCCGAACAGCAACTCGGCGCCGCCGGCAGGCGCGCGCTCGAACTGCACCTCGGCGTCGGGATTTACCTCGATCTTGCCGTCGGCGCCGACCCCGGTGGCGCGGAAACCTGGGCGCAGCAGGCGCTTTACGCCGACAACGTCACCGTGGGCTGCCCGCCGGACGAATTCAATCTGAACGGCCAGGACTGGGGCATACCGCCGCTGCTGCCGGAGCAACTGACGGAAGCGGCGTATGCGCCCTTTGTTGGGCTGCTGCGGGCCAACATGCAGCATGCAGGGGCGTTGCGCATCGATCACGTGATGGGACTCACGCGGCTGTTCTGGGTCCCGGCAGGCGTGCGCCCGGACCGGGGCGGCTACGTGTCCTATCCCGCCGAGGATCTGTTCGGCGTGCTCGCACTCGAGAGTGAGCGCAATCACTGCATGGTGATCGCGGAGGATCTCGGCACGCTGCCGGAAGGCCTGGCGGACCGGTTGAGCGCCGCGGACATCCTGTCCTACCGGCTGCTTTATTTTCAGCGTGACGCCGACGACGCGTTCACCGCGCCGGTGCGCTACCCGCCGCAGGCGCTCGCTGCGGTCAGCACCCACGATCTGCCCCCGCTGCGCGCGTTCTGGCTGGGCCGCGACCTGGATCTGCGCACGCGCCTTGATCTCTACCCGAGCGAGGCGCTGCGTGAACGGCAGGTCGTCGAGCGCGCGCAGGACCGGGCGCGGTTGCTGGTCGCGCTTGAACGCGAAGGGATGCTGCCACCCGGGTTCACGGCGGATCCGGTCTCGGCGCCCGATATGACTCCCGAATTCATGCTCGCCGTGCACCGCTTTCTCGCGCGCGCACCGAGCCGGCTGCTGACGGTGCAGCCCGAGGACATCTTCGGGCAGCTCGAGCAGATCAACGTGCCGGCCACGACCGCCGCGCAGTATCCAAACTGGCGCCATCGGCTCACCCTGGCGCTCGAGCGCTGGCACGAGGATGCGCGTTTTGCGGCGCTGGTGGAAACCCTTTCGGCCGAGCGCGGCAGCGCGCCGGCGCCGGCCGAGTTGCTGCCGCCGCGGTTCGAAACGCGCATTCCCGACGCCACGTATCGATTGCAGTTCAACCGGGCGTTCACTTTTGCGCAGGCCGCCGAACTCGTGCCGTACCTGCACGCGCTGGGCGTAAGCCATTGCTACGCCTCGCCCTATTTCAGCGCGCGGCCGGGCAGCATGCACGGTTACGACATCGTCGATCACAACGCCTTCAATCCCGAGATCGGCGGCCCCGAGGATTTCGAGCGGTTCGTGCAGGCGCTGCGCAGCCACGGCATGGGACAGATTCTCGACATGGTGCCCAACCACATGGGCGTGATGGGTTCCGACAACGCGTGGTGGCTCGATGTGCTTGAAAACGGTCCGGCCTCCGCGTTTGCCGCGTACTTCGATATCGACTGGGAGTCACCGCAGACGGCGCTGCGCGGCAAGGTCCTGGTGCCGGTCCTGGGCGACCATTACGGCACCGTGCTGGAGCGCGGCGAACTGCAGCTCGGGTTTCTCCGCGCGAGCGGTGCGTTCAGCGTGAGTTATCACCAGCATCGATTTCCGGTCGATCCTGCGGAGTATCCACGCATCCTGGCGGCTCGCGTGGAACGACTGGAACAGAGAATCGGGGCGCAGAGTCCGCTGCTGGCGGAGTTTCAGGCCCTCGTTACGGCGTTCCGGCACCTGCCGCCGCGGGCGGCGGCCGACCCCGAAGCCGTATTCGAGCGTCAGCGCGACAAGGAAGTGCATAAACGGCACCTTGCGCGGTTGTGCGAGCGCAGTCCGGATATCGCCGCCTACGTCGAGCAGACGGTTCAGGAAATCAACGGGACGCGCGAACGCCGCGCGAGCTTCGACGCGCTGGATGAACTGCTCGAGTGCCAGGCCTATCGGCTGGCCTACTGGCGCGTGGCCTCCGATGAAATCAATTACCGGCGCTTTTTCGACATCAATGACCTCGCCACACTGCGCATCGAAGACGAACGCGTGTTCGAGGCGACCCACCGTCTGCTGTTTGAGCTGCTGAGGGACGGCAAGGTCGACGGCGTGCGTATCGATCACCCGGACGGACTCTACGATCCGCTGGGCTACGTGCGGCGCCTGCAGGAGCGCCTCGCCGGCGTCGCCGCCGCCGCCAACGGGGACGGGTCGGCACCGCGTCCCCTTTACCTGGTCGTGGAGAAGATCCTCGCCGATTTCGAGCGGCTGCCGGAGCACTGGCCGGTGTACGGCACCACGGGATACCGTTTCGCGAATCTCGCGAATGCGCTGTTCGTCGATGCGGCGGCCGAATCCCAGTTCGACCGCATTTATCACGCCTTCCTTCGGGAGCGCGTGGATTACGAGGCGCTGCTCAACCGCACGAAGCTCGTGATCATGAAAACGGCACTGGCGGCGGAATTGAGCGTGCTGGCGAACCGCCTGGTCCGCATCGCGCGTGCCGACCGGCACACGCGCGACTTCACGCTCAATTCGCTGCGGGAGGCGCTGGCGGCCGTGGTGGCTGCGTTTCCGGTTTACCGGACTTACATCTCCGGGAGCGTGGCCGCCGAGGATCGCAGGTATATCGAATGGGCCGTGGCGGTGGCGCGCAGGCGCGGCGAGATCGTCGACGCCAACGTGTTCGAGTTCGTCCGCCGCGTATTGCTCGGGGAGGTCGCCGCGGAGGACCCGGATCCGCGCCGCCGCGAATTGCTCGATTTCGTGATGCGATTCCAGCAGTTCACGGCGCCGGTGGCCGCCAAGGGCATGGAGGATACGGCGTTCTATTGCTACAACCGGCTGGCTTCGCTCAACGAGGTGGGCGGCAACCCGCGTTGCTTCGGGATTTCGCTTTCGGCATTTCATCACGCGAGCCTCGATCGCGCGCGGCACTGGCCGCACACGATGCTCGCGACTTCGACCCACGACAACAAGCGCTCCGAGGACGTGCGCGCGCGCATCGACGCGCTGTCGGAGTTTCCGGCCGAATGGTGGGCGCGATTGCAGCGCTGGCGGCGTATCAACCGCCGGCGCAAGCGCCAGCTCGAAGGCGTGACTGCGCCCTCTGCGAACGACGAATATCTCCTGTACCAGACGCTCGTCGGCACGTGGCCGTTCGGCAACGCGGACGAAATGGTGCTCGCCCGATACCGGGAGCGCATTGAACGCTACATGATCAAGGCGGTACGCGAAGCCAAGACGCACAGCAGCTGGATGAACGTGAACGAGGAATACGAGGCGGCCCTGCGCGAATTCATCTCGGAGCTGCTCGAGGCGCCCGGGCGCAACGCCTTCATCGCCGACTTTGCGCCTTTTGCCGGCCGCATCGCCCGCGTCGGCATGTTCAACAGCCTGTCGCAGGTCGTCGTCAAGATCGCCTCGCCCGGCGTGCCCGACTTCTACCAGGGCAACGAGCTGTGGGACTTCAGCCTGGTCGACCCTGACAACCGCCGGTCCGTCGATTACGGTCGCCGCCGACAGCTGCTCGATGAACTCAAGGCGCGGTTTGCGTGTGCGCCCCGCCAGCACGCGGAGCAGGCCCGGCTGCTGCTCGAGCACATGGAGGACGGCGCGATCAAGCTCTACGTCACGTGGAAAGGGCTGGCCCTGCGGCGGCAGTCCCGGGCACTGTTTGCGAACGGCGAGTACGTGCCGCTCGAGACCCGCGGCGAGCATGCCGACCGGATCTGCGCTTTTGCGCGTGTGGAGGGCGCGCAGGCGTTGGTGGCGGTGGCGCCGCGCCTGATCGGGCCGCTCGTCGCCGCCCTGGGCGCGCCGCTCGGCGCTCCGGCGTGGACGAATACGTGTATCGTCCTGCCCATGCGGCTGGCGGGAAGCTACTGCAACGTCTACACGCAGGAGCGCGTTGTCTGTGACGGCGCCGGCGAATTGCCGGTGTCCGACGTGTTGAAGGCGTTTCCCGTGGCGCTCCTGGCGCCCGCCGCGGACGGCGGGCTATGACAATTGGGTGCGCGGCGCGGTCTTCCCTGCGGGAACTTTTTTCCATAAAACTGTCCCAAAAAAAGCAGCGCGAAATCATCCGCTCCGAAGCCAATCCCCGCGCGTGGAGCTTGCATCGAGCCGCCGCCGCATACGATGCCGAGGGGCGCCTGCGTCGGGCGCATCGCATGACAGAGGAGGTTCGGTGCCGGGTTCTCTTTCTTTTATCGCATCCGGAGGATAATGTCGGTGCAACGCCTGGCGTGCGCCCGCGTTGGCGTGCGCGGCGCAAACGCGCCAGGCATTCACGGGAAATACGGTCATGAAGTGGATCTATCAAGCCTGGCGCACGAACGATCTTTACGACTGGGCGCTTGCCGGATTGCTCGTTGTCGCCGTCGTTTGCGTCCTCGCCGTGCTCAAGTATGGCGCGACCCGCGTCGTGGGCGCGCTCGCGAGGCGCACCGCGACCGAACTTTACGGCTACCTCGCGCAAGTCATCGGGGCCACCCGGATCTGGTTGCTGTTCCCGCTGGCGCTCTATGCCGGCGCGTCCGCGCTCGAGCTGCCCGCCAGGCTCGAACACGTGGTCAACCTCGTGGTCGTGGTCGCGCTGGTCCTTCAGGTGGTGCTGTGGGTCAATGGCTTCATCGGCTTCTGGCTCGAACGGCAGGTCGAGAAACGACGCGGGGTGGACGGCGAAGGGGTGACTGCGCTCACACTGCTCGGTTTCGCGGCGCGCGTGGTGGTGTGGGCGCTCACGCTGCTGCTGATTCTCGACCAGCTCGGGTTCGATATCACGGCGCTCGTTGCCGGACTCGGCATCGGCGGCGTGGCGATCGCGCTTGCAGTCCAGAACATCCTGGGCGACCTCTTCGCCTCGCTCTCCATCGTGCTCGACAAGCCGTTCGTGGTCGGCGATTTCGTCGTCGTAGGTGAGCTGCGCGGCACCGTGGAAAACATCGGAATCAAGACCACGCGCGTGCGCAGTCTGGACGGCGAGTTGATCGTGTTTTCAAACGCCGACCTGCTCAAAAGCCGCATCCGGAACTTCAAACGCATGCAGGAGCGCCGCATCGCGTTCTCCGTGGGCGTCACTTATCAGACGCCGCTCGAGAAGCTCGAGCGCATACCGGCGCTTCTGCGCGAGGCCGTGGAACACCGCGACAGGACGCGCTTTGACCGGGCGCACTTCAAGGCTTATGGAGACTTCGCCCTGGAGTTCGAGGTGGTCTATTACGTGCTGAGTCCGGAATTCAACGTGTATATGGATATCCAGCAGGCGATCAACGTGGAGATCTATCGGCGCTTCGGAGAGGAGTTGATCGAGTTCGCCTATCCGACCCAGACCGTCTTTCTGCAGGGCACAACGGCGCCCGCCGTGGTGTCGCCATCAGGGTAACCATGGGCGCGCACACCAAGCAACGACTGGTCGTTGTCTCCAACCGCCTGCCGTACGTATTCAAGCGCGGCGCGGACGGACGCTGGCGCACCGAGCACGGCGCAGGCGGACTCGTGTCCGCATTGTTGCCGGTGTTGCGCGATCGCGGCGGCTCCTGGATCGGCTGGCCGGGCACGGCGGAGATGGGGCCCGACCTTAAGGCCGCGGTCGCCTCCGCCGGGACGGTCGCCGGCTTTGCCCTGCGCGCGGTGATGCTTGATGCCAAGGCGGTCCAGGACTTCTATCACGGATTCGCGAACGAGATCATCTGGCCGCTGTTTCACGACCTGAAGTCGCTGTGCAATTTCG
>JACQOK010000148.1 GCA_016202565.1 Betaproteobacteria bacterium | reverse complement strand
GTTGAGGATGTCGTTTGGTGTCCCCGCGGGCGCGAGCACCCCGTACCACTGGCTCGACTCGTAGCCCTTGAGTCCCGATTCCGCGATCGTCGGCAGCTCGGGCGTCGTCGGCAGGCGCAACGCGCTCGTCACCGCGAGCGCTCTCAGCCGACCCGACGTGACGTGAGGCACCGCGAAGATCGCGGCGGGGAACATGATGCTCACTTCGCCGCTCAGGACACCGGTGAGGGCGGAGCCCGATCCCTTGTACGGGACGTGCAGCAGGTCGACCTTCGCCATGGTCTTGAAGAGCTCCGCGGCGAGATGCGGCGTGCTTCCGCTTCCCGCCGAGCCGTAGTGCACTTCCCCCGGCCGCGCTTTCGCGAGCGAAACGAGCTGCGCGACGGACTTCGCCGGCAGCGACGGATGCGCGACGAGGATGTTCGGCGCGAGGGCGAGGAGGCTGATTGGATCGAAGTCCTTCACCGGATTGAACGGAACCTTGCTGTAGAGGCTCGGGTTGGTGACGAAGCCCGCACCCGTAAGAAGCAGGGTGTAGCCGTCATTGGGCGCTTTCGCGGCGATCCCGGTGCCGATGTTGCCGTTGGCACCGCCGCGATTTTCGATGACAATGGATTTACCGATGCTGTCGGCGAGTTTCTGGCCGAGGATGCGGGCCATGGTGTCTACGCCGCCGCCCGCACCGAAGGGCACGATCATGCGGATCGGATCGGTGGGATAGCCTTGGGCAGCAACATGCCCGCCCGCGGCAGCGAGCAGCGGGACGGCACTGAGTACCTGCACAAACCGGCGATATGAGCGTTTCATGGTTTCCTCCTCCTTATACGCGCGGTGAACGAGTGAACCCCTCACCCTATCTTTCTCCCAGTGGAGGGGGAAGAGGAGCTCACTCATTTCACTGCCTCGCTCCTGCACCCTTCACTCCGTGGCCGGCGCGCCGCAGCGCCGTCGCCAGCGCGCGGTAAGCGAACTCCACCGCCATCTCGCGCTTGTAGGCCGCGGAACCGCGCACGCCCGACATGGGCTCGGTGAGCTGGCTCATTGCGGTGCCCTTAGGCGCTCCGGGCTGTGTCATCCCGGGTTAACCATGAGCCCAAGCTTTTGAAAAAATGGTTTGATCGGCGCCGCAATATCGAAGTCGAGATCGATGTGGCCCCCGGCGCGGCAGGCACATGACGTTCGCTGAACTCATCGGCCCCTCTTCGAATAATATTGATCGGAGCGCCGGCCTCTACTTTTTGGTGGCCGCTCTCATGCCGAGATCCTCAATGAGCTTGCGATAGAGCTCGTCCTGCCGGGCGAGATATCGCGCGGTTTCCGACGGGTTCATATAGGCAACACCGAGGTTCGCGGCGGTCATTTGTTTCCTGAGTTCGGGTTCGTTCATCGCCTTGGCGACTGCTGCGGCGAGCTTGGTCTGGACTTCGGCCGGGGTTCCTTTGGGAGCAAAGACAATATGAAACGAGCCGATCACGAGGTCCACGCCATTTTCACGAAACGTGGGTATGTCGCTATAGAGCGGAGAGCGGCTGTCCGCCGCAACAGCGAGGATGCGCACTTTCTTTGCATCGGAAAGAGACTTGTACGATACCGGCACCGCCACGTGCACTTCGATGTGGCCGCCGGCAAGTGCGGCCGCCCCATCGGCATCGCCCTTGAATGGAACATGAACGGTCTTTACGTTGGCGGCCTTCGCGAACCCTCCGGCGAAGATCTGAGCCGATGCGCCGGGAATCATGCCTACGCGCAATTTGTCCGGGTTCTCCCGGCCGTAAGAAACGAGGTCCTTCAAGGTCTTCCACGGCGCGTCATATTTCACCGCCAGCGCCATCGGGTCGATGTTGACTACCGAAATCGCAATGTAGTCGCCGAGAGCCGTCGGCGTAGAAACGGTGTATTGGGCCGTCACGACCGCCGTGGAGAAGAAGCCGAGCGTATAGCCGTCGGGAGACGCAGCCGCCACTTCTTTCGCGCCCAGCACCCCGCCGGCGCCGGGTTTATTCGCCACCACTACGGGCTGTCCAAGATGCTTCGGCAAGTGCTGCGCGACGACTCGCGCAGTAAGGTCGGTACGCCCGCCGGCCGGAAACGGCACGATCATCGTCACCGTCTTTTCCGGATAAGCCGCCTGTGCGAGTCCACCCGAGGTCACGAGGCCTGTGACAGCGGCAAGCAACGAGATCGATGGGATCAGCGCTCTCATCTTTTCCTCCTCTCGTTTGATGCGTGGTCGATCGGTGACAACACCCCGCGCTATACGGCCTTGCGAGGAATCCGTATCTGAAACGGAAACATGCACGCGTCGTGATACGCGCCCGATTTGCCCTGCTCTCTGTATACAGTGTACTGTATATCAATCAGTCCGGCGACGGTCAACCAACCGAAGGCCGGCGCTTCCTGCTGCAGACTGTCGACAGTACAATCCGGGCAGCCATAAAGACCATACTTAAGTCAGGGACGTTCCTGGCGTTCGATCGAGAAACAGGCTTGCGCCAAACGAAATGCATCGGTGCAGGGAAGCGGAAGATAATGAAGCGCAACGAAGACGAGAAACAGACCGGACAGATCACGCCCGAAAAGTTCGGGCGCCTGCAGTGGGATCCCGCACTGCGCGAACGCCGTACGACGACGGATTACCTGGCATCGGCCCTGCGCACGGCGATATACGACGGCCAGTTTGCCGACGAGGAAGAGTTGAACCAGGTCGAGCTCGCAAAATATTTCAACGTATCGCGAGTCCCGATCCGCGAAGCGTTACGGCAGCTCCAGGCAGAAGGTCTGGTGCGGATCGTGGCGCACCGGAGGGCCGTCGTCGCCGGACTCACGCTCAAGGAGATCGTCGGGCTCATCGAGATGCGCGCCGTCCTCGAAGCCCATATGCTCCGCAAGTCCGCGCCCCATATTGACGCACCAACCATGAGCCGGTTGCGTCAACTGTGCGACGAAATGGATCGGATAGCCGATTACGGCGCGAACTGGGTGTTGAAGAACTGGGAGTTCCACCGGATGCTGTACCAGACCGCCGATTCGACGACGATGATGGACGCGATCGAGCGCGTTCACCTCAAAGTCGAACGCTATGCCCGGCAGGCCGGCACGGAGAGGAGACTACGCGAAGCGGCGGCCGAGCATCGTCAGATCCTGCGCCACATCGAACAGAAAGATTACGCGGCCGCAAGCGCCCACATGGAACGGCACGTGCTGAACACCGGGGAAGAAATCAGGCGCTATCGGGAAAGTCGTCCCTGACAGGTTCAGATCCGGTTGCAAACCAACCCTTCGTATTTCGCATTGGCTCCGACCAGATCCCAACTGATCATCCAGCTATAGACCCGTTCGAATTCCTCCTTGGTGTACGGGGCCGGATCCACGTAGCGCAGACGAGGCAGATAGAAGTCGTCCGGCGTCAGCTGCTTCGAATACTTCTCCGGGATCTCTTCCAGCATGTAATGAATGTATTTCTTCTTGTCGGCCGCGATTAATTTCACCGCCTTGCGAACGGCCCGCATGGCCGCTTCGAATACTTCCGGATCCAGATCCTGACCCGCGTTTTCCGTCCCTTGATAAAAGGTGCTCACGATGTCCTTGCAGCCATTCTTGTGCGCTAGCGTGACCCACGGCTCCATCAGCGTCGCAGCATCGACCTCCCCATTCATGAGCGCCTCATAGCGCTCCTGAACGGTGCCTGCATGCACGACCCGAATCTCGTCGCGCGGCATGAATCCCTCCAGCATCGCCAACGAACTGTAGTGCGAGCCCTGGTGAAATTGCACGCCGACGGATTTGCCGGCAAGAGCGACTGTCGCGTTTACCGGAGAATCGGGGCGGACAAAAATCGCCTGGTACACCATGGTAGGGCGGCGCGCCACGATCGGCCCCCGCGGGTTGTCATACGTTCTCCTGATCTGGCCCCACTCGCACGCCCGGTAGATGTCGGCCTTCCCCTGTTCGAACGCCTTCTGGTAATTCGTGGAACTCACGAGGTGGTGGTCGCGGGTGCGCGGATCAGTCCAATCGAATTTCGTCTTGATCCCGGGGGTGACGATCTCGATCTCCAGCCCTTCATCCTTCGCCGTGTAGTCGCGCGTGACAAACCAGTGCAGGCCAAGCACCGCCTCGGCGCTTTCGACGACCAGCTTCGTCAATGTTGCTGTAGCCATACGTCCTCCTGTGGAAATATTTCCGCCGTGGCTAATAATATCTTTCATATTTGCTTACTGTCTACAGTATTTCGCCGCGTCCAAGACCATGATAATAATATGGTTAACTGGTTTTACTCATACCTTCAACGACCTGGATCAGCGCCGAGAGATCGTGCTTGCCTTCCCCTCTGCCGACCAGCGCATTGATGTTCTGCATGGTGAGCGCTGCGGCCGGCGCCGCAAGCCCAAGCTCGTGCGCGAGATCGAGCACGATGTGCAGGTCCTTGTGATAGAGCCGGGTCTCGATTCCGGCGGCGAAGTCGCGATCCACCATGCGCTTGCCGAACAGCTCCATGACGCGGCTGGCCGCAACCCCGCCGAGAATCACCTCGCGCACCTTGGCGGGATCGAGGCCGCATCCTTTCGCGAGAGACAGCGCTTCCGCCGCGCCCTGCGCAGTCACCAGCAGCGCCAGTTGGTTGCACGCCTTGGTGATCTGGCCCGCGCCGTGGTCGCCCATGTGCGCGATGGTCTTGCCCAGGCACTCGAACAACGGCTTCACGCGCTCGAACACCGCGGGCTTGCCGCCCACCATGATGGAGAGCGTCGCCTGCTCCGCGCCCATCGGTCCGCCCGACACCGGCGCATCGAGCATGTCGATCCCTTTTTCGCCGAGGGCGCTCGCGACGTTGCGCGCGGCAACCGGCGAGATCGTTTCCATGTCGACCAGCACACTGCCGCGCGCCGCACCGTGGATCACGCCGTCCTGCCCCAGCACCACCTGCTCCACATCGCTCGAGTGGGTGACCATGGTGAATACGACCTCCGCGTTCGCCGCCACTTCGGCCGGCGTCGCGAATGCCCGGGCACCCGCGGCGACCAGCGGCGCCGCTGATCCCGCGCGGCGGGCGTAGACCGCCATCTCGTGCCCGCGCTTCATCAGATTGAGCGCCATCGGGCGGCCCATCACTCCCAGCCCTATGAATCCCAGTTTCATTGCGTTCTTCCGTAGTCGAGATGATTCATCATGATAATGCGTGAACAGTGAATGGTGGAGCGCGAGCGTAGCCCGGATGGAATGAAATGAAATCCGGGGCGGGGAGAAGCGGGAACGACGGCCCCGAAAAAAGCGGGAACGAAGGCCCCCCAAAGAAAAACGTGTCCCGGAATACGCTTCGCTTCTTCCAGGCTACCTCCTGCTCACAGCTCACTGCTCGCCGCCTACCGAATCAATCCCACCGCCATGATCACCGGCAGCGTCAGCCAAAACAGTATCGTCGACCAGCCGATCAAAAGCGCCGCCGCTCCGGAATCCAGACGAAAGCGGTCGGCGAGCAGCAGCGTCGTCACCATTGCCGGCGTCGTTCCCTCCACTACTGCCGCGTATTGCGCCTCACTCATTGGAATATACAACAGTTGCGCCGCGGACCAGACGATGACCGGGGTCGCGAGCAACTTTACCGCGGCGGCTGAAAGGATTTCCGGGCGCGGCGTGAGATTGCGCCATGGGATCGTCATGCCGAGGACAAACAGGGTGACCGGTATGGTCGCCTGTCCGATGAACCATGTGGCGGCGGTCAGCGGCGCGTAGGTCAATCCGAGCTGCTG
>JACQOK010000158.1 GCA_016202565.1 Betaproteobacteria bacterium | reverse complement strand
GCTCATCACGGCACGTCTGGCCAATGAGCAGGGCAGGGAGGTCTTCGCGGTTCCTGGCTCGATCCATTCTCCCCTGTCGAAAGGATGCCATCTGCTAATCAAACAGGGCGCCAAACTGGTCGAAAGCGCGCAGGACATCCTGGAAGAGCTCCACATGCCGGTCCCGGTGGCCGAAGCGGCGAACGAGGCGCCGCACAGCGACACTCCCGCGCAGGCCCTCCTCGAGCATCTGGGCTTCGATCCCTGCGACATCGACACGCTTTCGGCGCGCAGCGGGCTCGCGAGCGATGTGGTGTCCTCGTTGCTGACGCAGCTCGAAATCGAGGGCATCGTAGCCGCGGTGGCGGGCGGCCGATATCAACGCATCCGGTGAACAGCGCATCGCGCGCAAGTCTCTCGCGCAGCGCGATTTTTTGCGCTTGCGGATTTCGCGCTTGCGCTCGCAACTTTTTGTTCTTATCATCGTGCGCTCTTTTTCACGTGCCTCGCGCTGAGCAGGCGCAGTACGATGGACTCCTCCGAAACCCCGACGCGCGCCATGGGAAAACAACTGATCATCGCCGAAAAACCTTCAGTGGCCGGCGATATCGCGCGTGCGCTCGGCGGCTTCACGCGCCACAACAATTACTACGAGAGCAGTCGCTACGTGCTCTCCTATGCGGTGGGCCATCTGCTCGAATTGTCTGCGCCGGAAGAATTCGATCCGAAACGCGGGCGTTGGTCGTTCCGGCACCTGCCGGTGATCCCACCGCGATTCGACCTCGCGCCCATAAACGGCAAAAGCGCGGCCCAACTGGGCGTCCTGCTCAAACTCATCCGCCGTAAAGACGTGGTCAGGCTCATCAACGCGTGCGACGCGGGGCGCGAAGGCGAGTTGATCTTTCGCTACATCGTCCAGCACGCCCGCGACAGAAAACCGATCGAGCGGCTGTGGTTGCAGTCGATGACGCCGGCTGCCATTCGCGAAGGATTCGAACAGCTGCGATCCGACCGGCAGATGCTGCCGCTTGCCGATGCCGCGAAATGCCGTTCGGAGGCCGATTGGCTCGTGGGCATCAACGGCACGCGCGCGATGACCGCCTTCAATTCCAAGGAAGGGGGGTTCTATCTCACCACGGTAGGGCGGGTGCAAACCCCTACCCTGGCGATCCTCGTCGAACGCGAAGAGCGCATCCGCAACTTCACGCCGCGCGACTACTGGGAAGTGCACGCGCGCTTCGGTGCCAAAGCCGGAGAGTATGCGGGCCGCTGGTTCAATCCCGATTTCAGGAAAGCGGACGATCCGGAGAAGAAGAGCGAGCGTCTCTGGCGTGCGCCGGAGGCCGACCAGGTCGTCGCCGCGTGTCGAGGCAAGGCGGGGAAGGTCAGTGAAGAAACCAAACCGGCGACGCAACTCTCGCCGCTTCTGTTTGACCTGACGAGCCTGCAACGCGACGCGAACAGCCGCTTCGGCTTCTCCGCCAAGACCACGCTGTCGCTCGCTCAGGCTTTATACGAGCGGCACAAGGTGCTCACCTATCCGCGCACCGACTCGCGTGCGCTTCCGGAGGATTATCTCGGGACGGTGAAAAAGACGCTGAGTACCCTCCAGGGCACGCCTTATTCTTCCTTCGCCGGCAATATCCTGAAGCAGGGGTGGGTGCGGCCCAACAAGCGCATCTTCAACAACGCCAAGGTGTCGGATCACTTTGCCATCATCCCGACGCTCCAGGCGCCGAAGCATCTCAACGAGATGGAGGGCAAGCTCTACGATCTCGTGGTGCGGCGCTTCCTCGCCGTGTTCCATCCGGCGGCCGAATATCTGCAGACGCTGCGGATCACGAAGGTGGGTGAACACCGTTTCAAGACCGAGGGGCGCGTCCTGCAGAACCCCGGCTGGCTCGTGGTATACGGCAAATCCGCGCAGGAGGAAAGCGAAGGCCTGCCGCCGGTGGCTCAAAATGAGGCCGTCGACGTGCTGGACGTGGCCGCTGTGGCACACCAGACCAAGCCCCCCGCCCGCTATACCGAAGCGACGCTGCTCTCGGCCATGGAGGGCGCCGGCAAACTCGTCGAGGATGACGAGCTGCGCGCGGCCATGGAAGCAAAAGGACTGGGCACGCCGGCGACGCGCGCGGCCATCATCGAGGGCCTGCTGCAGGAAGAGTATGTTCATCGCAACGGCAAAGAATTGGTGCCGACCCCCAAAGCGTTCTCGCTGTTCTTTGCGCTAAGGCATTTCGGTGTCACCGAGATCACCTCTCCTGAACTCACCGGCGACTGGGAATTCAAGTTGAAGCAGATGGAGGCGGGCGGGCTCAAACGCGAGGAGTTCATGGAACACATCGAGTCCGTGACGCGCGACCTGGTCGAGCGTATCCGCAACGGTGACATCCCCGATGCTGCTTTCGCCACGGTCCGCGCGCCCTGTCCCAAGTGCGGAGGGATGGTCCAGGAAAATTACCGAAAATTCCAATGCCAGAAGTGCGATTTCTCTTTATGGAAAGTGCTCTCCGGGCGCGAATGGGCGCCGGAGGAGATCGTAGAGCTTTTTTCCAAGCATTTCGTGGGTCCGCTGACCGGTTTCCGCAGCCGCGCCGGCAAACCGTTTTCGGCTGCCCTGCGGCTGACTGGCGAGTTTCGGCTCGAGTTCGACTTCGGGCGCGGCGCGCCCTCCGCCGATGAGGGAGGGGCGCCCGATTTCGGCGCTCAGGACCCGGTGGGCGCGTGCCCAAAGTGCGGAGCGCGCGTTTTCGAACACGGCGCCGCCTACGTATGCGAGAAAGCCGTCGGCGCGGGGCGATCCTGCGACTTTCGCTCCGGCAAGCTCATCCTGCAGCAGCCGATTGAACGGGCGCAGATGCAAAAGCTGCTCACGGCGGGCCGCACCGACTTGCTGAGCGGATTCATCTCCCGCCGCAATGGTAGAAAATTCAAGGCTTTTCTGGTCGCGCGCCCGGACGGCGCCGTGAATTTCGAGTTCGAGGCCAAGACGCCGCGCAAGCCGCGGGCGGTGGGACGTCCTTCGGCACAGGAAGACGCAGCCAAGCCGATGAAACGGCGCGCCGTTTCGGGCCGCGCGGCTCGCGCGAAAACTCCCGCCAAGCCGCGCCGGAAAGCAGCCTAGACGTCGAGGTTGCGCACGCCGAGCGCGTTGCTCTCTATGAAGTTGCGGCGCGGCTCCACCTGATCGCCCATCAGGGTGGTGAAGATCTCGTCGGCGCTGATCGCATCTTCGATCTGCGTGCGAAGCAGGCGTCGCGTCTTCGGATTCATCGTGGTTTCCCACAGCTGCTCCGGATTCATCTCGCCCAGACCCTTATAGCGCTGCGTACTGATTCCGCGCTGCACTTCATTGAGCACCCAGTCGATCGCGTCGCGGAAACTGCTCACCGGGTGCGTCTGCTCGCCGCGTTTGATGTAGGCGCCCTCACCGAGCAATCCTTGCAGCACTCTGGCGGTGCGCTCGATTTGGGCGTAGTCGCCGCTCTGCACGAAGTCGGCGTCGATATAGCTGTGATGCACAATGCCGTGCTGGGTCCTGCTGATCGCCAACACATAGCGCTCCGTCTTGTCGTCGACCTTCGCCTCCACGTGGATATTCTCGTCTGCGAGCAACTCGGAAATTGCTCTGGCACTTCGGCGGGCGGTCTTCTCGTCGGAAAGATCCAGTGCAGTCGGCTGCTTGAGCAGCACATGCAGCACCTCTTCATCGATCATTTTGCTCACGCGCTCGATAACCGCCTCCGCCAGCAGATACTCTTTGGCCACGTGTTCCAGCGCGTCCTTGCTGAGCGGCTGCGACTTCGCGGTGGTATAAAGCTCCGCTTCGGCTAATGCAAGCTTCAGCAGGAACTGTTTGAGTTCGTGTTCGTCCTTGAGGTAGCGGTCGGTCTTGCCGTGTCTGACCTTGTAAAGTGGCGGCTGCGCGATGAAGATGTGGCCGCGCTCGACAAGCTCCGGCATCTGGCGATAGAAGAAGGTCAGCAGCAGCGTGCGGATGTGCGAGCCGTCGACATCGGCATCGGTCATGATGATGATGCGGTGGTAGCGCAGCTTTTCCGGCGCGTATTCGTCCTTGCCGATACCCGTGCCCAGGACGCTGATCAACGTCGTGATCTCCTGTGACGAGAGCAGTTTGTCGAACCGCGCCTTTTCCACGTTGAGGATCTTGCCGCGCAGCGGGAGGATCGCTTGGAACTTACGATCGCGTCCTTGCTTGGCCGAGCCACCTGCCGAGTCCCCCTCGACAATGTAAAGTTCTGATTGCGCCGGGTCGCGTTCCTGGCAGTCGGCGAGCTTCCCCGACAAGCCAAACGAGTCGAGCACCCCTTTCCGGCGGGTCAATTCCCGCGCCTTGCGGGCAGCCTCGCGCGCGCGCGCGGCATCGATGATCTTGCTGCAGATCACTTTCGCATCGGCCGGTTTTTCGAGGAGAAACTCCATCAGTTTCTGCCCGACGATTTCCTCGACGACCGGCCGCACCTCGGATGAGACGAGTTTTTCCTTCGTCTGCGAGGAAAACTTCGGCTCAGGGATTTTCACTGACAACACCGCCGTGAGCCCCTCCTTCATGTCGTCTCCGGAGGTTTCGACCTTGGCCTTTTTCGCCAGCTCGCTCGCTTCGATATACTGATTGAGCGTGCGGGTCATCGCCGCTCGCACGCCGGTAAGGTGCGTCCCGCCGTCTCGCTGTGGAATGTTGTTGGTGAAACACTGCATCGACTCCTGGTAAGAGTCATTCCACTGCATGGCGACTTCCACGGCAATGCCGTCCTTTTCCCCCAGGGTGTAGAAGATGTTCGGATGCAAGACGTTCTTAGCGCGATTCATATACTCCACAAAGCCCTTCACCCCGCCGCTGAAAGCGAACTTTTCCTCCTTGCCCGCCCGCTGGTCAATCAAGGTGATCTTGACGCCATGGTTAAGGAACGACAGTTCGCGCAGACGCTTCGCCAGAATCTCGTAGTGGTACTCGATGTTGCCAAAGAGTTCCTTGCTCGCGAGGAAATGCACCTCGGTGCCGCGCTTCTCACTCTTTCCAACCACTTTCAGGGGCGAAACCGCTTCCCCCATCCGAAACTCCATCTGGTGGAGCTTCCCGTCCCGCCGGATGGTGAGGCGCAGCCACTCGGAGAGCGCATTGACTACCGATACGCCGACCCCGTGCAGCCCTCCTGAAATCTTATACGAGTTATTGTCGAACTTTCCACCGGCGTGAAGCTCTGTCATCACCACTTCAGCTGTGGAGCGCCGCTGCTCGTCTTCAGGATGAATGTCCGTGGGGATTCCCCGCCCGTTGTCGATTACGCTAACCGAGTTATCCGGATGGATGGTGATCGTGATTTCGTTACAGTACCCTGCCAGGGCCTCATCTACGGCGTTGTCCACTACCTCGAATACCATGTGATGCAGCCCGGTCCCGTCGCTGGTGTCCCCGATATACATCCCTGGGCGCTTCCGAACGGCTTCGAGGCCCTTGAGGACCTTGATACTGCTAGCATCGTAATCGTCGGGGTTCTTGCGCTCGCGTTCCTTATCTGTCATCTTGCTCCTAGGCTGCTTTGTCTTGCGCTCAGATGCGCATCGGCATTACTACATACTTGAACTCGTCGCGTTCCGGAACGGTGATCAGCATGCTGCTGTTGGCATCGCCGAATGCGCACTCCACATTTTCACCATGGACGTTGTTCAACACGTCCAGCAGATAGGTGATATTGAATCCCACATCGAGCGGTTCGCCGCTGTAATTGACCTCCAGTTCCTCCTGCGCTTCCTCCTGTTCATTGTTGGTGCATGATATTCTCAGGCTGTTCGCCGTCAGGACCCAGCGGACCCCGCGGAATTTCTCGTTCGATAGAATGCCAGCGCGCTGTAAGGCTTGAAGGAGCACTACGCGATTCACCGAAATCCGCTTCTGATAGTTGAGAGGAATGACCCGCGTGTAATCCGGGAACTTTCCGTCGATGAGCTTGGTGATGACCTCCACGCTTCCGAAGCGAAATCTCGCTTGCGAGGCGTACACTTCAACCTCCACCTCTTTGTCGGTATCCTCAAGGAGTTTGGCCAGCTCCACCACCGCCTTGCGCGGTAAAATCACTTCCGTCTTCTGCTGTTGGGGACCGATCTTTCCCGCAGTGTAGCTAAGCCGATGACCGTCAGTTGCAATGAGTTTCATCTGGTCTTCCTCTAAAACCATCAGAAGGCCGTTGAGGTAATAGCGGATATCCTGCTGCGCCATCGCATACTGCACGAGTAGCAGCAGTTCGCGAAACTGGCGTTGCCCCAGACGGATGCCCGCCTGCAGAACTCCTGCCTCCGCGAGAGTTGGAAAATCATTTGCCGGCAGCGTCTGCAGATTGAATCGGCTCTTCCCGGCACGGACCTGCAAACGGTTGTTCTGCATATCCAGGGTCGTCTCAGTCTCTTCCGGCAGAGAGCGAAGAATGTCCTGTAGTTTGCGTGCGGAAACCGTCAAGGCGATTTCTTCACCGCCTGGTTCAAGATCTTCACATCCGGTTGATACCTGAATTTCCAGGTCGGTGGCGATGAGCGAGAGATTTCGCTGTTTCCTGCGAATCAGGACGTTGGACAGGATCGGGAGTGTGTGGCGTTTCTCCACGATGCCACTGACTGCTTGCAACGGCTTGAGCAGCGCGTCGCGTTGTATCTGAAAGAGCTTCATAAAGAATAGTTTTAGTTAGTAGAACTAATAACAGCGAGCAATCGCTGTGCACAAATGCTTGAGGCTCGATAGATCATGACGATAGCGCGGTGGTATACCGTGAATATGGGCTGAATAAGATGTGCACGGAATGTGAATCGATTTCACGTGCAGACATGTGACCTCGTGATATGCACAAAGGAGTCGCGCGCTATCAACCGCGCAGGACCTTGAGCAGGGAGTTGATGTCTCGGGTAATGTCACTGTTGCTTGTCTTGAGCAAGGCAACTTTTCGGCACGCGTGCAGGACGGTGGTATGGTCGCGCCCACCGAAAGCTTCGCCGATATCCGGCAGGCTGAGGTGCGTCAACTCCTTGGCGAGAGCCATCGCGATCTGCCGTGGCCGGGCGACGTTGCGGCTGCGCTTCTTGGAATACATTTCGGAGACCTTGATCTTGTAGTAGTCCGCGACAGTTTTCTGGATATTCTCGATGGACACTTGGCGGCTTTGAATGGCCAGCAGGTCGCGCAGGGCATCCCGGCAGAGATCGACGGAGATGTCTTGTCCGGAAAAGCGTGCGTAGGCAAGGATACGCTTAAGACCCCCTTCGAGTTCGCGTACATTGGACTGGATATGCCTGGCCAAAAAGAATGCGACGGACTCGTCGAGAATGACCGACTCCACCTCGGCCTTCTTGAGCAGAATTGCCACACGCATTTCGAGTTCGGGCGGCTCGACGGCAACAGTAAGGCCCCACCCGAAACGGGATATAAGGCGGTTCTCGATCCCGGAGATTTCCTTAGGATAGGTATCACACGTGATGACGACTTGCTTATGTGACTCGATCAGCGCGTTGAATGCATAAAAGAATTCCTCCTGCGTACGGCTCTTGCCACTGAAGAACTGGATGTCGTCTATGAGTAGAAGGTCAAGCGAATGGTAGTAGCGCTTGAAGTCGTCAAATGCCTTATGTTGGTATGCGCGCACGACATCGGAAACGTATTGTTCGGCGTGAATGTATCGAATCTTGCTTTCGGGAGCGCGCGCGTGCAAGGCGTTGCCGATCGCCTGAATGAGATGCGTCTTCCCGAGCCCTACGCCACCGTAAATGAAAAGCGGGTTGTAGGCCGTGCCAGGCCGCTCGGCAACCTGGGTTGCCGCGGCTCGCGCCAGTTCGTTAGCCTTGCCGGTGACAAACGTGTCAAAAGAGAAAGCAGGGTTGAGCCGCGAGATATCCCGAGTGCTCGGTTTGGACGAAGACGGTTCCACACTCAGCGGCGTCTGGACGTGGGGTGCGGGTGATTTCTCGGCGAGCAGGAGCTTGATTTCCACGGGGCGGTTGAAGTGACTGGCGGCGAGTTCCTGGATGCGCTCAAAGAACTTGTCACGGATCCACTGGAGCACAAAGCGATTCGGGGCGACCAGGGTAAGCACATCACCTTCTACATCGAACTTGAGTGGCCGGATCCAGGTTCGAAACTGCTGGGCGGGGAGTTCCTTCTCGAAGCGGGCAAGACAGTAGCGCCAAAAGCTGTTCATGTGGAGCGATAAAGGAGTTGTTGTAGGCCCGGCGGCGGAGAGTGAAAACACCGCTTGATTTTAGCTGTTTCGCGATGAGTTATCCACAATAATCGCTCGCAGCGCAAACAGTGAGTCGCGCTGATCAGCTGATTTGACATGACGGTGCCGCCCGGGTTGTAATAACCAGTTTTTTCACCCACGCAAAGGCAGGCCGCCATGAAGCGAACTTACCAGCCATCGAAAACGCGCCGCAAGCGCACGCATGGCTTCCGTGTGCGCATGAAGACACGTGGAGGCCGCGCAGTGATTCGCGCCCGCCGGGCGAAAGGCCGCGCCCGTCTCGCTGCCTGAGCACAGAGCAGGAGTGGTCCTCCCTGGCACCACAAGCGCGGTTGGAGCGCCTCACCCAGCGCCAGGAGTTCGCCGCCGTGCTCGCCCATGGCCGGATCAGCGCCGGTCGATACTTCGTGGTGCGCGCCAGACCGAGCGGGCTTTCCTTCGCGCGGCTCGGTGTCATCGCTGGACGCAAACCGATCCGCCGAGCTGTAGACCGAAATAGGTGCAAGCGAATAGTGCGTGAAGTGTTTCGTGAGCGGAAAGAGAGCCTCGCTATGCTCGACGTGGTGGTGATGTGCCGCGCGGCCGTACCGAGAAAGGAGGCCGCCGGAGCGCGCCGGGAATTAGGGCGCCTCTTGGTTGCGGTCAGCGCGGATCGGGGTCCTCCCCCGGCCATCAGGACCCGGCAATAGTTGGAGAGGATCGATAGAGGGGCGTGTCTCGCGGGAAAGGCCGCGGCGGCAAGAGTAGAAAGCATCCATGGATTCGCAACGGCTTGTCTTGTTTTTTGTATTCGCTTTTTCGGTTTTCCTGTTGCTCGACGCGTGGCAGCGGGATCAGCAGCCGGCTCCCTCGCCCGCGTCTCAGGCGAGCCCGAAGACGGACGCGCCAACGGTCCCAACGCCGAGCGACAAACTCGTCGCGACCCAAGCGGTAAAGCCGCCTGGGGGATCGGCAGCGCTCGCGCCCGGCGAAACGATAGCGGTCGACACCGACCTGCTGCGCGCAGAGATCAGCACGGTCGGCGGGGACCTGCGAGGACTGGAGCTCAAGGGTCACCGCGATAGCGTTGAAAAGGGCAAGAACTTCGAGCTGTTTCAGAACAGGGCAGACCATGTCTATGTGGCACAGAGCGGCTTGATTGGCGCCGATCTGCCAAACCACCGCACCGTATACACCGCGCAGGCCAAGGAGTATCGCCTGGCCGATGGCGCCAATGTCGTCGAAGTTAGGCTGGAAGCGCCGGCGGCAAAGGGCATCAGTGTCGCGAAGATCTATCGCTTTCACCGCGGAACCTATGTCATTGATGTGGCACACCAGATCGTCAACCAGAGCGCGACGGCGATCCAACCGTTTGGGTATTTTCAACTGGTGCGCGACGGCAAGTCTCCGGCGGGCGATTCGGCGATGCTGCCCACCTATACCGGAGCGGCGGTCTATACCGACAAGGAAAAATTCCAGAAAGTCGCCTTTGGTGACATCGACAAGGAAAAGACCCCGTACCCCAAGAATAGCAGCGACGGCTGGGTCGCAATGCTGCAACATTATTTTCTGAGCGCGTGGTTACCCAAGAACGGCACCCCGCGAGAGTTCTATACCAGGCGGCTTGAGGGGGGGCTGTATGCGGCGGGCGTGATCCTTCCAGCGGGAACAGTCGAGCCGGCCAAGAGCGCAACGCTGACCGTACCACTTTATGCCGGGCCCCAGGAACAGGACAAGCTGGCCAAGCTTGCGCCAGGGCTCGATCTTACCGTCGATTACGGGTGGCTCACCATCATTGCGGTCCCGTTGTTTTGGGTGCTGGCCTGGCTTTACCACTGGGTGGGGAACTGGGGCGTCGCGATCATTCTGCTGACGGTGGTGATCAAGCTCTTGTTTTATCCGCTGTCGGAAGCGAGCTATCGTTCGATGGCCAAGATGCGCGTGCTCGCGCCCAAGCTGCAAAAACTCAAAGACCAGTACGGCAGCGATCGCCAGCGCATGCAGCAGGCGATGATGGAGCTATACAAGACGGAAAAAATAAATCCGCTCGGCGGGTGCCTGCCGATTGTGGTGCAGATCCCGGTATTCATTGCCCTTTATTGGGTATTGCTCGCGAGCGTCGAATTGCGCCACGCGCCACTTGCCTTATGGATAGATGATCTCGCCGCCCCGGACCCTTGGTTTATCCTGCCCATCCTGATGGGCGCGACCATGATCATCCAGACCAAACTGAATCCGGAACCCCCGGATCCGGTGCAGGCCAAGGTAATGAAGATCATGCCGATCGCGTTCAGCGTTTTTTTCTTTTTCTTCCCGGCCGGACTGGTGCTCTACTGGCTGATCAACAACGTGCTCTCGATCGCGCAACAGTGGCACATCAACCGCGTTCTGGAACGCGCCAACCTGAAACCCTCCAGTAAGGGATAGGCTACCGCGCGGGTATACTCGCGCACGATGAAACCCAAAGACACCATCGCTGCAGTCGCAACCGCGCCGGGGCGTAGCGGGATCGGCGTAATCCGCGTTTCCGGCCCGCGAATCGACCGCATGGTCGAAGGGATTGTCGCTGAGCCGCTGCCGCCGCGGCGCGCGGTGCTCACGCAATTTCGCGACGGCGCGGGCGCAGCGATCGACCAGGGCATCGCGCTGTATTTCCCTGGGCCGCGCTCTTATACCGGTGAGGACGTCCTCGAGTTGCACGGGCACGGTGGCCCGGTCGTGCTGCGAATGCTGCTCGAACGCTGCCTCGAGTTGGGCGCGCGCGTGGCTGAGCCGGGCGAGTTCACACGGCGCGCATTTCTCAACGACAAGCTTGATCTTGCGCAGGCGGAGAGCGTCGTCGATCTCATCGACGCGACCACGACCCAGGCGGCACGCTGCGCCATCCGGTCGCTGGATGGAGAATTTTCACAAACAATACAATCACTTATAACTAGACTTGTCGATTTGCGCGTGTGCGTCGAAGCAACACTCGATTTCCCGGAAGAAGAAATTGATTTTCTCAAGCGATCCGATGCTGAATCAAGGTTAAACACGACACAACGGCAACTGGAAGCTGTGCTGGATGCTTCGCGGCAGGGCAGCTTGTTGCGCGAGGGGATGCATATCGTGCTGGCGGGCCAGCCGAACGTGGGCAAATCAAGCTTGCTCAATCGCATGGCGGGAGAAGAGCTTGCTATCGTTACCGACATACCCGGAACCACCCGTGACACGATTCGCCAGGTAATCGACATCGGGGGTGTTCCGGCCCACGTCATAGATACAGCCGGCCTGCGCGATCCGCGTGATCTGGTGGAGAGGCTCGGGATCGGACGCACGTGGACGGCCATCGAAAAGGCCGACTTGATGTTGTTGCTGATTGACGCGACGCGAGGAGAGGCTTCCGCCGACCGGGACATCCTGGGGCGACTGCCCGCGACGCTACGCTGCGTGCGGGTGATGAACAAGATAGACCTCTTGCCGCGTCGGGCGGCGGTGGAGCACCAAAGGGGCGCAACCACGGTTTGGATATCGGCCAAGACGGGGGAAGGTATTGACCTATTGCGCGCCGTGCTACTGGAGGCAGTGGGCTGGCATAGCACAGGCGAAGGCCTCTTTCTCGCACGGGCGCGGCATCTGGAAGCGCTCCAGCGCGCGCAACGCCACCTGCGGGAGGCGGCGCAGCACATGAGCGAGCTCGAACTGCTGGCAGAAGAGTTGCGCCTGGCGCAGGAGGCGCTGGCAAAAATTACAGGGGAATTTACCTCGGACGACCTGCTGGGAGAGATCTTCTCGCGTTTTTGCATCGGAAAGTAGGTGCGGCCAAAATCCCGGACGTAAACAAGGCGTTCCACGTGGAACCAGTTCTTTTATCCAAGGAACAGCAGGTTTCGGTGGGCCTTGTTGATCTGGGAGCTCACTCAGGTTTCACGTGAAACCAATCGGGAAACAGTTCATTTAAAGGGCGATATCGGGTATGATGCGACACTTGACACAAGCGCGGCGGACAGATGCAAGCCACTGAAAAATTTGATGTTATTGTTGTCGGCGGCGGCCATGCGGGCACCGAAGCGGGGCTTGCGGCTGCGCGCATGGGTTGTCGCACGCTCTTGCTCACCCACAGCATCGAAACGCTGGGCCAGATGTCTTGCAATCCGTCGATCGGCGGCATCGGCAAGGGTCATCTCGTCATGGAGGTCGACGCGCTCGGCGGGGCAATGGCGAGCGCCACCGACGAAGCGGGGATTCAGTTTCGCATCTTGAATTCGCGCAAAGGCCCGGCGGTCCGCGCAACGCGGGCACAGGCCGATCGAGTGCTCTACAAGAAGGCCATCCGCGCCCGCCTCGAAAACGAGCCTAATCTGCGTATTTTTCAGCAGGCGGTCGACGACCTTACCCTTGATGCTGATCGCGTTACGGGCGTGGTTACACAGACCGGCATCCGTTTCAGCGCCCGCAGCGTGGTGCTGACGACGGGCACGTTTCTGTCCGGGGTAGTCCACGTTGGTTTGCAGAACTACCAAGCCGGCCGCGCCGCCGATCCGCCCGCGGTAAGTCTGGCGCGCCGCCTGCGCGAACTGAGGCTGCCCGTGGGGCGGCTCAAAACCGGGACGCCGCCGCGCATCGACGGACGCAGTATCGATTTCTCGGCAATGACCGCGCAGCCGGGCGATGAGCCGACCCCCGTGTTCTCGTTCCTTGGGACCCGCGGCCAGCATCCGCCGCAACTGCCGTGCTGGATCACGCACACGAACGCGAAAACGCACGGCATCATTCGCAGTGGACTCGACCGCTCGCCCATGTTTACGGGCGTCATCGAAGGCGTGGGCCCGCGCTACTGCCCGTCGATCGAGGACAAGATCCATCGCTTCGCCGACAAGCAGTCGCATCAGATTTTCCTCGAGCCCGAAGGCCTCACGGTCAACGAGTTTTATCCCAATGGCATATCGACGAGCCTGCCGTTCGACGTGCAGCATGCCCTGGTGCGGTCGATCCGCGGGCTTGAGTGCGCGCACATTACGCGCCCCGGCTACGCCATCGAGTACGATTATTTCGATCCGCGCGGATTGACGAGTTCGCTCGAAACCAAGGCGATCGCGGGGCTGTTTTTTGCGGGGCAGATCAACGGCACCACCGGTTATGAGGAAGCGGCGGCGCAGGGGCTGCTCGCCGGCATCAATGCCGCGCTTGCCGTGCAGGGACGCGATGCGTGGTGCCCGCGGCGCGACCAGGCCTATCTCGGCGTGCTGGTCGACGACCTCATCACCCGCGGGGTATCCGAACCGTATCGCATGTTCACGAGCCGCGCCGAGTATCGGCTGTCGCTGCGCGAGGATAACGCCGATTTGCGGCTTACCGAGATCGGGCGCAGGCTCGGCGTGGTCGATGAACGCCGCTGGACGGCGTTTGCCCGTAAACGCGATGCGATCGAGCGCGAACAAGAGCGGCTCAAATCGACCTGGGTGAACCCCAAGCGTGTACCGGTCGCCGAGGCCGAGCGCGTGCTCGGGCAGGAATTGGAGCGCGAGTATCCGCTCGCCGACTTGCTGCGGCGTCCGGACGTGACGTATGTGTCATTGATGACGCTGCCGGGCGCCGGCCCGGCGGTGGCGGACCCGCAAGTCGCCGAGCAGGTCGAGATCCAGGCCAAGTACCACGGCTACATCGAGCGGCAGAAGGAAGAGATCGAACGCAACGGGCAATACGAGAATACGCGATTGCCGCGGGACATCGATTACACCAACGTGCGGGGGCTGTCGGTCGAGGTGCAGCAGAAGCTTAACCGGGTCCACCCGGAAACCATTGGCCAGGCGGCGCGTATTTCGGGGGTAACGCCGGCGGCAATTTCTGTATTGCTGGTGCATGCCAAACGCGGCTTTGCTGGACACAAAAAGAGTGCATGAATATTGCCGACGCGCTCGCGCAAGGCGTGAGCGAACTGGGCCTCGATCTGTCGGCGGATATCAGGCAGCGGCTCATCGAATATGTGGCGCTGCTCCAGAAATGGAACAGGGTCTACAACCTGACCGCCGTGCGCGAAGCGCAAGAAATGGTGAGCCACCATCTGCTAGACAGTCTGGCCGTGCTGCCGCATGTGAGGGCCCGGTCGATTCTCGACGTGGGCAGCGGTGCGGGGCTGCCCGGCATTCCGCTGGCCCTCGCGCTGCCGCAGACGCGAGTGACGCTGCTTGACGCAAACCAGAAGAAAGCGGCGTTTCTGCAGCAGGCGGTGATCGAGCTCGTGATTGAAAACGCAGCCGTGGTGTGCGAGCGGGTCGAGATCTGGCAGCCGCCGGAGCGCTTCGAAGTCGTGATCTCGCGGGCGTTTTCCGACCTAGGTGAATTTCTCGCGCTCGCGGGCAGGCTGTGCGCGAAGGAAGGGGTATTGGCTGCGATGAAGGGGAGTTACCCGAAGGACGAACTCGCCCGGCTCCCGCGCGCGTTCAAGCTGAAAAGCGTCGTGGCGCTCAAGGTGCCGGGGCTCGTTGCCTCGCGCCACCTGGTGCTGGTTGAGCCAGCGTGAGTCAGGTCCGTGGCGAAGATACTCGCGATCACCAATCAGAAAGGCGGCGTGGGCAAGACCACGACCGGGGTCAATCTTGCGGCGAGCCTCGCCGCGGCCAACCAGCGCATACTGCTGGTGGATCTTGATCCGCAAGGCAATGCGACCATGGGTAGCGGAATCGACAAGCGCGGCCTTGGTGCGACGGTGTATCACGTGCTGCTCGGGGCGCGTTCGATTACCGAAGTGCGCGCTCGCTCGGCCAGCGGTGAATACGATCTTATTCCGGCGAACCGTGAACTTGCCGGCGCCGAAGTGGAGATGGTCGACATCGAACGCCGCGAGACGAGGCTGAAGGAAGCGCTCGCTCGGGTGGAACGCGATTACGATTTCATCCTGATCGACTGTCCGCCGGCGCTGAATCTGCTCACCGTCAACGGACTCACCGCGGCCCACGCCGTAATGATCCCGATGCAGTGCGAGTACTATGCGCTCGAGGGCTTGAGCGATCTGGTGGCGACCATCAAAAAGGTGCGGGGGCACCTGAACCCGGGGCTGCACATTGAGGGGCTGTTGCGCACCATGTATGACCCGCGCAACACCTTGGCGCAGCAGGTTTCGGCACAACTGATCGAGCACTTCGGCGACAAGGTTTACCGCACCGTGATCCCGCGCAACGTGCGGCTTGCGGAAGCGCCGAGTTTCGGCGTACCCGCGCTGAAGTTCGACAAGAACTCCAAGGGGGCCCAGGCCTATATTGCGCTGGCCGGGGAAATGCTCAACCGCACCTCACAAGCGGCGTGACGAGGCGAACGCGATGGTGAAAATGAGGGGACTGGGACGAGGACTCGACGCGTTGCTGGGGGGCGACGAGGGGCAAACTCGGGGCGAAGATCTCAGGAGGCTGCCCGTAGATGCGCTACGCCCCGGCAAGTATCAGCCGCGCACGCGCATGGATCAGGAAGCGCTCGGCGAACTGGCCGACTCGATCAAGGCGCAGGGCGTTATGCAGCCGATCCTGGTGCGTCCGGTGGCGGAGGAACAGTATGAGATCATCGCCGGCGAGCGCCGCTGGCGGGCCGCGCGTATGGCGGGGCTCAGTATGGTGCCGGCACTCGTGCGCGACGTGCCGGACCGGGAGGCGCTCGCGGTGTCGCTCATCGAAAACATCCAGCGCGAGGATCTCAATCCACTGGAGGCGGCGGCAGGCATCCAGCGACTGATTCAGGAGTTTGGCATGACTCACGCTGCCGCGGCGGAGGCGTTGGGCCGTTCGCGTTCGGGCGTGACCAATCTGCTGCGGCTGCTCGATCTCGCGCCGCCGGTGCGCGAGTTGCTCGCGCTGGGGCGGCTCGACATGGGGCACGCGCGTGCGCTGCTGGCGTTGCCTGTGGAACGGCAGATCGAGCTGGCGCGCGAGGCGGCCGACAGGCAGCTCTCCGTGCGGGATGTCGAGCGCCGCGCGAGTGGGGCGGCAAGAACCCGGGCGCGGGCGCGCAGCAAGCACGATAACGATGTCGCCCGGCTCGAGGAGGAGCTCTCCAATCATCTCGGGACGACCGTGCAGATCAAGGCAGCCGCGAAACAGGGCGCTGGGCGGCTGGTCATCAGCTATCGCAGCCTCGATCAGTTGGACGCGCTGCTTGGCAAACTCACGCGATAGCGCCCGATCGCCCCCGCGCTTTTGACGCTGGGGTAAGGGCCCGCGTATAATCCCGCAGTTTCCTTTGCGGGTGATTCGCGTGGCTCTCGTCAACGGGGGCAGGCCGATCCGCACCGTTTTGCGGTGGCAGCTCTACGCTACCGTCGTATCAGCGCTGATTGCCGCTTCTTGGCAGGGTTCCCACGGGGCTTACTCGGCCCTGCTGGGCGGCTTCATCAACGTTACGGCCGGTGCGGTATTCGGGTGGGTCGCCGCGCGAAGCGATAAGAGCACGGCAGGGGGGGCGCTACACGCTCTGTTCAGAGCCGAAGCCAGCAAGGTGTTTTTGATCGCCGTCCAGCTCTGGCTGGTGCTGACGATCTATAAGGAGATTGTGCTGGCCGCGTTTTTTGGGGCGTTCTTCCTGACGGTAATTTTGTTCACCATGGCTATTTTTGCCCGCGAGCGATAGGTCAACACGCCCACCAGACATCCATGGCTACCGAGGAACTGACTCCAGGCAAGTATATCGCTCACCACCTGACCTTCAACAGCCAGTCGGTGGGCGAGGGCGCGTTCTGGACCCTCCACGTCGATACGCTGCTGACCGCGATGGCGCTCGGCTTTGTCGCGCTCGGTTTCGTGTGGGGGGTCGCGCGGGGCGCCACCGCGGGCGTTCCGAACCGGCGTCAGGCGTTTGTGGAACTTGCCGTGGACTTTATCGACGAGCAGGTGAAAAGCATTTTTCTGCACGGCGACCGCCACCAGTTCGTCGCCCCTGCGGCGCTCACGGTGTTCGTGTGGGTGCTGCTCATGAACGCCATGGACTTCCTGCCGATCGACTGGTTGGCCACGGTCTTTTTTGAGAAGCTTCTGCACGTGCATTTCTGGCGGCCGGTGCCCACCGCCGACGTCAACACGACCTTCGCCCTCGCGTTGTCGGTGTGGCTGCTCATGATCTTCTTCAACATCAAGGTAAAAGGCCTGGGCGGGTGGGTGCACGAACTGTTCTGTGCGCCGTTTGGCGGAAACCCCCTGCTATGGCCCGCGAACCTGCTGTTCAACCTGGTGGAGTATGTCTCCAAGCCGCTTTCGCATTCACTGCGGCTCTTCGGCAACATGTATGCGGGTGAGATCATCTTTCTTCTGCTGTGGCTGTGGGCCGGAGCAGATCTGGCGGGCACCATTTTCGCCACCGTGTTGGGCCTGGGTTGGGCGATCTTCCACATTCTGATCGTCGTGCTCCAGGCCTACATCTTCATGATGCTCACGGTCGTTTACATTTCGATGGCGCACGAAGGGCACTGATTTTCCCGAAGACTCGCAACACTGTAATCAAACGAGAAAGGAAGCAAACATGGAAAAATTACAACTGTTGGCGATGATCCAGGCCTATACCGGCATTGGCATCGGGCTGATGATCGGACTGGGCGCCGCGGGCGCATGCATCGGCATCGGCATCATGGCCGGCCGGTTCCTGGAAGGCGCGGCGCGCCAGCCGGAGCTGATGCCGCAGCTGCAGGTGAAAGTGTTCCTGCTGCTGGGCCTGATCGATGCGTCCTTCATCATCGGCGTGGGTCTCGCCATGTTGTTCGCCTTCGGTAACCCGCTGCTTGGCGTCATCCAGGGTTGACGAAGACGCGGCAGCACACATGTCCGGTAGGGAGCAGTCATGAATATCAACCTGTCGTTGTTGGCGCAGGCCTTTACGTTCGCGCTGTTCATCTGGTTCACGGTCAAGTTCATTTGGCCCCCCCTCCTGCGCGCCATCGAGCAGCGCCAGAAGCAGATTGCCGACGGGCTGGCGGCGGCGGAGCGCGGCAAGCAGGATCTGGAGCAGGCATCCAAGCGCACCGCAGAGCTGCTGCGCGAAGCCAAGCAGCAGGCGCAGGACATACTCGGACAGGCCGACAAGCGCGCGGTCGAATTGATCGAGGAGGCCAAGGGAGCGGCAAAAGCCGAAGGCGAGCGCTTGGTTGCGGGCGCCAAAGCCGAGATCGAACAGGAAGTATCGCGCGCGAGGGAAATGCTGCGCGCCCAGGTGGCCGCGCTCGCCGTCGCGGGCGCGGAGCAGATCCTGAGACGCGAGGTTGACGCCAAGGCCCATGCCGACCTGCTGCGCAGCGTGCAAAGTCAGCTGTAGAGCACGCTATGACTGAGCCGGTAACCATTGCGCGTCCGTATGCCGAGGCCGTATTCAAGCTGGCGCGCGAGAACGACGACCTCGCCGGCTGGTCCGGAATGCTGGCCGTGCTCGAAGCATTGGCAAGCGACCCGCAGATGCAGTCTTGCATTGGCGATCCCAATGTGAGCGTCCAGCAGCTCGAAGCCCTAATACTGGGCGTCGCGGGCGACAATTTTGACGGCCCCGGCCGCAACTTCGTGCAGGTGCTGGTCGCGAACGATCGACTCACGCTGGTGCCGGAAATCCGCACGCTCTACGACGGCCTGCGGCGCGAGCACGAAGGGGTTCTGGAAGCGAAGATCGTTTTCGCGCTTCCGGTCGACGCTAACCAGCTTGCAGAGCTGGTGGCGCGACTTGAGGCTAAGTATCGGCGCAAGGTAAGCGCCGAGGTCGAGGTCGATCCGCGGTTGATCGGCGGGGTCAGGATCGTCATCGGCGACAAGGTGATCGATGCGACGGTGCGCGGTAGGCTCGACGCGATGGCGGCCGCGCTTACCCATTAGGAGTCAGATATGCAGCTCAATCCTTCCGAAATCAGCGAACTCATCAAGAGCCGGATCCAGAACCTGGCGAGCACGGTAGAGGCGCGCACGCAAGGCACGGTCGTTTCCGTAACGGACGGCATCTGCCGCATCCATGGGCTTGCGGACGTCATGCAGGGCGAGATGCTCGAGTTTCCCCGGAATACCTTTGGTTTGGCACTGAACCTCGAGCGCGACTCGGTCGGCTCCGTAGTACTCGGCGAATATGAACACATTACTGAAGGCGATACGGTGAAGACCACCGGCCGCATTCTCGAAGTGCCGGTCGGCCGCGAGCTGATCGGCCGTGTGGTGAACGCGCTTGGCCAGCCGATCGACGGCAAGGGCCCGGTCAACGCCAAGATGACGGACGTCATCGAAAAAGTCGCGCCGGGCGTAATCGCGCGCCAGTCGGTGTCGCAGCCGGTGCAGACCGGTTTGAAGGCGATTGACTCGATGGTGCCGATCGGGCGCGGCCAGCGCGAACTCATCATCGGTGACCGCCAGACCGGGAAGACCGCCGTGGCCGTGGACACCATCATCAACCAGAAGGGCAAGGACCTCATCTGTATCTATGTTGCGATCGGCCAGAAAGCGTCGTCGATCAAGAACGTGCTGCGCAAGCTCGAGGAGCACGGCGCGATGGACTACACCATCATGGTGGCGGCTTCCGCTTCGGAGTCCGCGGCGATGCAGTACATCGCGCCCTATTCGGGCTGCACCATGGGCGAATATTTCCGCGATCGGGGGCAGGATGCGCTCATCATTTACGACGACCTGACCAAGCAAGCGTGGGCGTATCGCCAGGTGTCTCTGCTCCTGCGGCGCCCGCCCGGGCGCGAAGCGTATCCCGGCGACGTGTTTTACCTGCACTCGCGGCTGCTGGAGCGGGCGGCGCGCGTCAACCCAGAGTATGTCGAGAAGTTTACCAAGGGCGAAGTGAAAGGCAGGACCGGATCGCTCACCGCGCTGCCCATCATCGAGACCCAGGCGGGCGACGTGACCGCTTTCGTGCCGACCAATGTGATTTCGATCACCGACGGTCAGATCTTTCTCGAGACCGACCTGTTCAACGCGGGTATCCGGCCGGCCATCAATGCGGGGATCTCGGTCTCGCGCGTGGGCGGCGCAGCACAAACCAAGGTGATCAAGAAACTGGGCGGCGGCGTGCGGCTTGCGCTCGCGCAGTATCGCGAGCTTGCGGCGTTTGCCCAGTTCGCGTCGGACCTGGATGAGGCGACGCGCAAGCAGCTTGAGCGCGGCCGCATGGTGACCGAACTCATGAAGCAGCCGCAGTACGAGCCGCTGCAGGTATGGGAGATGGCTTTGACACTGTTCGCGGTCAACAACGGCTACTTCGACGACGTGGACGTGAAGAAGGCGCTTCTCGCCGAACGCTCGCTGCGCGACTACCTCAAGGGCAAGTATGCCAGTCTGGTAAAGCGCATCGAGGACACCAAGGACCTCTCCAAGGACGACGAAGAGCAGTTGCACCAGGCGGTCAAGGATTGGAAGAGCAGCGCGATCTATTGATGAGCGGCCGCCCGTCGCATTAGCAAGGACTTACTACCATGCCGGGATCGAAAGAGATCCGCAACAAGATCAAAAGCGTGCAGAACACGCGCAAGATCACCAAGGCGATGGAAATGGTGGCGGCGTCCAAGATGCGCCGCGCCCAGGAACGCATGCGCACGGCGCGACCGTATGCGGAGAAGATCCGCAACGTCGCTGCGCACATCAGCCATGCCAACCCCGAGTATCGCCACCCCTTCGTCGTCGAGCGCGATACGGTGAACCGGGTCGGGCTCATCGTCGTTACGACCGACAAGGGGCTGTGCGGTGGGCTCAATACCAATGTGCTGCGCCTCGCGCTCGGCGCGATGAAAGAGTGGGAAGCCGCCGGCGAGGGGTTGGAAGCGTGCGCCAACGGTAACAATGGGCTGGGCTTCATGCAGCGTCTCGGTGCCAACGAGGTGTCGCACGTGACCGGGCTGGGCGACCGGCCGCACATGGAGAAACTGATCGGCTCGGTCAAGGTCATGCTCGACGGCTACAGTGAGGATCGCTTCGACCGGTTGATGATTTTTTACACGCGGTTCGTCAACACCATGAAGCAGGAGCCGGTGATGGAGCAGCTGCTGCCGCTTTCCGGCGAGCGACTGGGCGCGCCGGAAGGTTCGTGGGACTATATCTACGAGCCCGATGCAAAAGCGGTGCTCGACCAAGTGCTCACGCGCTATATCGAAGGCCTCATCTATCAGGCCGTCGCCGAAAACATGGCGTCCGAGCAATCCGCGCGCATGGTAGCGATGAAAGCGGCCTCGGACAACGCCGCGAGCGTGATCGACGAGCTGACGCTGGTCTACAACAAGACGCGGCAGGCCTCGATCACCAAGGAGCTTTCCGAAATCGTAGGCGGCGCTGCAGCCGTGTAAAAAGTATTTCGCCACAGAGGGCACAGAGAACACAGAGAACCCCCCGGTTCTTGCAGCAGCATTAAAGAGCGAGATTTGCTCTGTGATCTCCGTGGCAAGGAATTTAGGTTTTTGACTAGGGAACGACGATGAGCCAGGGAAAAATCGTTCAGTGTATCGGGGCCGTGATCGACGTGGAATTCCCGCGGGACCAGATGCCCGGGATTTACGACGCGCTCGAGATGGAGGGCACCGAATTGACGCTCGAAGTCCAGCAGCAGCTGGGTGACGGCGTGGTGCGCACCATCGCGCTCGGCTCGGCGGAAGGGCTGCGCCGCGGCATGATTGTAGTGGGCACCGGAGCGCCGATCATGGTGCCCGTGGGGCCGAAAACGCTCGGGCGCATCATGGACGTACTCGGCCGGCCCATCGACGAAGCGGGTCCGATCGGCGCCGAGAAAACCATGTCGATCCATCGCAAGGCGCCCACCTTCGAAGAATTGTCGCCCTCGCAGGAGCTGCTCGAGACCGGCATCAAGGTGATCGACTTGATCTGCCCCTTTGCCAGGGGCGGCAAGGTCGGGCTATTCGGCGGCGCGGGCGTGGGCAAGACCGTGAACATGATGGAGTTGATCCGCAACATCGCGATCGAGCACTCCGGGTTTTCGGTATTCGCCGGCGTGGGCGAGCGCACTCGCGAAGGCAACGACTTCTATCACGAAATGAAGGAGTCCAAGGTGCTCGACAAGGTGGCGCTGGTCTACGGCCAGATGAACGAGCCGCCCGGCAACCGGTTGCGCGTGGGGCTCACCGGGCTGACCATGGCGGAACACTTCCGTGACGAGGGCCGCGACGTGCTGCTGTTCATCGACAATATCTACCGTTTCACGCTCGCCGGCGTGGAAGTTTCAGCGCTGTTGGGGCGCATGCCATCTGCAGTGGGTTATCAGCCAACGCTCGCCGAAGAGATGGGCAAGCTCCAGGAGCGCATCACTTCGACCAAGGCGGGCTCGATCACTTCGGTGCAAGCGATTTACGTTCCGGCGGACGACCTGACCGACCCGTCGCCCGCCACCACCTTCGGTCATCTGGATTCAACGGTGGTGCTGTCGCGCGACATCGCATCGCTCGGCATTTATCCCGCAGTGGATCCGCTGGATTCCACATCGCGCCAGGTGGATCCCAACGTCATTGGCGAGGAGCACTACAATACGACCCGCTCGGTGCAGGCGACGCTCCAGCGCTACAAGGAGCTGCGGGACATCATCGCCATCCTGGGCATGGACGAGCTCTCGCCTGAAGACAAGTTGGCCGTGGCGCGCGCGCGCAAGATCCAGCGCTTTCTGTCACAGCCGTTCAACGTGGCCGAAGTCTTTACCGGCCAAAAAGGCAAGTACGTGCCGCTCAAGGAGACGATCAAGGGCTTCAAGATGATCGTCGGCGGCGAGTGCGATCAACTGCCCGAGCAGGCGTTCTACATGGTCGGGCCGATCGAAGAGGCTTTCGAAAAAGCGAAGACACTTCAGTAATGGCCAACACTCTCCATATCGACGTCGTCAGCGCGGAAGAGTCGATTTACGCCGGCGAGGCGGAATTCGTCGTGCTCCCGGGCGAAGCCGGCGAGCTTGGCATCTATCCGCGCCATACGCCGCTCATCACCCGCATCAGGCCGGGCGAAGTGCGCATCAAGCCCGCGGGCGGCGGGGAGGAGGAGCTGATCTTCGTTGCCGGGGGCATCCTCGAGGTGCAGCCCCGGGTGGTGACGGTGCTGGCCGACACCGCGATCCGGGGGCGGGATCTCGACGAGGCCAAGGCGCTGGAGGCAAAAAAACAGGCCGAAGAGGCGATGCAAAGCCGCACGTCGCGGTTGGAGATCGCCAAAGCGCAGGCCGAACTCGCCGCCGCGGTGGCGCAACTCGCGGCGATCCAGAGGCTGCGGAAGAAACGATAAATTTGATAAAGCCGGACGCTGGGCGGCGCCGGTTTATCTCCGCGAGTTCGAACGGTCGCCAGCGCGCCGCTCAACCCGCAAAGACGCATGACAACCCTCATAGTCCCAACGCGGCTGGGCCGGCGCAAGCGCGCTGCTCAACCCGCGGTATAACCTAAGCCGCGGTCGCCCCCTTCTTCGCACATGGAAGCCGCGATCCAAGACCGTGTCGACCTGCTCGTGGTCGGCGGCGGCATCAACGGCGTGGGCATCGCACGAGACGCCGCCGGGCGCGGTCTCAGGGTGCTGCTCGCCGAGCAAGGCGACCTTGGCTCCGCCACCAGCTCCGCCAGCAGCAAGTTGATCCACGGCGGGCTGCGCTACCTCGAACAGTACGAATTCCGCCTCGTCGGCGAAGCGCTCGCCGAACGCGAAGTGCTGCTCAAGAGCGCACCGCACATCGTGCACCCGATGCATTTCGTGATGCCGCATGTGCCTGCGTTGCGTCCCGCGTGGATGATTCGTGCCGGCTTGCTTCTCTATGACTATCTCGCCCGCCGCCAAACCCTCCCCGGCTCACATGCGATCGATCTGCGCCGGAGTCCCTACGGCACCGGCCTCAAGCCGGGCCTTTCCAAAGGCTTCCTTTATTCGGACTGCTGGGTCGATGATGCGCGCCTCGTAGTGCTGACGGCGCGTGCGGCCGCCGACCTTGGCGCCACTATCCTGACCCGTACGGCCTGCCTCGGCGCCCATCGTGATGGTGGAATGTGGAGTGCTACGCTGCAGGCCGTCGACGGTACGCCGACGGAACTCACCGCCAAGGCGATCGTCAATGTCACGGGACCCTGGGTGAAGCAGTTCCTTCACGAAACTTTACGG
>JACQOK010000157.1 GCA_016202565.1 Betaproteobacteria bacterium | reverse complement strand
TTCGCCTCACGTTCCTCAGCAAGGACCCGAAGGACCATCATCAAATCGTGCTCGTCACCGGGCGCGAGAAGGGCACGCGATCCACCGTTAACCAGATCACCTACCGCGTCGCTTCGATCAAGGAAGTGAGGGCGATGTACGATCTGGCGGTCGCCAACAACGTCGAGGGCGTCGACCCCGTGGACCACGGCAACGCCTGGTCGGTCTACTTCCTCGATCCCGAGGGTAACCGGCTCGAGTTCTTCTGCGACACGCCGTGGTATGTCGCGCAGCCGCAGCGCGTGGCCCTCGACTTCTCGCTTTCCGACGAGCAGATCGCGGAGGCGACGCGCAAGCGAATCGCCGACGATCCGACCACGCAGCCGTTCGCGGAGTGGCGCGACCAGAAGCGCCGCGAATTCGGGCTGTCGAATTGAAGCGCGCGAAGAAGAAGACAGCCGCAGCGGCGAAGAAGCCTCGCGCCACGAGATCCGCGCAGGCGAAAGCACGCGCGGGCGGGTTTACCAAGTGGAAGCGGAAATACGGCGCGGCGGCGATCGAGAGCCTCGCACGCATGCATCCGGATCACGTGTCCGAACACATCGCCTGGTGTGACGCGCTCGACCAGAACTTCACCAAGCTGTGGCTCGATTTCACCTACGGCGGCATGGCCCGGCGCGGCATACTCGACGAACGCACGCGCTGCCTCGTTCTCGTCGGGCAGTTCCTGGTGATGGACGAGATGGAGCAATTCCCGATCCACATCCGCAATGCGCTGCGCCACGCGACGCCGCGCGAGGTGCTCGAGGTGATCCTGCAGGCCGCGGTTTACCTGGGTTATCCGAAAATCATCCGGGCGGCGCGCGTGTTCACGAAAACGCTGAAGGAACTGGGGCGCCTGGGCGAGATCACGCGAACGCAGTTGCCGATCGACGGGCACAAGCGCGGCCGTTCGCTGGAAGCCGAGCGCAAGACCTGGGGTGTGACGGAGGCCGACTGCCCGCGCCGCGAGGAACTGCTGCGGAAGTTCGGCTGGGAGGGATTGAGCACGGGCTTTCGCCTTCAGCCCGGCCATCACCACAAGACCGTGGAGCAGCTCGAGCGCGTCGACCCGCACTTTCTCAAGATCTGGCTCGATTTCATCTACGCCGGCATGTACGTGCGCGGCATCCTCGACGACCGGACGCGCATCCTGTGCGTGATCGGGGAGCTGTTCGTGATGGGCGAGTTCGTGCAGATCGAGAATCACATCCGCAACGCGCTCATCCACGGCGCAACGCCGCGCGAAGTGCTGGAAGTGATCCTGCAGTCCACGATCTACGCGGGCATGCCGCGCTTCGTGCGCGTGGTCGCGCTGCTGCAGCGCGTGCTCGAAGAAGACGGCCGCCCTTTCGCATGAGTTCATTCCTGCATAAGCAAATTACTTTTCGATCGTTGGCAGGAGCCTCTTTTGGCGCGAACATTGCTGCTGTAGCCCATCAAGGCGGACAAAAGATGAGCCATCTCGCCGATCTCGCAGTTCTCTTCGAGCACCCGGAATGGCAGAAGCCGCTCTTCCAGACGCTCGATCGGCGCGGCATCCGCTACGTGCGGGTCGATCTCAAGAAGGCGGCCTTCTCGGATGCCGATATGCCGCTCGCGCCGCTCTATTTCAATCAGGCGAGCCCATCGGCGTACGTGCGCGGTAATACACGCGCCGTGCCCTATGCGCTCGCCTACATGCGGGCGCTGCAGAGCCGCGGGGTGCGCGTATTGAACGGCGCGGACGCGTTTGCACTGGAGCTGAGCAAGACAGCGCAGGCGGCGCTGCTGCGGGAGCTCGGGGTCCCGGCGCCGCGGGTATGGACGTTCAATGATCTCGAAGCAATCCGCGCGCGGACGCACGAGATCCCCTTCCCGGTGCTGCTCAAGCCCGAACAGGGCGGCAGCGGCGCCCGCATCATGCTGGTCGAAAGCCTTGCGCACCTCGAAGCGCTGCTCGCCCAGCATCCCGAACACTGGCTGCCGGACAACCTGCTCCTCTTGCAGGAATACTTTCCCACGGATCCCGAGCGGGGCATCGTGCGCATGGAGTTCCTCGGCGGTGAGCTGCTCTACGCCATGCGCGTAATTTCGCACGGCCGGTTCAATCTGTGTCCGGCGCCGGTGTGCAACCCGGAGGACGGCGCAGCCGCCGTTTGCGAGATTCCGACCGAGAAAAGCGCTGCACCACCGGTCGAGTTCTATCCCTATCGCGAAGTGCCGCCGCAGGCCGTCGCCGTCGGCAAGCGCATCACGGCGGCCGGAAAGCTGGACGTGGGCGGGATCGAATATCTGGAAACGCAGGACGGGCGGCTGGTGTTCTACGACATCAACGCCAACTCGAATCTTCGCCCCTCCATTGCGCAAACCTTCGGCTTCGACCCGTTCGAGCGGGTGGTGGATTTCCTCGTCCAGGAGATGAAGCGCAGCGCCCGGCTTGCGGCCCGCACCGCGTTCGCCTGACGACCGGCCGCTCCGCCCGGCCTTTTACTGCGACACCTCAGCACCGTCGAGGCGCGCGCCTGGCGCCGTTCACCTCGCGTACTTTGACCCCAGCCGGCCACGCACGACCTGTGCCGCCTTCACCATGTTGCGGAGCGCGGCTTCCGTCTCGGGCCAGCCTCTGGTCTTGAGACCGCAGTCGGGATTGACCCACAGGCGCTCGGCCGGAATGACGGCGCAGGCGCGCTCGATCAAGCCGGTAATTTCGCGGACTGCCGGCACGCGCGGAGAGTGGATGTCGTATACGCCGGGCCCGATATCGCTCGGAAACTGAAACGTGCGGAACGCGCCAAGCAGCTCCATCCTGGAGCGCGAAGATTCGATGCTCACCACGTCGGCATCCATGGCCGCAATAACGGGCAGAATGTCGTTGAATTCGGAGTAGCACATGTGAGTATGAATCTGCGTGTCGTCCGCGGCGACTGATGCCGCAAGCCGGAAGGCGCGCACCGCCCAATCGAGATACCCTGCCCAATCGCGCTGCTTCAGCGGCAGGCCCTCGCGCAAGGCGGGCTCATCGAGCTGTATGATCTTGATGCCCGCCTTCTGCAAATCTTCCACCTCCGCGCGAAGCGCAAGGGCGATCTCGAACGCCGTCTCCTCGCGCGGGCGGTCATCGCGCACGAATGACCACTGCAGTATGGTAACCGGCCCCGTCAGCATTCCCTTTACGGGTTTCGCGGTGAACGACTGCGCGTAGCGGGCGATGTCGACCGTCATCGGCTCGGGCCGGAAAACGTCGCCGTAAACGATGGGCGGCTTCACGCACCGCGAGCCGTAGCTCTGTACCCAGCCGTACTCGCTGATGGCAAAGCCCGCCATGCGTTCGGCAAAAAACTGCACCATGTCGTTGCGTTCGGCTTCGCCGTGGACGAGCACGTCGAGCCCGATCCCCTCCTGCCGCTCGATTGCGTGCCGAATTTCCGCGCGCATCGCGTCCATATACTCCTCGTGCCGGATGTCACCGCGCCGGTACGCTGCGCGAGTCTGCCGCACCTCCGTCGTCTGCGGAAACGAACCAATGGTGGTAGTCGGCAGTAATGGGAGACCGAGGCGTGCGCGCTGACGTTCGACGCGCTGGGCGAACGGCGAGGCGCGCTCGAACGTCGCTGGCTTGAGCTGCGCCACGCTGCCGCGCACCTTTTCATTGGCGGCGAAGTTGCGTCGGGCGCGCTGCGCTGCGTCGGAGGCCTCGATGTCGTCTTGCACGGTCCTCGCCCCTTCGTCCAGCGCTCGACCGAGGACGCGTATCTCCTCGATTTTTTGGTCGGCAAAGGCAAGTTGGGCGCGGATATCCGGGTCAAGCCGCCGCTCCGCAGCAAGCGACACCGGGACGTGCAGCAGCGAGCAGGAAGGCGCGATCCACAGCCGCTCTCCGAGCAAATCGTGCAGAGGTTGCAGCGTTGACAGGACGCGCCGCAGATCGGTGCGCCACACGTTGCGCCCATCGACGACTCCTGCCGACAACACCCAGTCCTGCGGCAACAGATTGCGCCACGGCTGGAGCTGCGACGGCGCGCGTACCGCGTCTATATGGATGCCATGCACCGGCAGGCGCGCGATGCGGTCGGCGTAGTCCGCGGTGCCGCCGAAATAAGTCGCCAGCAGCAGCTTCGGAGCGCGCGCAGCGAGCGTCTTATAGGCGCGCGCGTAACCATCCAACCAGGCGGGCTCGAGGTCCAGGCATAGCGCGGGTTCATCGAGCTGCACACACGCAACACCCATCGTTTTGAGGCGCGCCAGTATCCCTGCGTAGATCTCGGCCAAAGCGTCCAGCAGCCGCAGCCGATCGAAGCCCGGCTGAACCGTCTTCGACAAGCGCAGAAAAGTGAGCGGGCCGATGAGTACGGGTTTGACGGCGTATCCCAGAGCAACGGCGTCGCGGATCTCGTCGAAGTAGCGCTGCGTGCCGCCGCCAAAGCGCGTCTCTTCCGACAACTCCGGCACCAAGTAGTGATAATTCGTGTCGAACCATTTGGTCATTTCCATAGCCGGCTGGTCGGTACTCCCTCGCGCCAGCGCAAAATACTCACGCAGCGTCACACCACGCGGGTCGAAACCGAATCTTGCGGGGAGACATCCCAGCAGCACGACTTGGTTCAGCATTTGATCGTAGAACGCAAAATCGCCGGTAGTGATCACGCCGAGCCCGGCCCGGGTTTGCTTGGCCCAGTTCGCGGCGCGGATCTCCGCGCCGACCCGCTCGAGATGCGCCTCATCGGCCGTGCCGAGCCAGAAGGCTTCGAGCGCGCGCTTGAGTTCGCGTCGCTCGCCGATCCGCGGGTAGCCGAGGATATGAGTCGTAACCATTGCCTTTTCCCTCGCCGTCACCATGCAGCAGTGGAGTATCGGCCGGTTCCGGGGTTACAATCAATGGATGGTTTTTCAAATAACCATGAATACTATTCATACCCCATGCTTGAGTTGCGCCATCTGCGGTCACTGCTCGCCATAGCGGACGCCGGAAAATTGTCGCAGGCGGCGGAACGCGTCCATCTCACGCAAAGCGCGCTCTCGCACCAGGTGCGCGCGCTCGAGGCGCATTACGGCATCGAGCTATTCCGGCGCACCAGCGTCGGGTTGCGCTATACCGCGGCGGGACGCCGCCTGCTCGACCTCGCGCGTCAGACGCTCGCGTTGGTCGCGGACGCGGAGCGCGATCTCGGACGTCTGAAGGGCGGGTCGCACGGCGAGCTGCGAATCGCGCTCGAATGCCACACTTGTTTCGATTGGCTGATGCCGGTGATGGATGCGTTCCGCAGACGCTGGCCGGAAGTCGAAGTGGACCTGATCGCCGGTTTCCACAGCGATCCGATGGCGTTGCTGCGCGATGAGAAGGCGGAACTCGTAATCGGCTCGCAAAAGCCGCGCGGGCGCGATTACGTCGCGCTGCCCTTGTTCCGGTTCGAGATTTTGGTGGTGCTGCCTGTCGAACATCGCCTGCGGGCGCGGCGCCGCCTGGTAGTCGCTGACCTTCAGGGCGAAACGCTGATCACCTATCCGGTGCCCGAACAGCGGATCGATCTGATCCGCGAGGTGCTGGCGCCCGCCGGCATTCGGCTCAAGCGGCGCACCGCGGAACTGACCATCGCCATTCTGCAGCTGGTGGCCAGTCGGCGCGGCATTGCCGCGCTGCCCAATTGGGGCGTCAAGAACTACGTCGATTTGGATTATGTCGTCGCAAAGCGCATCAGCGCCAAGGGGCTGTGGAGCGATTTATACGCGATCGTCCCGCGCGCCTTCGCCGCGAGGCCCCATATCGCCGAGTTCGTCTCGATCATCAGGACGGAATGCGCGTCTGCGCTCGAGGGTATCGAACTGCTCTAAGCGCCGCCGCAATCGCCGCTACTTCACGAGGCCAAGGTCGGCGAGGGTCGCGCTCATCGCCTTGTGCTGCGCGTCCATCAGTTGGCGCGTCCCGCGGCTGTCGGAATAGGTGTTCTGGATGTGCTCGGAATCGAGGCTCTGCTTCCACTCCGGGAGCTGGCTCAGTTTCTCGAACACCCCGTCCCAATAGTGGACCTGCTCCTCGGGCAGGCCCTTCGGCCCGACGACGCTGCGCCAGTTCGCGGAGAGCACCGGGTAGCCCAGCTCCTTCCAGGTCGGGATGCCCGCGAGCGGGCCGCCGAGACGGCTCTCGGCCGACACCGCGAGTATCCGCAGCTTGCCAGCGACGAAGTGCTCCCATACGCCCGAGGACGGCGAGGCGACGACGTCGATGTGGCCGCCGTGCAGCGCAGTGATGCCGTCCGCCGATCCGGCGAACGCCACCACCTTCAGCGGCTTCGCGTTCACGCCGACCGCCTTGGCGAGTTGCGCAACCGCGATGTGATTGTGGCTGCCGATGGTGGTGCCGATGGAGAAGCTCAAGCTCGCGGGGTCCGACTTTAGGCGTTCCGCCAGCTCGCGCCCGCTCTTGACGGCCGAGTCCGCGCGCACCGTGAAAACGACCGGCTCGGTTCCCAACTGCGCGAGCGGCGTTACGTCGGTGTACTTGATCTTGGTGCGGCCGGTGATCTCATTGGCAAGCAGGCTCGGCGAAGTCACCATGAGGTAGTGGCCGTTCCCCGCGTGCTGGTTGAGATAGGTCGCGCCAACCGCACCGCCGCCGCCTGGCTTGTTCATCACCGTGAGGGGCGCCGAAACGAGCTTGTTCTCGACCAACAGTTTCTGGATGAACCGCGCCGTCGTGTCGCTGCCGCTGCCAGGCGAGGTGCTGACGACGATCTCGACGTTGCGGTTGGGCTGCCACGATGAGGCAGCGAGGCCGTTCGTCCAGGCGAAGGCCGCGAGCAGCGCCCAAGCGGCGCGAAACAAATCTCCCCTCGCCCGCAACGCGGGAGAGGGGCGGGGGTGAGGGATGAGCGGAGTCACACCTTTACGACGCTCATCAGGGGACGAAGAGCGCGACGAACTCGTGGACCGGCGTGCGATCGAGCCGCGGCGCGTCTTCGCTCAGCTCGAGAATCCACGCGCGCTGCTCCGGCGCGAAGCGCCGCGCGAGGCTCGCCTCGAGCTTGCTCCGCAGCACCGGCATGAACTCCTTGCGCCGGCGCGGATGGCCCGGCGGATACTCGACCTCGATCTTCGGCGTATGGGTGCCGTCCTTGAAGAACACCTGCACGGCGTTCGCGCTCGAGCGCTTCTCCGGATCGACGAAGTCCTTCGTGTAGCGCGGCTCTTCGACGACGGTGGTCTTGTCGCGCAATCGATCGATGCGGGGATCGGCCGCCACCGCGTCCTCGAAGTCGGTAGCCCGAAGGCGCCCGAAGATCAGCGCGACGGCCACGACATACTGCGCGCAATGGTCGCGGTCGGCGGGGTTGTACAGCGGGCCGGTTTTGTACATGATGCGCATCAACGCGTCCTGGCTGTGCATCACGATACGCTCGATGTCATCGAGGCGGTCCTTGACCAGCGGGTGCAGGCGCAGCGCGCATTCGACCGCCGACTGGCTGTGCATGCCGGCCGCGACGAACTTGAACATCGAGTGCTGGATGACGTAGTCGCCGTACGGGCGCTGGAACTTAAGCGGCTTGCCACCGAAGCGCGCGTCGTAGAATCCGTAATGCTTCGCTGTGAGGATGGCCGGATAGCCCATTTCCCCCTTCACCGCCATCAGCGCGAGCCGCAGCGCGTTGAAGGTCGCATCGGCCGCCGCCCAACTCTTGCGCGAGCCCGTGTTCGGCGCGTGGCGGATGGCGGCGAGGCTCGAATCGACCCAGGCGTTCGACGCCGCGTTGATGATCTGGTCGTGCGGGCCGCCGAGCATCTTGGTCAGCACCGCGGCGCTCGCGATGCGGGTGAGGAGCGGATGGTCGATGCCGACTTTCTTGAAATCGTTTTCGATCGCAAGGCAGCCCTGTATCTCGTACGCCTTGACCAGCGCTTCCAGCACGTCGCGCACGACGAGCGGCCGCTCGCCGGCCGCGGCACGCCGGCGGCTCAGGTAATCGGCGAGCATCAGGATGCCGGCGAGGTTGTCCGAGGGATGGCTTCCCTGCGCCGCGGTGAACGTGTCGTTCTCGTCCAGCCACCGGATCATGCAGCCGAAGCTGAACGTCGCGGTAACGGGATCGAGCTCGTAATTTGTCCCCGGAACGCGCGCCCCGTGCGGCACGACCGTGCCGGGGACCACCGGGCCGAGCAGCTTCGTGCATTCCGGAAAATCGAGCGCATCGAGCGCGCAGCCCATCGTGTCGAGCAGGCAAAGCCGCGCTGCGTCGATCGCCGCCGCGCTCACCTCGAACTGCGAAACATAGTCCGCGATGTCGACGAGGACCTGGTCCGGCTTCGAACGAATGTTGGAACTCACGATACGCTCGCTCGGTTGACCGCTAACAGGCTGTTGAAAAGCCCGTTCGCACTGAGCGCAGCGCGTAAGCGCGGAGTCGAAGTGCAGCGCACAAGTCGCTGAATACTTAGTCGTTCATGTTTCGACTTCGTTGCACTACGCTCAACACGAACGGTAAGTAATGGCTTTTTCAACACTCTGCTAACCCGCCCTTTTCCTGAATTTCTGGAACGCGGCCGGCTTGAGCGGCGCCATGCGCTTCACGGCGCCGGCGTTGACCACGACTTCACCCACGTAGAGGTCCCCGCGCCTGTCGGCCCAGATACCGTGGGGCGCGACGAAGTTGCCGGGCAGCACCGGGTTTTCGCCGCCGACCTGCGCGGCGATCCTGCCGTCCGGGTCGC
>JACQOK010000140.1 GCA_016202565.1 Betaproteobacteria bacterium | reverse complement strand
TGCACCCGCGGCGTTCACCGGCGCGACGTTTGCCGGCGCGTCCTCGTGGATGCGGTTAGACCCCGCAAGTACTGATTTCTGGTCGCGACTTCGAATCACGCGGTCGGCTTCTACCGCTGCGATCAGACCATCGACCACCGCGTCTATCCCAAGCCCGACAGCCGCTATGGCGTATCCAAGGTCTTCAACGAGGCGCTCGCCAGTCTGTACGCCGACCGCTACGGCATGCAGATGTTCTGCATGCGCATAGGCAACGTGAATCATGCGCCGATCGACCGGCGCCGACTCGCCATCTGGATCAGCGGGCGCGACATGGCTCAGCTTGTCACCATCGGCATCGAACAACCGGATCTGCATTTCGAGATCGTCTATGGTATTTCGGATAACGCTCGCGCCTGGTTCGACAACACCAATGCCCGGCGCTTGGGCTATCGGCCGCAGGATCGGAGCGAGGCGCACGCTGAGGAAATCCTGAAGCGGGACGGCCCCCCGGGGACATCGCCTGCGGACATCTACCAGGGAGGCGGCCATTGCATGTCCGAAGGCGGAACACGCAGCCCACTCGCAGGCGCGCCCCACGCCGCACCCAAGACGAAGCGCAGCGCTTCCAGATCAAAACAGGTGGCAGCAAAGACGCCCGCCGCTTCCGCCCGTAAGCGGCGCCGATCATGAGGGCTTCCTTCAGATTCCGGATCGCTCCGGACACCCTTGCCGTTCAGCTAACATTTCCCCTTGCCGGGTATGTAGGGGACTTGCACCCCCAAGTCATCTGACCCGCCACCACAGCGAGCCAAACAGCGCCAGTCACGGCGCTGCGCGCCATGCCTGGCGCACCCAATAAAAAGATGCGGCGGATTGACCGCCGCATCCAGTCGGTCGCCGCGTGGGCAACCGATAACCGGGGCAGGAGGAGGAAACCCCCGGTTAGAGAAGTCCGGCAGGCACCGGTCGGACTTATACCGCTTGCGCTATGTTTGATCTTATAGCGCAATGGCCATGAGCCCGTACTGACGTATGTCAAGGAAGTTGCTCCTGACAGCGGGCATTGACGGGAACATCGAAATAGACTGCCGTCTTCGGGAAATAAATCGAGCTTGGCCCCGTTCCCCTCGCTTTCCTCTACCGGGGTTGGAGCAAAGCGCTTGCCGCGCTCTGGCGGTTGGAATAGATTGCGCGGTAGTTGGTCAATAATCACGGTCAAGATCCGCCCGTATTTCGGGCGTCTCCCGGGGAGGACGAAGCAAATATGAACACAAGGCCGATTAAGCGCAGTCCGGGAGCTATTCCGCACCTGCTCGCGGCGCAGTTTGTCAAGGTTCTGGTGTGCATGGTGACTGCCGCATTCATTTCCGGCGCAGCGCAGGCGCAGAGCTACCCCACAAAGCCGATCCGCATGGTGGTGCCTTTCGCGCCCGGCGGCACCGGCGACTTTCTCTCGCGCAGCATCACGGCGCGCATGGGCGAGCTGATGGGCCAGCAGTTCATCATCGATTTCCGTCCGGGTGCCGGCACCACGCTCGCCGCGGCGCTGGTGGCGAGCGCGCCGGCCGACGGCTACACCGTTCTCATCCAGAGCTTCACCACGCAGGCCATCAATCAGAGCTTGTATCAAAAGCTCACCTACGACACACGCAGGGATTTCGCGCCGGCCGGGCTGATCGCGGTGATACCGGTGGTGCTCGCCGCGCATCCATCGCTGCCCGCGCGCAACGTCAAAGAGCTGGTGGCACTTTCGCATGCGCGCCGCGGCAAGATCGATTTCGCGAGCCCCGGCATCGGCACCGCCTCCCATTTCGGCGTGGAATTGTTCAAGCTCGTGTCCAAGGCGGATCTCACGCATATCCCGTACAAGGGCGCGGGGCCGGCGATCGTCGACGCCATGGCCGGCTTGGTTCCGCTGGTGACCGACCACATCACTTCGCTCACGCCGCACATCGCCGCGGGCAAGCTGCGCGGGCTGGCGATCGGCAGAGCGCAACGCTCCGAGGCGGCGCCGCAGTGGCCGACTTTCGCCGAATCCGGCTACCCGGATTTCGAGGCGAGTTCGTGGTGGGGCCTGCTCGCGCCTGCGCGCACGCCGCCGGCAGTGATCACGCGGCTCAACGCCGAGATGAAAAGGGCGCTGGAAGACGCAGCGGTGCGCAACCGGTTGTTGTCGCACGGAGCCACGATCAGGTACGGCACGCCCGCGCAAAGCGCCGAACTGCTGGCGTCCGAGCTTGAGAAATGGGCGAAGGTGGTGAAAGCCACGGGCGCGCGGGTCGACTGATCGCCTGCCCAAGACGCCAAATCCGCCGCTTCATTTTTGAAACGCCAGTGAATAAGGCTCGTGCGCAAGCCTCAGCGAAGCCTCTTATGAGGCAGGCCTTTCGACCTTGTTGTTAGGCTTTGCGTTCTGGCTCTTCCACCTCTCATAGCAGTCCAGGCCACAAAAGTACACGACGTAGTCCGTCGCTTCCGGAACTGTCGCTTCGGATTTGGGCACTTCCTTCAGGCATATCTCGCAGGCGACGCGCTCCACATCGGTCGGTTTGCCACCTGTAGTCATCAGCTTCCTGGTCAAAGAGTTAGCACGCTTCGACTTCGGGCCTTCGGCGCTACGCTCAGCACGAACGGAGAAATCCTGGATAGTTGGCTGCACGTAAACGCGCCGGCGTGACCAACCGAAACATGCCCAATCCCGCAGGATCAGGTAAGAGCCAGCATATACCGGATGCACACTATATCAAGAGCGATATTGACGATTTTCTTGCATGTTGTTTGATGTACGTCAACACGCAGATGGGAAAAACAGGCTAAGCAGTTTTCTGCGGGCGACATCTTGGACGCGTTCTGGCAACAAACTCGCCTGACGGGGAGACATTCAATTCCCAATGCGCGTCCCGAGGAAAGGGGAACAGCATGAACGCGAAGAACGACCGCGCCGCCTGGCTCAAAGGCCCACCCGCCCACTGCAGCATCCTGCCGAAAACCCAGACGCGCCCCCGTCGCTTCGTCCTGCTCGGCGCCCCCGGCGTCGGCAAGGGCACCCAGGCGGAATTGCTCAGCGCACGTCTCGGCGCCTGCCAGCTTTCCACCGGCGACATCTTCCGCGCCGCGAAATCCATCGCCGACTGCGAACGCAGCCTGGCCCTCAACCTCGCCCTCAACGCCATGCGCAGGGGCGAACTCGTCACGGACGAAACCGTGCTTGCCATGGTCCAGGAACGCACCGTCTGTCTGCGGTGCGAAGGCGGGTTCCTGCTGGACGGGTTCCCGCGCACCGTGCCCCAGGCCGCGGCGCTGACCCGACTCCTGGCGCACGAGCAAATCGAACTCGATGCCGTGCTCAGCTATGAACTGCCTCTCGAAACCATCGTTGCGCGCCTGAGCGGCCGCCGGACCTGTGAGAAATGCAAGGCTGTCTACCACGTCCAATCCAAACCGGCGAAGGTTGAAGGCGTGTGCGATGACTGCGGGGGCCGCCTGTTCCAACGCGAAGATGACCAACCGGAATCGGTCAAGGTGCGCATGGCCGCCTACGAATCCAGCACCGCGCCACTGACCGCTTACTACCGCAAGCTGAACCTGCTCGTCACCGTCTCCGCCGGGGGATCCCCTGAAGCCATTTACCAGCGCACGGTGCAAACGCTGGACGCGCGGGCCTGATGCGCAGAATCCCTCCCCAGATCGGGCTGCGAATGACGGTTATTGGCCGATGACTGCGCCGCCTGTCTTCCATCATAGCGGATCGAGTCGGCGAAGGAGGAGCCATGAACCTTCTGATCGTTGGGGCTACCCGCGGTATCGGGCGGCGGCTTCTTGAGCAGGCGCTGGCGTCCGGACACACGGTAACCGCGCTGGTGCGCGAACCGCGAAGGCTTGCCACGCAACACGAGCGGCTCAGGGTTGTGAAGGGCAACATACTGGATGCGGATTCGGTCAATGCCGCGATGGCGGGGCAGGATGCGGTGTGCTGCACGATCGGGGTGAAAGCGCCGTGGCCCGAGCCGACCGTCTTCTCGAAAGGAACCAGGAATCTGTTGGAAGCAATGAAAAAGACCGGGGTCAGGCGTCTGATCTGCGTAACCGGTATCGGCGCGGGGGACAGCAGGGGACATGGCGGTTTTCTCTACGACAGGATCTTCTACCCGTTACTGCTCAAATCCGTCTATGTGGACAAGGACCGCCAGGAAGCGCTGATCAAGGCCAGCAATGTCGATTGGACCATTGTGCGGCCCGGTTTCCTTACCAATGGACCGATGACGAAGAACTATCGAGCGCTGACCGATCTGACAAGGGTAACAGCAAGCTGGATTTCCCGGGCGGATGTTGCGCACTTCATGCTCGAAGAGCTCGCGTCGAATCGGCACCTGAGACAGACGCCGTTATTGACTTCCTAGGATTGCGGCGTTATTTCCCTGTTGATGTCGTCTGGCATGGGGTGCCGGATCAGCCGCGGTTCGAGTTCTCCGCGGTCATACGCAGCAGAGTCAGTTCCTCGATGATCTCCTTTACCGGCACGTAGTTCGCCGTCCCGTCCGGCGAGGGAAAGAGCTTCTGCCGCGCATCGGCGATGAGGGCGAGCATCTGCTTTGCCACGGCCGCGCGCGGGTCGTCCTGCTTGATCGAGCGGGCGAACTTTTCTTCGTCGTCGAGGAATTGGCGGAGTTTGTTGAGGTCGAGTTCAGGCATTGGAGTCGGGGACTATTGGATTCCCGCCTTCGCGGGAACGACAGTGTTCGGGTGCGCTTCTCGCGCGCGGCGAATCGCTTCCCAGAGCCGCGCCGGGGTGAAGGGCATGTCGAGATGCTGGATGCCGAGCGGGCGCAGCGCGTCGATCGTCGCATTGACGAGCGCCGGCAGCGAGCCGCTGCAGCCGGCTTCGCCCACGCCCTTCGCGCCGAGCGCGTTGGTCGGGGTCGGCACCGGATGATCGTGCACTTCGATGTGCGTGAGCCAGCCCGCGCGCGGCATGACATAGTCGACGAAGCTTCCCGTCAGAAGCTGCGCGGTCGCGGGATCGTACACCGCGTGCTCGCCGAAGACCTGTCCCGCGCCCTGCATGACACCGCCGTGCACCTGGCCTTCGACCAGCGTCGGATTGATCACGTTGCCGAGATCGTCGACGGCGGTGTAGCGCGCGATGACCGCACTGCCCGTCTCCGGGTCGATCTCGACCTCGGCGATGTGGCAGCCGTTGGGATAGGTGGTGCCGAAGGTGCCTTCGGCGATGGTATCGAGCGGATGCGGCTTCAGTCCCGCGAGCTGGCGCGCAAGCTCGATGAAGCCGAGCGAGCGATCCCCGGCGTGAAACGCCCCTTCACTGTAGCGCAGTTCGCTCTCCGCTACGCCCAGTGCTGCGGCCGCATGGGGACGCGCGATTTCGACCAGCTTCTCTCCGAGCACGCGGAAGGCACTCCCGGTGCCGAGCACGCCGCGCGAGCCGCCGGTGCCGTTTCCGATCAGGTCCGCGGTCGGGGGACTGGGGTGAAAGCGGATGCTTGTTGTGTCGATGCCCAGCGCGGCGGCGACGATCTGTGGGTAGATGGTTTCATGTCCCTGCCCCGAAGACTGGGTGACGGCATAGAGCGTCATGCCGCCGTTCGCGTCGAATTCGACCGCTACCTGGTCTTTGGGCGCCGCACCACCCCCGCCCGCCTCGAGATAGGTCGCAATCCCGATGCCGCGGAGCCTCCCCTCGCGCGCCGAGCGCTCGCGGCGCGCGGGAAAGCCCGCCCAGTCGGCGCGCTTGAGGGCATCATCCATCACCGCCGCGAAGTCGCCGGAATCGTACACGCCCGCGTTCGGCGTCTTATAGGGCATGGCCTCGCGCGGGACCAGGTTCTTGCGCCGCAGCTCGATCGGATCGAATCCATGCTCGTGGGCGGTGTAGTCGACCAGCCGCTCGATGGCGTAGGCGATGTCAGGGCGACCGGCGCCGCGGTAGGCGGAGACCGGCACGGTGTTGGTGTAGGCGAGCTGCGTGCGGCCGTACACCGCGGGGATGCGATAGACCCCGCCGATCGTGATCGTCATGTTGCGGGTGGCGATGAAGGAACCGAAGGTCCCCCCGTAGGCGCCCAGGTTCGCGCGGTCATCGAAGCGGATGGCGAGGAATTTCCCGTCCGCATCGAGCGCGAGTTCGCCGGTCAACGACAATGCGCGCCCATGGAAGTCGCTCATGAACGTTTCGCTCCGGCTCGCGACCCATTTCACCGGGCGCCCGAGCCGCTTCGCCGCCATCATCGCCGCGAAGTACTCCGGATAGGCCGCCCCGCGCACGCCGAAGCTGCCGCCGACGTCCTGCGCGACCAGGATGATTTTTTCCTTGTCGAGGCCGGTGACCTGCAGGAACTGGCCGCGCATGGTGCCTACACCCTGCAGCGGCACGTGTACGGTGTAGCGTCCGCTTTCCGCATCGAATGCCGCGAGGCAGGCGCGCGGCTCCAGCGCATTGCCGACCAGGCGCTGGCTCTCGACGGTGAGTTTGCTCACATACTTCGCGCGCGCGAATTGAGCGGCGACGGCCTGCGCATCGCCGGATTCATACTCGAACGCGAGATTCCCAGGAACATCGACATGGAGCTGCGGCGCGCCCTCCCGCACCGAGGCATCAAAATCTGCAACCGCAGGCAGATCGCGGTATTCGACCTCGACCAGCTCCCGCGCGTCCTCCGCGATCGCGGCCGTCTGCGCGACGATCATCGCGACCGGTTCGCCGACGTAGCGCACGCGTTCGCGCGCCAGCACATATTGGCGGTACGGCTCCAGGCCCTTGATATGGGTGGGACGAAAGGGAATCTGCGGGATCCACGCCACGTCGGCGGCGGTCCACACCGCGACACAGTCCGGCGCCTTGAGCGCCTTGCCGGCATCCACCGAGACGATTTTTCCGTGCGCGTGGGCGGAGCGCACGACGCGCATGTGCAGCTGGTGCGCGAACGAGATGCCGGCCGCGAAACGGCCGCGGCCGGTGACCAGCGGCAGGTCTTCCAGCCGCGTCACCGATTGGCCGATGAATTTTCCCCTGGGGGCCCGCTCGTGATGGCGCGCGCTCATCCGCGGTTTCCCGCCCGCATCCGCGCCGCGGCGGCGCGCACGGCCTTGACGATGTTCTGATAGCCCGTGCAGCGGCACAGGTTGGACGACAGCGCTTCGCGCAGGTCGGCATCGCTGATGCCGGGCTCGCGCTCCAGCACTCCGGCGGCGAGCATCAGGAACCCCGGCGTGCAGAAACCGCACTGCAGCCCGTGGTGGTCGATGAATGCCTGCTGCAGCGGATGGAGCTTCTCGCCCTCATTTTCCCTGGTGGCGAGGCCCTCCACGGTGCGTATCTGCTTGCCC
>JACQOK010000137.1 GCA_016202565.1 Betaproteobacteria bacterium | reverse complement strand
TACCATCAACGCGCAAAGTGAAGGTGATGTTAATCTTACTGTGTCACGAAAGTATCGTAGCCCGGAAGGAGCGAAGCGGATTCCGGGAATTCCTCTCCCGGATTTCATTTCATTCCATCCGGGCTACCTTCCCCTGCAAGTTTTATGACACAGTAGAGCTAAGCAGTCACGGCGCGTTGGCGCCATGTTTTGATCCGCAACTGCGCCTGCACTAAGATAGCAATCTTTCCGCGAGGCCGGCTCCGAACGACTCCCGCGCGTTCAGCATGTGGACAAGGATCGCTTTCGATGCAATTCGACGCCAAGCGCACACGTGGTTCATTATGTTAGGCACTCTTAATATCAGCGGCGCGTCATACGACTACTACAGCCTTCCCGCCGCTGAGGCGGCCGGCCTGTCCGGAGTGGCGCGCCTTCCCTACACGCTCAAGATCGTTCTCGAGAATCTGATCCGCCAACAGGCCGAAGGAACGGTACGGAGCGAGGATGTGGCCGCGGTGCTCGATTGGTTGCGCGATCGCACGTCCGAGCGCGAGATCGGCTTCAAGCCCGCCCGCGTGCTGATGCCGGATTCCTCGGGCATCCCGTTGCTCGGCGACATGGCCGCCATGCGCGACGCGATGGCTCGACTCAATGGCGATCCGCGACGCCTGAATCCCCTTACTCCGGTGGATTTCATCGTCGATCATTCGGTGATGGTGGATGACTACGGCAATGCGGATGCGATGGCGCGCAACATGGCGCTCGAACTATCACGCAATCAGGAGCGGTACGATTTTCTGCGCTGGGGGAGCCGGGCGTTCGAGCAGCTCAGGGTGATCCCGCCGGGCACCGGCATTTGCCACCAGATCAACCTGGAATATCTCGCTCGCGTCGTATGGACGCGCGAGGAGCATGGGCGGGTGATCGCCTTTCCCGACTCGGTCATCGGCATGGACAGCCATACGCCCATGATCAACGGACTCGGCATCGTCGGCTGGGGCGTGGGCGGTGTCGAAGGCGGCGTTGCCGCGTTGGGCGAGCCGGTCGCGATGCAGATTCCGGAAGTCGTCGGCTGCTGCGTTATCGGCAAGCCGCGGCCCGGTGTCACCGCCACCGACATCGTGCTCACCATCACCCACCTGATGCGCCGGCACAAAGTGATCGGAAAGTTCATCGAGTTCTTCGGGCCGGGAGTGGACGAGCTGACGCTGCCCGACCGCGCCACCATCGCCAACATGACCCCGGAGTACGGCGCGACGGTGGGTTTCTTCCCGGTGGATTCCGAAACGTTGCGTTTTCTGCGACTGACGGGTCGGGATGCGCAACAACTTGCCCTGGTCGAGGCGTATTGCAAGGCGCAGGGCCTGTGGCGCGATGCGGGTACCGCGGTCCCCGACTACACGGTCACGGTGGAAATCGATCTCGGCGCGGTCGAGCCCAGCGTCGCCGGCCCACGGCGGCCGAACGAGCGGGTACCGCTGCCGCAGGCGCCGCAAACCTTCCGCAGCGCCCATCCCGGCAACGGCAACGCGGTTGCGGTGAAGGGTGCGGATTTCTCGCTGCACGGCGGCGACGTGGTCATCGCGGCGATTACCAGTTGCACGAACACCTCGAACCCCGCTGTCATGATCGGCGCGGGGCTGCTCGCGCGCAATGCGCGCGCGCGCGGGCTCAAGAGCAAGCCGTGGGTCAAGACGTCGCTCTCGCCCGGCTCGCGAGTGGTCTCCGATTACCTCGCCGCGAGCGGCCTCAAGCAGCCGCTCGAGGAGCTGGGATTTCACCTGACAGGCTACGGCTGCATGACGTGCATGGGCAACTCGGGTCCATTGGCCGGGCCGGTGGCAGAGGCGATCGAAGAGAACGAGCTTGCGGCCGTCGCGGTGCTCTCCGGCAATCGGAACTTCGAAGGCCGCATCCATCCCAGCGTGCGCGCGAATTTTCTGGCCTCGCCGCCGCTCGTGGTCGCCTATGCGCTCGCGGGTTCCATTCTCAAGGACCTGTCGTCGGAGCCGCTCGGCGATGACCAAACCGGACAACCGGTCTACCTGCGCGATCTGTGGCCCGACGACGAAGAAGTCCGCCGCACCGTCGAGAAGACGCTGTCGCCGGAACTGTTCCGCAGCCGGTATGAAAAGACCGGCGATGAGGGTGCGAAGTGGGCCGGCGGCACCACGGCTGCCGCGACGCTCTTCTCGTGGAACCCGGACAGCACCTTCATCCGCCGCCCGCCGTTCTTCGACGGCATGGAAGCCGAGCCGGCCCCGTTGCGCGACATCCACGGTGCGCGCCTGCTCGCGATGTTCGGCGACATGCTCACCACCGATCACATTTCCCCGATCGGCGCGATCCCCGCGAAGTCGCCCGCAGGCCGCTATCTGCAATCACTCGGCATCGCGCCCGGAGATTTCGTCAATTACGGCGCGCGCCGGCTCAACCACGACGTGATGACGCGCGGCACCTTCGCCAACCTGCGAATCCGCAATGAGTTGACGCCGAACGTGGAAGGCAGCTGGACGCGGCATGTGCCAAGCGGCGACGAGATGTCGATCCATGATGCGGCCGAGCGCTACCGCCTGGAAGCCGTGCCGCTCATCGTGATCGCCGGCGCCGAGTACGGGGCCGGCTCATCGCGCGACTGGGCAGCGAAGGGCACGCGGCTTCTCGGCGTGCGCGCCGTGATTGCTGAATCGTTCGAGCGCATACACCGATCCAATCTCGTGGGCCTCGGCGTGCTGCCGCTGCAGTTCGTCGATGGCGCGACCCGCAAGACGCTGAACCTCGACGGCAGCGAAGTCTTCGATGTTATCGGCCTGGAAGCCGGTATCACGCCGCGCATGGATGTTTCGTGCACCATCACTCGCGGAAACGGCAGTCGCGAGACGATTCGATTGCGCTCCCGGCTCGATACGCGAGGCGAAGTCGAGTATTACCACCACGGCGGCATCTTTCATTGCGTCCTGCGCCGCCTCATCAAGGAGAAAACCTCAGCATGACCCCGCGAAAGAAATTGCGTGAACTCATAAACGGCAAGGGCTACGTCATTGTGCCGGGCGCGTACGACCCGCTCACCGCCCGTCTCGTTGAGCTCGCCGGGTTTGAGGCTGTCTACCTCACCGGCGGCGGCTATTCGCGCGCCAACGGACTGCCCGATCTGGGCCTTTTCACCATGAGCGAGAACGTCGAGTTCATTTCGCGCGCGGTGGAGGCGGTCGACATTCCGGTGATCGCCGACATGGATACCGGCTATGGCAACGCGCTCAACGTGATCCGCGCGATGCGCGAGTTCGAGAAAACGGGTGTTGCCGCCTTTCATCTCGAGGACCAGCTCTCGCCGAAGAAGTGCGGACACTACGAGGGCAAGCAACTTATCAGCAAAGCGGAAATGGCGGGCAAGATCAAGGCGGCGGTCGATACCCGCCGCGATGCCGACATGGTGATCATCGCGCGCACCGATTCCCGGGCGGTGGAAGGATTCGAGGCGGCGATCGATCGGATGAACGCCTATCTCGAAGCAGGCGCCGACGTGGGTTTCGTGGAGGCGCCGCAAACCGTGGAAGAAATGGAAAAGATACCGCGCAGCATCGGGAAACCCGCGCTGGTCAACATATTCGAAGGCGGCAAGACGCCTCCGCTCCCCGCGAAGCAGTTGGAGACAATGGGCTACCGCATCGGCATCTACCCCTCGCAGACGCACCGCGCGGCGATTTTTGCCGCGCAGGAAGTGTTGGCGGTGCTGAAGCGGGACGGGGATACCGCTGCGATCGAGCATCGCCTGGCGACGTTCAACGACCGCGAGCAGGCGGTGAATACGGCGCGCTGGCGCGAGCTCGAGCGCAAGTATATGGGTGACGGGTGATGGGTGATGGGTGACGAGTGATGGGTGACGAGTGATGGGTGACGAATCGCTCATCGCAGATCGCCGATTCCAACGAGGAGGAGAGAAACATGCAAAGCGGTCTGATGGGGTACTCGATGTGTGTGTTGTCTGTTGCATTGCTGGCGGGAGGAGCGACGAGCGCCGCGGCACAAGCGTATCCCGCGAAGCCGATCCGCGTGATCGTTCCCAGCGGCGCCGGCGGCAGCGTGGATACGCTGGCTCGCCTCGTGGGGCAGAAAATGTCGGCGAGCCTGGGCCAGCAAGTGGTGGTCGAGAACCGCTCGGGATCGGGCGGGGTGATCGGCACCGAGATCGCGGCGCGCTCGGCGCCCGATGGCTATACGCTGCTCATGGCCTATGGCAGCCACGTCGTGAATCCGACCTTGTATCCCAAGCTCTCGTACGACACCGTCAAGGACTTCCTGCCGATCACGCAGGTGGCAGTTCAGCCGCTGTTGGTCAATGTCCACCCCGCGCTGCCGGTGAAGTCGGTCAAGGAGCTGATCGCGCTGGCGAAGGCGCGCCCCGGTGAACTCAATTACGGATCGGCGGGCAGCGGCAGCGGCGGCCATCTCGCCACCGAGATCCTGAGCATGATGGCGGAGATCAAGATGACCCACGTGCCGTATAAGGGCTCTGCGGCAGCGATGTTCGACGTCGTAGCGGGTAATACGCAGCTCATGATCCTCACCCTCATCACTTCGCTGCCGCAGGTGCGTGCCGGCAAGCTGCGTGCCATCGGTGTTACCAGCAGCAAACGCTCGCCCGTCGTGCCTGAAGTGCCTACGGTCGCCGAGACAATTCCGGGTTACGAGGTGGAGGTGTCCTACTTCCTGCTCGCGCCGGCCGGTACGCCGCGCGACGTCATCACGAAGCTGCACGCTGAAGCAACGCGAGCCCTGAAGCAGCCGGACGTCGTGGAGCGCCTGGCACGCGATGGCGCAAGGCCGGTCGGCAATACGCCCGACGAGACGGCGCGCTATATCGACCGGGAGATCGTAAAGTGGGGCAAGGCCGTCAAGGCCTCGGGCGCGAAGGAACAGTGAGGAGGGAGGGAGAGGAAAAGATGGCATCTCTAAGCCGGCAGCTTGCGCGGTGGGTCGTGGGTCTGCGCTACGAAGATCTCCCGCCCGAAGTGGTCGATCGCGCCAAGGGGGTCACGCTCCATGCCCTCGCGTCCGTGCTCATCGGCTCTCAAACTTCGCCCGGGCGGAACGCGGTGAAGCTCATCACCGACGAAGAAGCCGGCGTGCGCAACGGCGCGACCATGATGGTGGACGGCGCCAGGGCGACGAAAGGCGGCGCCGCGTTCGCCAACTCGGAGCTGGCCTTTGCCGGCGGGAAGTGGGACACCTTCCGCATGCTCACCCACCCGGGCACGAGCATTATTCCGGGCGCGTTCGTTGCGGCGGAGACGGCGGGCGCCTCGGGCAGGGACTACATCACGGCGGTCGCGGCCGCCTACGAAGTCATGGAGCGGATGGCGGCCGATTTCATTCCGACGGTGATGGCGCGCGGCTTCCACGCGAGTCCCGTGTTCGGCATCTTCGGTCCCGCCGTCGCCGCCGCGAAGATCCTGCGCTTCGATGAAGATCAGGTGAACAGCACGATCGCGCTCTGCGCGAGTCTCGCGGCGGGAAACCTCGAAGGCGCGCGCAGCGGCGGCCGGGCGCTGCGCGAAGGCGCCGCGGTGCGCAACGCCATGCTCGCCGTTGCGCTGGCGCAGCAGGGGCACGTGGGCGGCGAGACGGTCCTCGAAGGCGACGCCGGCTTCTATCACGCCTACGCGGGCAACAACAAGGGCGATCTCACCTACAGCTTTGTCGGCGACACGCATGCGAGCCTGGACAAGATCACCGCCGGTCTCGGCAAGGACTGGATATTCCTCGAGACACTCTACCGCATCTATTCGACCGCCGGCTACAACATCGCGCACATCGACGTGACGGCGAAGCTCTGCGAAGAGCACGGCATCCAATACCAGGACGTCGATCGCATCGAGGCCGTGGTGAACTGGCTCGAGACGCAGTATCCGAGCCCGGCGTTCCCGAGCCGGCGGGAAGATCTGAATATACAGCCGGGGAGCACGGCGTACCACACGGCGTACGCTGTCGTAAAACGCGGCTTTCCAGTCCTGCGCGGATGGGGGGAAGACCCGGCGCGCGCTGACGACCCACCGGAGGTGCTGGAACTCATGAAGCGCGTGACGATCATTCCGTCGCACACGATGACGCTCTTCGGTCCGCGGATCACGATCTTTACCAGGGACGG
>JACQOK010000143.1 GCA_016202565.1 Betaproteobacteria bacterium | reverse complement strand
CTAGATGCCCATAGTGCGAGGAGCACAGCGCTCCACCGCACGTCGGGCCTCCTGGCCAGGGTATCGGCCGCACGTTAGGCAGGGTTCGTTCGCGGCCTCCGCGGTGTATCGATTGACGGTGTGACTGACGCGCGACCGCGAGGGCGCCGGCATGAGGATCGGACAGCAGGACGATGACTTCATTGCTTGCCTACGTTGGAGCGGCGATTGGTGAGATCGCCGGCTGCTTCAGTTTCTGGGCCTGGTTGCGTCTCGGCAAATCGGTGTGGTGGGTCGCACCCGGCCTCGTGTCCTTGTCCGTCTTCGCCTATCTGCTGACGCTGGTTAATGCCACGGCGGCCGGTCGTGCGTATGCGGCTTACGGCGGCGTCTATATCGCGGCCTCGCTGTTCTGGCTGTGGGCGATCGATGGCACGCGACCCGATCGCTGGGATGTGGTCGGCGCCGCCATTTGTCTGGTCGGTGCGGGCATCATCCTGTTCGGGCCGAGACCGGTCGTGTCCTGAATCGAAGAACCGCGCCCTCGCGGAGGAGCCGCTGGATCTCTGCGGCCCGAGCTTATCGAGTTGAGCCTCGGCACGCGGAACCGCGAGAAGGCACACGAGAATCGATAGCAGCGTGACGATGGTGTGCATGGTCTTGCTCCTTCACGCCGCGATCCGCGGCGCCGCCTGAGCCGCGGACTGAATATGGCCAAGGTTGATCCGCGACAGGTCGGTCAGCCCGTGGCGTGGGTGGAACGTCAGCAGGGCCTGGATCGGGGTCTGCCCGCTGTATTTCGTCTTGAGGATGTATTCGTCGTATCCCTTGATCGATCCGTTGATCAGCAGGCTGCAGCCGCTGCCTTCCTCGTAGATCAACTGGTGGAAGTGGCCATAGATCAGAAGATCGAGCTGCTCCAGGCCGAGGGACTTGAGCAGGGCCGGCATCGCGTCCCGCCGTTGCTTCATCGAATACCAGGGGATGCCGGCGAACGCCTGGGCCTTGACGCCGTCACCGTGGGTGAGGCCGATGGTCTGGTTGAAGACCTTGTGCCGGTAGACGAGATCCTTCGGGACGATCACATCGAACGTGTCGCGAGCAAGGGCCTGGACGAACTTGCCCATGACCCATTCCCAATCGTGCAAGCGGCGAGTCTGGCCGGGCGAAGAGAACGCCAGCATTCGCCGCGGTTCGCCGACGCTAGCCTGGCGACGACGCTCCAGGTGAAGCTGCAGGTGTCGGGTTACGTCGCGGAGCGAATAGGTTGGCACCATGTTGAGTTCCGAAGACGTCTAACGAAACGCGGCGATCATGAAGACAGCCGCGGCGGATGCAGCCGCCCGTTATTCGGCGATTCTACAGCCGGCCGAGCTGGAGCATGGCCAAATTCCGTCTGCGCTCACGATCTGTCGGGATCCGTTGGATGGACGACCAATTCGAACGAGCTACCGTCGCGCAAGCGGACCGCCGCGAAGTGACGCACGTCGCGCGTGGCCAGGCGACGGATGCCGAGGCCCTCGGCGAGCGCGATGATCGATCCATCGACAAGCCCGAGGCCAAGGTCTGAGTAACGCCGATCGATATCCATGGCTCGGGAGAGCGCATCGAGCGCGGGCGGAGCGTAGGTGAAGGCGCCGCGCGCCACGTCCTGCATGAACACGTGCATCGCGGGCCGCTCGTCGCGAAGGAAGTAATCGACTTCTGCGAGCACGAGGCCGGGAACGTAACGAGTGCGCGCTTGGTCGATGGCGTTGCGAAACAGTCGGTGATCTGGCGCGCTCTCGACGAGATAATCGAGCAGAGCACCGGTATCGCAGATCAGTGCCGCCGCGCTACCGGCCGGCACTGAACAGCTCGCGCTCGTCCCCGCGCTCACTCAGCGCGCGGACAATTCCCGCACTCTTCGGCTTGGGATGGCGGCGGTACTGTTCGAGCACGAGGGCGAGCTGCTGCCGGATGAACTCTGAGCGCGAGACTCCCCGCTCGCGGGCCGCCAGGGAGAGCAGCCGATCGTCCTCCGGATCCAGCGCGATGGTGGTCGCCTTCTTCCTTGAAAGTGCCATGAAAGTAATATGACTCGACCGGAGTGAGCCGTCAAGTTCACTCTCGGTATCAGGTGTGGTCGTGAGCGGGCAGAATAACGGCGATCCCGCCATTCTGGCGGCTAAATGGCGGGAAATTCGTCGCGTTCATTACAGGAAACGCCTCCGGCAATTTCTTTACCTGCGCGGATGGCCCGGGTGGAGCTATTCCAGATCCGGCAACTGCGCCCGCGTCAACCGAAGCCGTATCGAGCGGG
>JACQOK010000151.1 GCA_016202565.1 Betaproteobacteria bacterium | reverse complement strand
CGCTACTACAACGACGCGCCGCAGAACTACTACGAGCAGGGGCAGACGGCCTACGAGAAGGCGCGGGTGGCCCGGCACCAGACCGAGGTGGTGATGAAATGCAATTTCTGCCGCGAGCGGGTGCGCGCGGGCAAGCAGCCCGCCTGCGTGGCGAACTGTCCGACCGTGGCGAGGTATTTCGGGGATCTGGAGGATCCGATGAGCGAGGTGTCGCGCTTGATCAAGGAGCGCGGCGGCTTTCCGCTGCACCCTGAGGCCGGCACCAGGCCCTCGGTCTACTATCTGCCGCCGTGAGCCGGCGAGGGCATCGCTCGGGTCAGTCACTCACGAGCACTCAGGTGTTGACAGAACTGGCGAAGGGTTTGGGTTTATATAAATCTCCCGATTTTGAGCAGTTGCGCAGTTTGCAACTGCGCAAGATCGGGAGAAACAGGGCGGTAAAGCGAGCCAAGCGGTTTGATTCTCGCCTTATGTTTCACGATTTTGCACCGTTGCAACGGCGCAACGGTGCAAAATCGCGAGATTTGGGAAAGGCAAGAGCGAAGGAGCCTGCAACATGGAACACACGCGCGCCAAGTACGACCAACTGATCCAGGACTTGCGCGGGGAGCTGCGCCCGCAGCGGGAATGGTGCGAAGGCCGGGGCATGTTCATGGTGATCGGCCACTTCGTGGTCGGGGTGGCCGGGGGCACCTGGCTGTTTTCGCTGCTGTACGGCAACCGCACCGGGCTCGCCCTGGCGTTCGTTCTGGGCGGCCTGGGCGGTCTGCTGCACCTGGCCAACCTGGGTCACCCGCGGCGCGCCTGGAAAATGATGCTCCAGTTCAGGCGCTCATGGATCTCGCGCGGGTTCTTCGGCTTGAGCTTCTTTCTCGCCGGGGCCTTCCTGTACCTGGTGCCGCTGTTTCTGCCGCTCTGGAGCGCCGACTCGGTGATCGCCGGCATCGGCAACGTGCTGGCGATCCTGGGCATGCTGACCATGATCGGCTACATGGGGTTTGTTTATACCGCCTCCAAGGGCATTCCGTTCTGGAACTCGCCGCTGCATCCGGCGCTCTACATCGCCTACGCCTTGCGTGGCGGCATCGCCGGGTTGCTTCTGGCGCTGGCATTGAACGCACAGGACTTGCCCTCGATCACCAACCTGCTGCTGCTGTGGACGCTGATCACCTCGTTGGTGATCCTGTTCTTCGCTCTGGAGGTGCACGGCGCGCTGACCGGCGGCAACGCCGCGGCGCAGCGCTCGGTGCACGAGCTGTTCGCCGGCAGCGTGGCGATCTATTTCTACGACGGCACCTTGCTGCTGGGTCTGGTGGTGCCCGCGTGGCTGGTATGGACCGGGCTGTCCGGGCCGCTGTCCCTGGCTGCGATGGTGGTGCTCGCCCTGGCCTCGGCCTTCGGGGACTTCTTCATGAAGTACTCCACCATCCGCGCCGGTGTCTACCTGCCGGTGTGGACGCCCCTCGCCCCGCAGCGATAGCCAGGGCTTTCAAGATTGATGGCGATGTGTTTCCTAATAGGCGTTTTCATGAGTCAATTGAATGGATAGCCTTCCTGCCCGAGGAGGAGTAGAGGTCATGAGTGTCCGCTGGGATGCGGTTGTTGGCAGCAGCCGTTTTTGGACAGAACCGCGGCGCCCCGCGGCCAAGCCTTCCACGTCCAAACAAGAAGTCGCTTCGCCAGTAGCGGTCAAGGTATGGCTGTACGGCACGCTAGCCAGCGTATTGGCGGAACGCCCGCTGGAGTTGCAGCTTCCTGAGGGCTTCTCGGTAAAAGACGTCCTGGTCGAACTGGGCCGGCGCTATGGAGAAGAGTTTTCCGATCGAGTAATCGGAGCCGACGGCCGGAAATTCAGGCATTGCCGGGTATTCGTCGATGGCCTGCCGGCAGACGATGTTGAGATACCGGTGCACGTTGGGCCATCACCGGCGCTGGTTGAAATAATTCTGCTCACCGCTATCGAAGGAGGCTAGTGCCAAATGAACGACATGAGCGCCAACGCTGTGTTGAAGAGTGGGCAAGGAACGGACGATGCCTGGGTGCCTTCCTCATGCGCCATTTGCTACGGCAACTGTTCGATCGTCGGTCACCGCGTGGATGGCGTATTGGTGAAGATCGAAGGCAATCCGGAGAGCGTCATCGGCAAGGGGCGGCTGTGCGGCAAGGGGGTGAGCGGGATCATGACCCATTACGACCCCAACCGGCTGACGGTGCCGCTGCGCCGCACCAATCCGAAGAAGGGTTTGAACGAGGATCCGGGCTGGAAAGAGATCAGCTGGGACGAGGCACTGGACGAAATTGCAGCCCAGTTGCGCCGCATTCATAAGGAAGATCCACGCAAGCTGGTCATGCATCGCACAACAACAATCACGTCGAGCCGGACACCGTTCCAGGGTTTTGCGGCCGCATTTGGCACTCCCAACACCGGGGCCGCCGGGGGCGGGCTTCACTGCGGCAACGGGGCCCATTTGCTCTCCGGCGTGATGCACGCATCCTGGTCGGTAGTGCCGGATTTCAAGTACTG
>JACQOK010000134.1 GCA_016202565.1 Betaproteobacteria bacterium | reverse complement strand
CAGTAACGAATTGCCGTAGGTTGGGTTAAGCGGAGCGAAACCCAACGATGAACCCAACGAACCGCAAAACCAATATCGTTCACCGTTGGGTTTCGACGATGCGCCTCAACCCAACCTACGCCCTCGTTGCCCGTCACGGTTCTTGAAATAGATGCTGCGCTACACGATAAACCGCATTCTCCTGATGATCCCGACGCTGGTCGGCGTCGCGGTGCTCGTGTTCTTTCTGCTGCGGCTGATGCCGGGCGATCCGGTGGCGACCATGCTGCTGGGGGACGCGGGCGGCGCCAACATCTCCAAGGAGATCATCGATGCCGAGCGCGCGAGGCTCGGGCTCGACCAGCCGCTCTACGTGCAGTTTTTCAAGTGGTTCTTCGGCGTGCTGCAGGGCGACTTCGGCTACTCGATGTGGACCGGCAAGGCGATCAGCTACGAGATCGGCATCCGGCTCGAGCTCTCGCTGCAGGTGGCGGTGATGGCGACGATACTCGCGATACTGCTCGCGCTGCCGCTTGGGACGCTCTCGGCGATATTCAAGGACACCTGGATCGACCAGACGATCCGCGTGTTCTCGATCGCAGGTCTCGCGGTTCCGTCGTTCTGGCTCGGCATGATCATCATCCTGCTGCTGCTGACCTATTTCGCGTGGATCCCGCCGCTCACGTTCACTTCACTCTGGGAGGATCCTTGGAAAAACCTTTCGCAGCTCATCTGGCCCGCGCTGACGGTGGGCTACCGCTACTCGGCGGTTGCGACGCGCATGATGCGCTCCTCGATCCTGGAGGTGCTGCAGGAGGACTACATTCGCACGGCGCGCGCGAAGGGCGTGGCGGAGCGCTGGGTAGTGGCGCGGCACGCGATGCGCAACGCCCTGCTGCCGGTGGTCACCGTGATCGGGCTCGAGTTCGCGTTCCTGATCGGGGGCCTGGTGGTGACTGAGCAGGTATTCAACCTGAACGGCATCGGCAGGCTCTTCGTGCATGCGGTCGCGCGCAGCGACTTCACCATGATCCAGGCGCTGGTGCTGCTGGTGGCGGGGTTCTTCGTGCTGATCAACTTCTTTATCGACATGCTGTATGCGCTGCTTGATCCGCGCATTCGCTATCGTTAGTGACGACTGACGAGTGACGGGGGACGAGTGACGGTGACGGAAAAGCGTGACGAGAAAGTGACGGATACAGCGTGATGAGTACCGCGGCCACAGCCATATCCTACAAGGTGCCCAAGCGCCGGCACCCGGTGCTGCAGTTCGTCCTGCTGCAGCCGCTCGGCGCAGGGGGGCTTGTCCTGATCATCGTGATGGGAGTGTGCGCGCTGTTTGCACCGTGGGTGGCGCCCTACGATCCGCTGGCGGTGGATTACGGTGCGATGCTCGCTGCGCCGTCGTGGGAACACCTGCTCGGCACCGATTCCTTCGGCCGCGATGTGCTCTCGCGCGTCGTCTACGGCGCGCGCACCGCGCTCGCTATCGGCTTCATTGCCTCGTTCTGGGGCTCGACGGTGGGCGCCGTCGTCGGCGTGGTTTCGGCCTACTTCGGCGGCAAGGTCGATCTCGTGATCCAGCGCATCATGGATGTGCTGCTCTCGTTCCCGATCATCGTGCTCGCGATCACGGTGGTGGCGGTGCTGGGCAAGAACATCGTTTTGGGCATCGACATCAACCTCATCATCGCCATCGGGCTGCCGATGATGCCGAAGGTGGCGCGGGTGGTGCGGTCCTCCGCGCTGGCGATCCGGGAGTTGCCTTACATCGACGCGGCGCGCGCGGCGGGCTTTTCGGACACGCGCATCATCTTTCGTCACATCGTGCCCAACGTGGTCGCGCCTTATCTCATCATGCTGACCGCGTTCGTGGCGCAGGCCATCCTGTCCGAGGCCTCGCTTTCGTTCCTGGGGCTGGGCGTGACGGAACCGACGCCCTCCTGGGGGTTGATGCTCTCCGGCGCGGCGGCCGACTTCTACCAGCAGGCGCCCTGGATGATCGTGTTCCCGGGGATTGCGATCAGCCTGGGCGTGTTCGCCTTCAACCTATTCGGCGACAGCTTGCGGGACTGGCTGGATCCCAAAATTAAAATCTAGTGAGCGGCGAGCGGTAAGTGGACGTAGACGTAGATACTATGCAGGACTTGCCTTTGTCACTTCTAGAAGTTAGAAGGTCCATTTTTCAACT
>JACQOK010000001.1 GCA_016202565.1 Betaproteobacteria bacterium | reverse complement strand
GAAGTGGGCCGATGTCGCGAAACGTTCCGGTACCAAGCTGGATTAGCGCGTGAGAGCGTGAGGGCGCGAGAGCGACAAATTCCGTGAGGGCGTCAGAGGGTGAGGGCGACAAATTCCGTGAGAGCGTCAGAGCGTAAGGGCGTGAGAGCGAAGCGGAATCTCCCGATTTCCCGATCTCACGACCTCCCGAATTGTTTATGCCACAACTCCCGATCGATGAATTGACCCGGCTTGTCGTCCGCGCGCTGCAGAATGCCGGCGCGTCGCCCTCGATGGCGACAGCGGCTGCCCGCGCGCTGGTGGCCGCTGAAATGGAAGGATTGCCGACTCACGGCGTGCCGCGCGTCGCGCTCTACTGCCAGCATCTGCGCGAAGGGCGCGCGAACGGCAAAGCGCAGCCGCGGATGATCCGGGAAAAGGGCGGCACGTGCCTGATCGATGCCGGCGGCGGACTCGCCTACGAAGGGGCCGCGCTGGCGGTGCAGGAGGCGATTCAGCGGGCGCAGCGGCACGGCGTGGCCTTTGCCGGCGTCACCAACAGCCACCACTTCGGGGCGGCGGCGTATCATCTCGCGCCGGTCGCGGAAGCGGGGCTCGTGGGACTGGCGTTCACCAATTCGCCGGCGGCGATCAACGCCTGGGGCGGGAAAAAAGCGTTCTTCGGCACCAATCCCATCGCCGCGGTATTCCCGCGCAGGAGCGCGGCCCCGATCGTGGTGGATCTCTCGCTTACCGAAGTCGTGCGCGGCAAGATCATGCTCTACGCGAAGGAAGGAAAGCAGATACCCCTTGGTTGGGCGCTGGACCGGAACGGCGAACCGACCACCGATCCGCAGGCCGCATTGACCGGCAGCCTCGCCGCGATCGGCGGCGTGAAGGGCACCATGCTGGCGCTGATGGTGGAACTGCTGTGCGTGGCGCTGACCGGTGCCGCGTTCAGCTTCGAGAACGATTCGTACTTCGAGCCCGGCGGGAAGCCGCGCATCGGGCACGCGATACTTGCCATCGATCCGGACGCGCTCGCCGGCGCGCAATCCTACTCTGCCCGCCTCGAAGTTCTCATCGAGAAGATGCTCGCCGACGAAGGTGTGCGGCTGCCCGGCGCGCGCCGTCATCTCGCCGCCGTCAAGGCGCGGGCCGAGGGCATCGAGATCTCGGAAGCACTGCAGAAAGAGCTCTCTGAACTCGCGCGTTAGCGGTTCTCTTGAAGCCGAAGCGAAAACAAAATCCATCCGGTTGCGTACTGGCGATCCACGGCGGCGCCGGTACCGTCAGCCGGAGCGAAATGACCCCGCGGCGCGAACGGCGCTATCGTGACGCGCTGGTCGCTGCGCTGCGCGCTGGCTACGCGGTCTTCGAAAACGGCGGCAGCAGCATGGATGCCGTGGTCGCCGCGGTGGTTGTTCTGGAAGATACGCCGCTATTCAACGCCGGGCGTGGCGCCGTATTCAATGCCGCAGGCGAGCACGAGCTCGACGCCGCGGTGATGGACGGCGCCACTGGCAGGGCCGGCGGCGTGGCCGCAGTGAAGCGCGTCAAAAATCCGGTGCTCGCGGCGCGTGCGGTGATGGAGTTGACGCCGCATGTCCTGCTTGCGGGCGCCGCCGCTGACCGTTTCGCACGGGATGCGGGCGTGCCGATGGTCGCACCGAATTACTTTTCGACGCGCGCGCGCGCGCGGGCTCTGGTGCGGGCGCGCGCGCGCTCGCGGGCCAGCGCGGCCGAGCTTCACGGTACGGTGGGTGCGGTGGCGCTCGACGGTTGCGGAAACCTTGCTGCTGCGACTTCGACCGGTGGATACACCAACAAGATGGCGGGCAGGGTGGGCGACTCGCCGCTCGTTGGAGCAGGTCTCTACGCCGATAACGCGACGTGTGCGGTTTCCGCCACGGGTCACGGTGAATCGTTCATCCGTGCGGTGCTGGCCCATGACGTGGTGGCGCGAATGCGCTACCGCGGCGAGACGCTGGCGCTCGCCGCTGGTCGCGCGCTTGACCGCATTGTGGCGCTCGGCGCCGAAGGGGGGCTGATCGCCGTCGATCGCGCCGGCCACGTGGCGATGCCGTTCGTGAGCGAGGGCATGTATCGCGGCCATGCGCGCGGCGGGCGCTATACCGTTGCGATCCACCGCTAAGGAGCGACACCGAGATGTTCCATATAGTGAGACGGCATCCTTCCCATGCAACCCCGATCCCGCTATAGTACTAGGCTAGTTTTATCGAGGCATTCCGCGCAGCACCTTCCACGGAACGAAAAAGAGCGGGCGTCGCATCACCGGCGATGACTGACCACAACTTGGACAATTGACTGATATGTATAACCTTCATCTCACCGCGGAACAGCTGGAGTTTCGCGACACGGTACGGGACTTTGTCGAAAGGGAGATCAAGCCCGTCGCGCTGCATCCCGACCGTTTGCAGCCGTTCGAGAAGCCGCTGCTCGCGGACCTCCTCGACAAGGCCTCGCAGATGGGCTTGCGCACGCTCGCGCTGTCCGAAGAAGCCGGCGGTGCGGGTGCGGACACGCTGACCACCTGCATCGTCCTGGAAGAACTTGCCGCCGGCGACGTCGATATTGCGGTCGCCCTCGGGCAGACCGCGCTGCTCGGCCCCGCGCTGTTCGACCAGGGAATGACGCCTGAATTGCGCGCGCGCTTTCTGCCGAAATTCGTCGAGGACGACAAGTGTCACCTCGCTCTTGCCGGGGGGCGCAATGACCTCGTGGGATGGTGCTATCACCGTCCGCTCAGCATAGCGCCGGGCGAGGAGTTGAACGCGGTGAAGCAAGACGGTGCCTGGGTGATCAACGGCACGGTTTCTTTTGTCGCCAATGCGCCGATCGCGAAGCTGTTCGCGGTCCAGGCGAGAACCGATGCGAGGAAGACGGGGATGAATGGCGTGAGCACGCTGCTGGTGCCGCGCGACACCCCCGGCCTTGCCGTGCGCGAGGCGGCCAAGGCCATTGGGGGGGCCGTTTCCAACGGCGAACCCGGCATCCGCTGGCACCACGGCCCCGGGGCCGGGGTGGTATTCAAGGATTGCAAGGTGCCGCTTGACCATTTGCTCGGGAAGGAAGGGCAAAGCCCGCTCGCGCGGCAGACCATGCGCGGCGATCCCCAGCTCGCAGCGATCAATCTCGGTGTGGGGCGCGCCGCCTACGAGGCCGCGGTGGAGTATGCGAAATTGCGCCGCCAGGGCGGACGCAACATCATCGAGCACCAGGCCATCGGCACGAAGCTCGCCGATTGCGCCATCAAGCTGGAACTGGCACGCACCATGATCTGGAAGGCGGCCTGGGCCGCGGATCATCCTGAAGCCGTCGCCGATCGCAGCATAGCGGCACTTCCCTTGCACACCATCGCCCGCGTATTCACGGCCGAAGCCGTGCACGACGTGACTCTGCATGCCGCGGAATGCTTCGGCGCCATGGGCGTGATGCGGGACATGCCGCTGCAAAAGTACGTGCACGACGGCATGGTGTTCCTGCATTCCGAGGAGACGGACGCCGCAGCGAAACTGCAGGTCGCCGAGGCTGTCGCCGGCTATCAGCGGCCGCTCGCCGCTTAGAACGTGAGAGCGTGAGGGCGTCAGAGCGAGCTTCTACTGACGATTTCACGATCTCCCAACCTCACGGATTTCAAGGAGCAGGTATGGATTTTTCATTGAACGAAGAGCAGCGCGGCTGGCAGACGGAAGCGCGCAAGTTCGCGCAGGACGAAATCCGGCCGATTTCGCTGGAGCGCGACCAGATCGAAGGCGGCTTCGAGCCGTGGGACTGGGGCATCATCGAGAAAGGCTCGAAGCTTGGTTTCCGGACGCTGGCGGTCCCCAAGGAATGGGGCGGACCGGGAGCCGATTTCGTGTCCCAGGCGCTGGTGATGGCCGAACTCGCCAAGGGCGACAGCGCCATCTCCAAGGCGTTCAGCCAGAATTGGAAGTGGAGCCATCTCATCGCGTCCGCGTGCACCCAGGACCAGAAGGAGCGGTTCCTGAAACCGTTTCTTGCGGACCACCGGTATGTGATGGGGAGAGGGATCACCGAGCCCAACGCCGGATCCGATAACCGGATGCCGCCCGAGGATGATCCCAAGGCGGGCTACCGGGTGCGGGCGGAACGCCGTGGCGACGAGTGGATCCTGAACGGCGAGAAGTGTTTCATCGCGAACGGCAGCGTGGGCTCGCTCTTTTTCGTGGACGCGCGCAGCAACCCGGAAGTCAGCATCAAGCAGGGCGGCACGCTGTTCATGGTGCCGAAAGGCACGCCGGGCTTCCGCATCGGCAAGGTCTTCAACAAGCGGGGCTGGCGCTTCTACCAGAACGCGGAGCTGATATTCGAGAACGCGCGCGTGCCGCACGCCAACGTCGTGGGTGAGGTGGGCACAGGCTCGGTCAAGTCGGGCCGGGGCGACACCACCGGCGGCGATCTTTTCGGCGACCTCGAGCTTGCGGCCAACGCGCTGGGCGTGTGCGATGACGCGGTGGAAACGGCCATGAGCTTCGCGCAGACGCACAAGCGGGCCGGGAAGTACCTGATGGAGCACCAGCTCATCCAACTCAAGTTGAACGAGATGCACATGCTCACCGAAGCGCTGCGCTCGTACGTGATGCGGGTGGCGTGGCTGCATGACCGCAAGGAGCACTCCGCGAACGCCGGTTTCGTGATGAATTACTCGACCGACGTCATTCAGCGCGTCACCCGCCTCAACATGGAAATCCACGGCGCCGAAGGCTGCATGATGAATGCCCGCGTCGACAAGCTGGTGCGTGACGCAATGGTCTGGACGCATCTGGCCGGCGACACCGTACAGCGCGTGAAGGTCTTGAAGCGCCTCGGCAAAGGGGCGCCCGCCGCCGTGGGCGTTGGCGCCACCGACTGACGCCGGATATCCGCTCCTCCCCGACTTGGTGAAGTCCACGCCCCCTCCTCGATGAGGAGGGGAAAGCGTTTTCCGGCACGTGGGCCGGCACACGACCCGGCACACGGTCCGAACGGACCAGCCGGCGGCGCGCTGACGCGTGAATAGCAGAGTAAAGCGTCGAATATATTGGAGGCGGGCAGGCAAGCGAACGGAAAACGAATCCGGCGCATCATCGGAAGAGAGGACCCCATGCTTCGCAGGAAAATGCACGTCGTATCGGACTGGACACGCGGCAGGCACAACGCCGTCGTCGGGCAGCGTGCGCCGATTATGACCGGCGACGGCGACACCGACCATGTTTGCGCCATCTGCGAGACGACACTGATCGCATCAATGCGAATCGAACAGGTGCGGGATCTCGTCCTGAAGTGCCCCCGTTGCGGCACGATAAACGAGGTCCTCGACACGGCTGCCGCCGTTCAGTATTAAGCCTCGTGCAAATGGGTGACACCTCATTTGCACCACGAATCTCCCCTCGCCCTCCGGGAGAGGGGCGGGGGTGAGGGCTGAGCGGAGTCAGGCATTTTTACGTTGCTCAGTAAACGGACAGCTCGTTTTTTTGAGCAGCAGGCTCAATCCTTCCAGGACGGTTTGCGTACCGGGACACGTCTCGTCCGCGCCTTCAATTCGCTGCGCCGCTCGAGCCACGATCGAGGCTCACCGTTTTCTGTAGTGATTTGGCTACATACTTGTCGCCTCTTCACGACAACTGACAACTCCGGTGTGATCTAGTGCCTTGGCGAGCAGTCTGTCCTCGTATATCGTACTCACAG
>JACQOK010000133.1 GCA_016202565.1 Betaproteobacteria bacterium | reverse complement strand
GGCTGAAAGGATTTCCGGGCGCGGCGTGAGATTGCGCCATGGGATCGTCATGCCGAGGACAAACAGGGTGACCGGTATGGTCGCCTGTCCGATGAACCATGTGGCGGCGGTCAGCGGCGCGTAGGTCAATCCGAGCTGCTGCGAGGCCGTGCCGAGGATGAATGCCCAGATCGGCGGCATCGACAACATGACCCGCCATACCGCCGGCTGCTCCGACTTGCGATGCGCGCCCAGCCGGGTGCAAATCCACACCCCTACGCTCCACACGAGCGGCATGGTCATCAGCATGTCGTTGAACACCGCGTAGCGCGTGGCTTCCGTGCCGAAGAAGAACACCAGCACCGGAACGCCAACATTGAAGGTATTGCCGAACATGCCGCCCACGACCAGAATCGCGCGCGTCGCGTCCGGCAAGCCGCGTCCAAGCGGCGTGAGGTACACCGCCACATAGAGAATCCCACCCGACAGCAGCGAACCGATACCGACCAGAAGGGGCACCGACAGCAGTTCACCCGAGATCGGCGTCGTGGACGCCACGGAGAACAGGATGCAGGGCAGGAACAGATACATCACCATGCGGTTCAGCAGCGAACGGGCGCCGTCCACCGGCGTGTCGGGAAAGAAACGCGGCCAGAGCCCGCCCACCGCGACCAGCAGCGTGAGCGGCAGCATCACCTCGATCATGAGGTTGATGAGCTGGGTGAAGTAACTCATCCGCTGCACACGCTAAGCTGGTCACTCAGATCAAAACCCGATTGAACCGCCAAGACGCCAAGAGCGCCAAGAAAGACAAGAGCATTCAACGAACACCGTCGGACGTAACTGGACATGCAAATAACCGCAAACTGCCAACGCAAGAATTACAAAGGCGTTTCCTTAATTTCGTTTTCTCTTGGCGTCCTTGGCGTCTTGGCGGTTACTGCTTTCTAGCTTCAGGGTTGAGGAGATTCGGCGGCGTCCTGCCCGTGAGCCCGGCGATGAGGTTCTGTGCCGCCGTCATCGCCATCGCGCGGCGGGTGGCCTCAGTGGAACTGCCGATATGCGGAGCCAGCACGACGTTCCTGAGTTCGAGAAACCCGGGATCGAGCTTCGGCTCGTTCTCGAACACGTCGAGACCGGCGCCGCGGATCGTGCCGCCCTTCAGCGCCGCGATGAGTGCCGCGTCGTCGACCACCCCGCCGCGCGTGGAGTTGATGAGGATGGCCGTGGGTTTCATCATCTTCAGTTCAGCCGCGCCGATCAGGTGATGGGTTTGCGCCGAGTACGGCACCTGCAGAATCACGAAGTCGGACTGCGCCAGCAGTTCGTCCCTGGTGACATAAGTGGCGTTGAGCCGCTGTTCGATTTCCCTCGCCACCGGCTTACGGTTGCAATAAAGCACTTTCATGTCGAAGCCCGCGGCGCGCTTGGCGATAACCTGGCCGATGCGGCCCATGCCGATGATGCCCAGGGTCGCGTGGTGGACGTCAACGCCCAGCCATTGTTTGAGGCGCCAACCCGTCCATTCGCCGGCGCGAATGTAGCTTTCGACTTCGGTCAACCGGCGCGCCGTGGCGAGCATGAGCGCCCAGGCGAGATCGGCCGTCGAGTCGTCGAGCACGCCGGGCGTGTTGGTCGCCATCACGCCGCGCGCCGTGCACGCGGCAACGTCGATGTTGTTGTAGCCGACCGCGATGTTCGCGACGACCTTCAAACGCGTGCTGCGCTCGAGCAGCGCGCCATCGATACGGTCGGTGAGGCAACACATCACCGCATCCTTGTCGGCGAGGCGCTGCGCGAGCGCCACCGCGGTGAACGACAGGTCCTGCTGGTTGGATTCGACTTCGCAGTGCTGCGCCAGATAATCGAGCGTTTCATCGAAAACTTCGCGCGTCACGAGGATTTTTGATCTCATCATTTTTCCCTGGCGATCCCGGCGGATCGGATATTACGATGGCGCGTTTCCCGGATAAACAGCGGGCCGGTCGGGCCAAACGCGCGCCTCAATTTCGCGGCGATCGCCGCGAGCTCGACTTAGTGGAAAAACAGCGCGCAGAGGGGTGCCGCACCGCGGACAAAGAGCGCCAGCCGCATTTTAGGCGTGGCGACGCGCGCTAAACCGATTACGTTCATCGAGTGGTGCGGCACCGATCGGGTTCGTTTCGTCCGACGCCAAAGTCCGTCGGATAACCCTGTCGCTCCGATCAGTCATCCTTCGACCGCAGCGAGTGCCAGATGTCGAGGAGCATCAGCGTGACACCAATCAGCACCACGACGCTGAGCGCGATGTCCTTGAGCTTGATCACCACGGGGCTGATGAAGATGAGGAGCAGCGCTGCTGCCACGATTCCGGCGAAGACTTTGAACGCCATGTTGAATTCCTCCGTATCTGTTCAGCTTCCCGCGACCTGAGCGACGAGCCAGCGCGCGGTGCGCAGCAGGCGCGCATCACCGTCGCGCCGGCCGATCAGCTGTACCCCCAGCGGAAGCCCGTTCGCACCCTGCATCAGCGGCAGATTAAGCGCCGGCATCCCGCACAGTGTCCACAACGTGCAAAACGCGGGATCGCCAGTGGCTTCCAGGCCTTTCGGCGCGGGGCCCGCCGCCGCGGGCGTGACGATCGCATCGCAACGATCGAAGATTTCTTCAAAGCCCTCGTTGATCAGCGGTATGCGCGCGCACGCGCGCTGATAATCGAGCGCCTTCACTTCGCGCCCGCGGGCAAGCTGCGCGCGCAGGGATTCCGAGAACCGCTCGCGCCCTTTTTCCCATTCGAGATCGAGATTCGCCGCCATTTCGGCTTCCATGATGGTTTGATGCCAGTCGAGCGCCTGGCGCGTGGACTCGGGAAGTTCGATCTCCACCACGCGTTCGCCGAGCGCCGAAGCCAGTTCGGCAAACGCCGCTTTCGTTTCCTCGCTCGCCCGATCCCAGACCGGGCCTTTCACGTATGCGAGCAGCGGGGGCAGCGGCGGCTCCTCGGCGGCGGCTTGGACGAACGGCATCCGCGCCCGGGGCCGCGTGTCCGCGTCGAGCGAATCGTAGCCGACGATCTGCTCAGCGATGAGCGCGACATCCTCCAGCGTGCGCGCGAAGACGCCCACCTGGTCCAGCGTGCGCGACTGCTTGAGCACGCCGCCGCGCGGAATCAGCCCGTGAGTTGGCTTGAAGCCGTACACGCCGCAAAATGCCGCGGGCCGGATCACCGACCCATTGGTCTGACTCCCCAGCGCGAGCGGCACCATGCCGGCGGCAACCGCGGCGGCCGAGCCGCTCGACGAGCCGCCGGGGGTATGCTCGGGGTTGTGCGGATTGCGCGTCTTGCCGGGTGAGTAAGTCGCGAGTTCGGTGGTCACCGTCTTGCCCATGATCACCGCTCCGGCCGCCCGCAGCATTGCCACCACCGTCGCATCGTGCGCCGGTGTGCGGCCCGCGTGCAAAACGGTGCCGTCCTCGGTCGGCATGTCCTCGGTGTCGATGATGTCCTTGATGCCGACTGGAACCCCGTGCAGCGGACCGACCGGGCGCCCTTCCCTGCGATCGGCATCGCGCGCGCGAGCCTGGCCGAGGGCGTGTTCCGGATCAAGGTACGTCCAGGCCTGCACCTTCGCCTCCGCCTCGCGCACCCGCGCGAGGCAGGCTTCGGTCAATTGCTCGGCGCTGATGGCACCCTCGCGGATCATGCGAGCGGCGTCGGTCGCTGAAAGCCAATTCAACCGGGAAACGTCCATGCAGCGCTTAATTTCCGTAAATGAGGTTCGGCAGCCAAGTCATTAGCGCCGGGAACACGTACACCAGGATCATGGTGACGAACACCAGTCCAAGGAAGGGGAAACAGCCCTTGAAGATGGTCCACAACTCCACGAAAGCCGGCGCAATGCCTTTCAGGTAATAGGCCGACATCGCCATCGGCGGCGTGAGGAACGAGGTCTGCAGGTTAAGCGCCACCAGTATCCCGAATACTATCGGGTCG
>JACQOK010000153.1 GCA_016202565.1 Betaproteobacteria bacterium | reverse complement strand
TCTATCGACAGCGTAGCCCGGATGGAATGAAATGAAATCCGGGGCCGGGAGAAGCGGGAACGAAGGCCCCCAGAAAAAAGCGGGAACGAAAGCCCCCAAAAAATCCGCTCCGCTTCTTCCAGGCTACCCGCTTTCCCTTTACCATTCATCGTTACTGCCATGACCTGCGAATTGTCCGAGCTCGGGGGCGAACTCCTCTGGCGTGACGCCACGTGCCGTGTCGTGCGCGTGGAAGAGGCCGCATCCGGCGCGCGCTTTCGAGAAAAACGTGAACTACTTCCGGTGGTTCGCGCGCCTTTCTGAGGTAGTGGGTGACTTTATTCACATGCATGGCGGCCGCGCTTCGGTTAAGCTTATTTTGACGAATCTCCGCGCCCTGGTTTCAGGTTCTACCGGGAAAGAGGCCGGAAAGCGCGCAGGGCTGTCCCCAGACAAAGGAACCGTGAGATGAACACACAGCCGCTCAGCTCTACCGAAGCGCAACGGGCACTGCAGTTCAGCGACAGCGCAAGCTGCAAGCGCTGGATCGAAGAGCTTCCGCTCACCAACGTCCAGCAGACGCAACGGGTGTTGACCGCCCAGTGCGCCGCGCTCAATGCCGTCGAGCTCTCGGCGCTCGAGCGCCTCAAGATACTGGAAGCGCTGAGAGAGCCGGTCGCGTTCGTGCAGACCGAGTCCGCCAACCGTTACGCCGGCAAGCCGATACCGCTGGAAGCCAACGAGTCCGCCGTATGGGCGAGCGTGATCGAGCTGTGGGAGGAACTGAGCCGGAACTACCAGCATTGCCTGCAAGCTTACCGGGACGGCGACTTGACCATCGCGCCGCACGCAGCGCTCATCACCATGCGCTGCCTGCACTGCCTCGGCCGCCAGATGGCCGAGCACTACCGGGTCTACCGCCAGCTTCCCGCGGCGCTCTGGCGCGCGCTGAATGAACTCTACTTTTTTGCCGAGCAGCATGGCTTCGCGCGCATTCGGGTGCAGGACAGCTTCGCCCAGCAGGAGCCCGACTCCAGTTGCGCGGAAACCTACCTGCAGGCGCTGCTCGTCCACCTGGCCAACCCGTATGCGCTGTCGATGCGCCAGCTGGCATTCGTGCAGTCCTGGACCGAGAAATGGGCCACACTGGTCGGTCTTGCGCCGCAACCGCTCCCGACGAGTTCAACCCCTTCGATGGCGGTTGATCTCGGCGGTGCCGCCGGAGTGGTGTTTGAGAGCGAGGTCGCGCCCCAACCGAATTTGCGCTATCTCGACCTCGAACCGTTGTCGAAAACCCTGCGCCAGACCATCACCCTGCTCAAGCAGGGACAGACGCCGGCACAGTTGGGATTGGGTGAAACCGCGCGTCAGCCCGGCTGCGAAAACCTGCTGATGCTGCTCTATGTGCAGTGGTGCCGTGCCGGCACCGGCCGCGGCGAAGAACGGCAGCAAACCGAGGAGCGGGTGAGCGTCTGCTTCGGCATATCCGCGGCTCATTTCCAGGTCAGCGGGCGCCGCGAGTTCCGCCAGCCCACCGAACTCACCTCGCGCGAGAAACGCGATCTCGACACCTTCGGCTATGTCGTGCATGCCGAACGGCAGGCCGGCGACAGGAGCGCGGAAGGGCTGGAGGTCTGGCATATTCTCAATCACAGCGCCAGCGGTTTCATGTGCATACTGCGCGACCCGGGCAGCAAGTCACGCATCGCTCACAACCAGCTCGTCGCCGTCCAGCGGCGGGGAACCCGGAACTTTCAACTGGGCATGGTGCAATGGCTGAGGCTGGAGGAGGACCAGGAACTGTGCCTGGGTGTGCGCGTGTTTCCGGGGGTGCCGCAGGCGGTCGCCGTACGCCCGTCGAACTTCAACCCGAACACGAACGTCTACGAACGCGCGTTGCTGTTGCCGGAAGTGCCTGCGGCCGCTACACCCGCTACGCTGATCCTGCCGCCAGGGTGGTTCCAGAGCGGCCGCTTCGTGGAAGCCCAGTCGGATAGCAAGCAGGTTGCGAAACTGCTCAACCTGCTCGAGATGGGCAGCGACTTCGACCGCTGCACGATCACCCTGATCTAACCGTTCTGCGCAACGGCGGCGCGGTGTCCCGGGGCAAGCAGGCGCTGCGCGGGGAACAGCGCACGGAACGTGCTGCCTCGCCCCGGCGCACTCACGATTTCAAGCCGGCCCTGATGGCGATTCAGGACATGCTTGACGATCGCCAGGCCGAGCCCGGTGCCACCGAGCTCGCGGGAGCGCGCCTTGTCCACTCGGTAGAACCGCTCGG
>JACQOK010000152.1 GCA_016202565.1 Betaproteobacteria bacterium | reverse complement strand
GGATGAATGCGTTACAGCGTTCGAGTGCGAAATTCTTCGGCGGTTTCGTCCATGCGCTGGAACACGGCGCCTTCGTCCTTGAGCCGGCGGATCAGCCGCTCCAGCATCATGATGCGATGCCCGCGGCCGATGATGAAGGGGTGGCAGGTGTAGGTGAGCACGCCCCATTCCATCGTGTCGCGCATGTATAGAAAATCGTTCACCCAGTTGCCGAGCACTTCGTCAGCCTTGCGCAGCCCCTGCCGGATGGTATCCGCCGTGCGCATGAACTCGAAATGCGGCGAATCGTCGGTCGACCAGTGGATGGGCAGCTCGACGAGCGCGCTGCGCTGGCCGAATAGCGCGGGCTTCTCCAGTTCGATCACGTCGCCCCGGCGCGGGTAATACGGCGTGTAATCATCGCCCATCATGCTGCTGTCGTAGACGAAGCCGTGCTCGAGCATGAGCCCGACCGAGTGCGGGCTCAGATCCCACGACGGCGAGCGGTAGCCGCGCGCATATTGGCCCGAGATCCGCTTGATCGCCTCGTTGCCGCGCACGAGTTCCGCCTCCTCTTCCTCGCGCGTCAGGCTCGCCGGCGGGCGGTGGGTCCAGCCGTGGTGGGCGATCTCGTGTCCGGCGTCGACCACCGCTTTCACGGCGTCGGGAAACGTCTCGATCGTGTGGCCGGGCACATACCACGAACTGCGGATGCCGTACTTTTCGAGGAGCGCGAGCAGGCGCGGCGCGCCGACGCGCGGGCCGAACTCGCCGCGCGAAATCCAGGTGGCGGAAGTCTGCCCGCGGGCGATGAATCCCGAGATGCCGTCGAAATCGAAGGTGAGACAGACGATGTGCTTGCTCAAACCAGGAGTCTCCGCATCGTTATCAGCGGCGGGGGCCGCAGTTTCTGGATACCGGCCCTGGATTCAAGCACTCCGGGGCATGCTTTCTCGCGCCGGCAAGACGAGTGGTGTTGTCGCGCGAGGTTGCCGGTTTCGTTATCATGGCATCAATTATAGCGGCTGCGCCCCGACGATTCGCTTTCCCATGACTAACCTATCGCTGTCCCTACTCACCGACGCGGTGGACGCCAGCATGCCGCTCGCGGCAAAGCTGTTCGACGAAATCGGCCGGAAAACCGCGGACACGGCGGGCGTGAGCCGTGAACCGTACAGCCCCGCCGAGCAGATTGCGGTCGATGTTCTCACCGAGGCGGCGCGCTCGCTCGAACTCGAAATCGCGGCCGATTCGTTCGGCAACGGCTATTTCACGCTCCCCGGATCCGATCGTGGCGTGCCGGGGTGGCTCGTCGGCTCACACGTCGATTCGGTGCCGAGCGGCGGCAACTACGACGGGCTCGCAGGCGTCATCGCCGGGATCACGGCGCTGGCCGCCCTGCGCCGAGCCGGCAGCGCGCCTGCATGCGACATCACCGTGATGGGCATTCGCGCCGAGGAGCTTTCGTCTTGGTACGGCGGGCACCACGGCGGCCATATCGGCAGCCGCGCCGCGCTCGGATCGCTGCCGGCCGCGGAACTCGATTCTGCGGTCAACAGCCGCAGCGGGCGCGCGTTGCGCGAACACATGCGTGCCGCGGGATTCGATCCCGAATTAGTGGGCAAAGGTGTGCCCTATCTCTCCCCCGACAAATTCAGGGGCTATCTCGAGCTGCACATCGAGCAGGGGCCGGTGCTCGAAAACCGCGAGGTTCCGGTCGGCGTCGTGACCGCGATCCGCGGCGCCGCACGCGCCCGCAGTTGCCGCTGCCTCGGCACTTACACGCATTCCGGCGCGGTGCCGCACGAGTATCGCAGCGATGCGGTGATGGCGGCGGTCGAGCTGGTGCGCGAACTCGATCTCGAATGGGAGCGCGTGCGCGCAGCCGGCGGCGATCTCGTGTTCACGGTCGGACAGTTCTTCACCGACAGCCGGGTCCACGCCCTCACCAAGGTGCCCGGCGAGGCGAATTTCAGTCTCGATATCCGCAGCCAGAGCGAGGCGACGCTCAAGGATATGGCGGCGCTCGCCGAACGGCTCGCGCGCGATATCGCGGCACGCCGCCGCGTGCGCTTCGATTTCGGGTACTTCTCCTTACAAAGCCCGGCGGTGATGGATGCCGGCTTTCGCTCACAGTTGATCGACGGCGCGTGCGTGCTCGAGATTCCGCACATGGAAATCCCGAGCGGCGCCGGCCACGACGCACAGGATTTCGCGCATGCGGGTTTTCCCGCCGCGATGATCTTCGTGCGCAACGCTCACGGCAGCCACAATCCGGACGAGGCGATGGACATCGCCGACTTCGCGCTCGGCACGCGGCTGCTCGCGTGGATGCTCGCGCAGAATTGATGCTTGCGTGCAGGATTGTTGGGGTTCCTGCGTCACCCCAACCTACATTTCCGGCCCGTAGGTTGGGTTGAGCGAAGCGAAACCCAACAATTTCAGCCCCGGCGCCAGGTGGTGCCCTGCGGCGTATCTTCGAGAACGATTCCCGCGTCCAGCAATTCTTTGCGAATGCGGTCGGCTTCGGCGAAGTTCTTCGCTTTGCGCGCGCCGGCGCGATCTGCTATTAGGTGATCGATTTGTTCATCCGAGTACCCAATTTGGACTCCCGGCGCGTAGCCCGCAATTGTCAATTCACCACTGCCCGGCTGAACGACCACATCTCGGCGGCCCTGTAGAAAGTCATTTGGTTCGCGTTGCAGGAGTCCCAAAATACCACCAAGCGATCTCAGAAGAGATGCGTCCTGATGTAAAGCCTCCCAAGAAGATTGTTCTTCAATCGCAGACGCGAATGTTCCGTGGACTAGGGCATCTCTCGCTATATTTACCTCCGAGGCGATACGAAAAAGCATCGCTATTGCCTCAGGAGTGTTGAAGTCATCATTCATGGCCTCCCGGAATTCCGCTGCAAGCCCGGCGCCCCAATCAATTCGGATGGTATCAACGGTTTTCGAGCGGGTCTTAAGCAGTAGCTGAGCATCTCTAAGTGCCATATAGAGCCCCGTAAGGCTATTCTTGGCGTCGTCGAGGTGCTGGTCGGAATAGTTGAGCGGACTGCGATAGTGCGCCCGAACGACAAAAAAGCGCACGACTTCGGGGTCGTAGCGGGCGAGGATCTCGCGCACGGTGAAGAAATTGCCGAGCGACTTCGACATCTTCTCGTTGTCCACCCGCACGAAGCCGTTGTGCATCCAGTAATTGACGAAGGTGTGCCGGTGCGCGCCTTCCGACTGCGCGATCTCGTTCTCGTGGTGGGGGAACTGCAGATCCTGGCCGCCGCCGTGGATGTCGAAATGCGTTCCGAGCAGCGCGCTCGCCATCACCGAGCACTCGATGTGCCAGCCCGGCCGTCCCCTGCCCCACGGTGATTCCCAGAAGGGTTCGCCGTCCTTCGCGCGCTTCCACAACGCGAAGTCGAGCGGATCGTGCTTGGCGGCGTCGACTTCGACGCGTTCGCCGGCCCGCAGCTCGTCGAGCGATTTTCCCGAAAGCCTGCCGTAACCGGGAAACTTGCGCACCGCGAAATTCACGTCGCCGTCGTCCGCTTGGTAGGCAAGCCCCCGTTCCTGGAGCAACCGGATCATGTCGAGCATCCCCGGGACGTACTGCGTCGCGCGCGGCTCGAAGTCGGGCTTTTCCACGCCCAGCGCCGAATTGTCTTCGTCCATCGCCAGAATGAAGCGGGCGGTGAGCGTCTCGATCGGCTCGTTCTTCTCCTGTGCGCGCTTGATGATCTTGTCGTCGATGTCGGTGATGTTCCGCACGTAGATCACGTC
>JACQOK010000147.1 GCA_016202565.1 Betaproteobacteria bacterium | reverse complement strand
TCATCATCAAGGCGCCGGAAGAAACGCCTGCCTCCCCCGCCGAACTGATCCGCGCCTTCGCCGACGCCGGCGTTCCGGCCGGCGTAATCAACCTCGTCTACGGCACCCCGGCGGATATCTCGTGCTATCTCATTCCGCATCCGGTGATCCGAAAGATGTCGTTCACCGGCTCCGTCGCCGTGGGCAAACAGCTCGCGGCGTTGGCCGGCCAACACATGAAGCGCACGACCATGGAACTCGGCGGACACGCGCCGGTGATCATCTTCGACGACGCGGACGTCGACGCCGCGGCGAAGACGATGACGTTCATGAAGTACCGCAACGCCGGGCAGGTGTGCATTTCGCCGACGCGCTTCCTGGTGCAGGAAGGCATCTACAAAAACTTCGTCGAGAAATTCGTCGCGGGGGCCAAGGCGGTCAAGGTCGGCGACGGCCTGGACAAGGACACGAAGATGGGCCCGCTCGCCAACCCGCGACGGCAGCGCGCGATGGAAGCCCACGTCGAGGACGCGAAGAAACACGGCGGCAAGATGCTCGCCGGCGGCTACCCGATCGGGGAGAAGGGCAACTTCTTCGAGCCCACGGTGATCACGGAACTGCCGAAAGACGCCATGGCGATGAACCAGGAGCCGTTCGGCCCGCTCGCGATCATCAACCCGTTCCGCAGCTTCGACGATGCAGTGACCGAAGCGAACCGCCTGCCGTACGGGCTCGCGGCCTACGCGTGGACGCGCTCGGCGAAAACCGCCAACGCGATCGCCGCATCGGTCGAGACCGGCATGATGACCATCAACCACCTCGGTCTCGCGCTGCCGGAAGTGCCGTTCGGCGGCGTAAAGGACTCCGGCTACGGCTCGGAAGGCGGCAGCGAAGCGATCGAAGCGTATCTGAATCCCAAGTTCGTGTCGCAGGCGGGGTTGTAGCGCGGAAGCGGGCGGGCTGCGTCAGGCGTCCAACCAGGATATTGAATCCGCCGTAGACCTTGCGCTTGCGCGCACGCCGTCAGCCGCCGCTGAGTGCCTGAACGATCACCACCTCGTCGGTCGCGGTGAGCGGCTGTGACAGGTCGCGCACCTGCTCGCCGTTGACGAAGATGCGGATGTGGCGCCGTATCCGGTCCTGCTCGTCGATCATGCGGAAACGGATCCCCGGGTACTGGCGGTCGAGGTTGGTCAGGACGGCGGCGAGCGTGGCGCCGCTCGCTTGGGCTTCGCTCTTCTCGGTGTACGAGCGCAGCGAACTCGGGATAAGCACCTTCATCGGGTTACGGTTCGCCTACGTCAGTTCCGCCGCTTCCACGGCATAGATCTCCGGAAGGTGCCGCTCAATGCAGGCCCACTGGCGGCCTTCGTCGCGACTCATCCACAGCTCTCCGCTGGTCGTGCCGAAGTACAGACCCACCGGATCCAGCGCGTCCGCCGTCATCGCCTGGCGCTTCACGGTCCACCACGCCTGGCTTCCGGGCAGGCCGGCGTCGAGACGCTGCCACGTCTTGCCGCCGTTGCGCGTCGCATAGGCTGCGGGCATGCCCTCCGGGCTCGTGCGCGGCCAGACGCTGGTGCCGTCCATAGGGAACACCCATACCGTGTCGGCATCGCGCGGGTGCACTACCATCGGAAAGCCGATGTCGCCGACGCGCTTGGGCATGTTTTTTCCGATGCGCACCCACGCGTCCGACGGCCGATCGAGCCGGTAGATGCCGCAGTGGTTCTGCTGGTACAGGCGGTCCGGGTTGCTCGGACAAAGCCGGATGCAATGTGGGTCGTGAAAGGTGGGTTCCGTTTTGTCGAAGCCCTCGACGACCTCCAGACCCTTCAAGATGGGTTCGAATGTCCGGCCGCCATCCACCGACTCATGCACGCCACCGCCCGACATGGCGAAATAGAGGTGCGCGGGATCGCGCGGATCGACGATGATCGAGTGCAGCTTCGGTCCGTCCGGTGTGCCGTCCTGCACCGTGCCCATCCATTTCCGGTACTGTGGATCGTCGTTGATGGAGGAGAACGGCTCCCAGGTGACGCCGCCGTCCTCGGAACGGAACAATCCTTGCGGCGAAGTCCCGGCATACCAGACACCGGGCTCCGCTGCGGGGGCCGGCGTGAGCCAGAACGTGTGATCGACCGCGCGGCCCGGCTGGCCGTCGGGGGCTTTCGCGAACGCGGGCGGCCGTGCGGCTTCCTTCCAGGAGCGCCCGAGATCGGTCGAGCGGAAGACGGTCGGGCCGAGGTGGCCGGTCTTCGCCGCCGCCAGCAGCGTACGCCCGTCGCGCGGGTCGAGCACCAGGTGGCTGATGACGTGGCCGAGAAAGTGCGGCCCGTCGACGCGCCAGGTCTTGCGCGCCGCATCGCCGTGATACAGCCACGCGCCTTTGCGCGTGGCGACCAGCACCAGCACGCGGCGCTTCCGTGCTGCGCGCTTTGCGCGGTCGGTCGATTCCTGCTTTCGAACTGCCGGTTTCCTGATGTTGCGTGCCATCAATCGCTCCTTCACGAAATGCTCGACCGCGACCGCATCGAGCAATATTCTCAAGAGTTTCCGCTCACCGCGTTCGCTGCTGTGCCTCGGCTTCGGCGACCGTTTCCCGGATCGGCCGGATCGGCCGCACCTCGATGCTGCCCACGCGCGCCGGCGGGATTTTCGCGGCGACCTGGATGGCCTCGTTCAGGTCCTTCGCCTCGACCAGGTAAAAGCCGGCAAGCTGCTCCTTGGTCTCGGCGAACGGCCCGTCGGTGACGGACACCTTGCCGTTGCGCATTCGCACGGTGGTGGCGGTCTGAACGGACTGGAGGGCCTCCGAGGCGATGCAGTGGCCGCTCTTGCGGATCGCCGCGTCGTATTCCACGCAGTCTTTGTCGGGCAGCTCATCGAGCCGCTTCTCGTCGAGGTAAACCAGGCACAAATACTTCATCGCTCGCTCCTTGTCATTGCGTCCTAACCTCAGCCACGATCATACAAGTAGCTGTCTCGTCGGTGAATTGCGCGTCGAAGCGGGTCTTACACCCTATAGTCGTTCGGCGGGGCGCCAAATCGACAACGCGCTGATCAAATTTTGCAGCTCGGCGAGCCGCCGCTCCGGTTGACGGGGAATCTTGCGGGCGCTCCCGGATACGACGTGGCGACCTGGGAATCGAGCCGGACGCGATGAAGTCGCTATACTCACTTTTCCCGCATCGCGCGCGCTTTTTCCGCCGCAGGACGCGCCCAGCAGCGGTTGAGCCAGGCCTGGATACGCGGCCATTTCCCGAGATCCATCGACAGCGCGCGATAGAGTGCGGCGGCCACGTTGAGATCGGCCACCGAAAAGGCGGGACCGGCGAGCCACTCGGATTTCGTGAGCGCGGTCTCGAGTACGTCGAGTGCCGGCGCGACCTCCTTCCACGCCGTCTCGGCGATCTCCGGCTTGCGCTGGGCTTCGGGGAATTCCTTGCTGTGCCGCAGGTAGTTGACGATCTGGCGGTCGAGGCGATCGATCTCCCAGATGCTCCACTGCCAGGCGAGCGCCTCCTGCTTCGGGTCGGAAGGGTAGAGCGGACTGCGGTGCTTCTTCGCGAGATAGAGATTGATCGCCATCGACTCCGACAGCACGAAACCGTCGTCATCGATCACCGGCACGCGCCCATTGGGATTGAGCGCGTAGAATTCCGGCGTCCGGGTTTCCGGCGAGCGCGGCAGCCAGTCTTTTTGCTCGTAGGGGATTCCGAGTTCGCCCACCATCCACAGCACGCGTATCGTGCGGGATCTGGCGGAGCCGTAGATGCGCAGCATGTTGTCCTCCGGAGTCAGATGGAAACGGCAGTCTACGCGAGGTTCGGACCGCCGGGTACTGGAAAAAAGCACGGCCCCTTGGGT
>JACQOK010000146.1 GCA_016202565.1 Betaproteobacteria bacterium | reverse complement strand
GCCACCATCACCGCGCTCGTCGACCTGCCGTTTGTTTTCCTGTTCATCGCCGTGATCTTCTGGATCGGCGGTCCCGTGGGCGTGGTGCCGCTGATGGCCGTTCCGCTCATCATCCTGATCGGGCTCTCGCTCCAGCGCCAGTTGGGCGAAATCATTCAGATGAGCTTTCGTTGCGCGGCCCAGAAACAGGGGCTGCTGATCGAGAGCCTGAGCACGATCGAGACGGTGAAAGCGCTCTCCGGGGAAGGCGTGCTTCAGCGCAAGTGGGAGCAACTGGTGGGCACCGTCGCGCGGTTGGGCATCAAGGCGCGCACGCTCTCCTCGGCGATCGTCAACATATCCGTCACGGTGCAGCAGTCGGCGACGGTGGGCGTCATCGTCGTCGGCGTCTACCTCATCGCCGAGCGCGAGTTGACCATCGGCGCGCTGGTGGCCTGTACCATCCTCAGCGGCCGCGCGCTCGCGCCGCTGGGACAGGTCGCGGGGCTCATGACGCGCTACCATCAGTCCAAACAGGCGCTCGCCACGCTGCACAACATCATGCAACTGCCGGTGGAACGGCCGCCCACCAAGAGCTTTGTCCACCGGCCCCATATCCGCGGTGAAATCGAATTTCGCAACGTGACCTTTTCCTATCCCGGCCAGCAGACACCGGCCCTTTCCAACGTTTCGTTTCGGGTCGGCGCGGGCGAGCGGGTCGGGCTGATCGGGCGCATCGGCTCGGGGAAATCGACGGTGGAGAAACTCGTTCTCGGACTGTACAAGCCGAGCTCGGGTTCGATCCTCATCGACGGCGTGGACATCAACCAGATCGATCCGGCGGTGCTGCGGCGGAACGTCGGCTACGTGCCGCAGGACGTCGTGCTGTTCTACGGGACGGTGAAGGAGAATATTCTGTTTTCGGCGCCTCATGCGGATGACGCGGCGATGCTGCGCGCCGCGGAAATCGCGGGTGTCACGGAGTTTGTCCACCCTTCCGCCCAGGGTTTTGACCTGCGCATTGGTGAGCGCGGCGAAGGCCTGTCGGGCGGCCAGCGGCAAACGGTCGCCGTTGCCCGCGCGCTCCTGCTCGATCCGCCGGTACTGATCATGGACGAGCCCACGAACGCCCTCGACAACCGGTCCGAGGAGAGTTTCAAGTCCAAGCTGGAAAAGACGCTGCCCGCCAAGACGTTTCTGCTGGTGACGCACCGGGCATCGCTCCTGACGCTGGTCCCGCGCTTGATCGTGCTCGATGGCGGCCGGATCGTCGCCGACGGCCCCAAGGAACAGGTGATGCAGGCGCTCTCGGGAGGGAAGATCAGTGTCGCCAAACGATGAGAAGGCTGTCATTCCCGTGCAAACGGGAATCCATAGTACGGTTCACGCGAGACGGCGCGCTGAATGGATCCCCGCCTGCGCGGGGATGACAATAGAGTAGCCATGCGAGCAACGACACTCAAGCAGCGCGAAGACATCGACTTCATGAGCGAGACCGCCGCTGCGGCGCTGCAGGGGCCGCCGGCGTATTCGCATGCGATCGTGTGGGGCACGCTTGCGTTCATCATTGCTTTTGTTGCGTGGGCGGCGTATGCCAACATCGGCGAAACGACGGTCGGCGACGGCAAAGTCATTCCCTCGAGCCAGATCCAGGTGGTTCAGAACCTGGAGGGCGGGATCGTCTCCGACATCAAGATCAAGGTCGGCGACATCGTTCAGAAGAACCAGGTCTTGATGCTGATCGACGATACGCGCTACGCTTCGTCCTTCCAGGAAAACAAGGCCAAGAACGACGCATTGTCGGCGAAGATCGCCCGGCTGAGCGCCGAGGTGTCGGGGCGGCCGTTCGATCTTCCCCAGAAGTTCAGGAAGGACAACCCCGATCTTTCGGAGCGGGAGTTGTCGCTCTACCGGTCGCGGCAGGCCGAATTCAATGCCAACACGGCCGTGTTCCGGCAGCAGACCGATCAGCGTAACCAGGAACTCAAGGAAAAGCGGGGGCGGCTCACTCAAATCAAGACCAGCCTCGAATTCCTCGACAGAGAATTGACGATGTCGCGGCCGCTGGTCAAGCAGGGAGCGATGTCGGAAGTCGAATTGCTGCGGCTCGAGCGCCAGGCGAACGACCTCAAGGGTGAACTGGAATCGACCCGGATCACCATACCCCGGCTCGAATCGGCGGTGGCCGAGGCGAAAAACAAGCTCGACAGCTATGTCGCAAAATTTCGCGCGGATGCGTTGGCGGAGCTGAACCAGGTCCGCGCCGAGCAGGAAGGCACGGCGGCCACCGGGGTCGCGCTCAAGGATCGTGTCGAACGGGCGGTCGTTCGTTCTCCCCTGGCGGGGACCGTGAAATCCGTCAAGGTGACGACGATCGGCGGGGTGGTCCAGCCCGGATCCGAACTCCTGGAAATCGTGCCTTTGGAGGACAACCTGCTGGTCGAGGCGCGGGTGAAGCCGCGGGATATCGCCTACTTGCGGCCGGGCCAGGACGCGCTGGTAAAGATCACGGCCTACGACTTCTCTATTTATGGCGGATTTCCTGCCAAGCTTGAATACATCAGCGCGGATTCCATCACCGATGAGAAGAAAGGCGAGAGCTACTACCTCGTTCGGGTGCGCACCACGAGCAGCACCCCGGCGCGCAGCGAGAAGCCGCTGGCGATCATTCCGGGGATGACCGCGACGGTGCACATCCAGACCGGCGAAAAGACTTTCCTGCATTACCTGCTCAAGCCGATCATCAAGACGAAAGAAATGGCGTTCCGCGAGCGCTGATAGATTCTTTATGTCGATACTTCTGGCGACCCGCGACACCGAGTTGATCAACCGCTGTCATCGGGCGGTCAGCGCCGAGCACCACCTGGAGGTCGCGGACAGTGTGCCCGGCCTTTCTGCGAAAATCCGAGCCTCGGCTCCCTCCGTGATCCTGGTGGACGCGGAAATGCTCGCTCCGCCGATCGAACAGCAGGCAGGCCAGATCGTCGCTCTCGCCGCGGCGGGGCGCGTTATCGTCATGACGCCCGCTTTCAACGAGGACGAAGAGATCGCGCTGCTCAAAGCCGGGGTGAAGGGATGTTGCCGCCGCGGCATCGACGCCGAGTCGCTGGAACAGGTGCTCAGCGTGACCTACGGCGGCGGGGTCTGGGTGACGCGGAGCCTCCTGCCGCGCCTGGTCACGGAATTGCGGCGCTATGCGGAGGCACAGCATCCGGCGCCCGCTAAGACAATGGCATCGGACAAGCTCTCGGCGTTGACCCCGCGCGAGAAGGAGATCGTGCGGCTGATCGTGGGCGGGGCGAGCAACAAGCAGGTGGCCTCCGCGCTGGATATCTCGGAACGCACGGTAAAGGGGCATTTATCCAATGTTTTTCAAAAGCTTGGCGTTTCCGACCGGCTGCGGCTGGTGCTCTACGTGACGGATGGCCGGCCGGCCACGGGTGCCGCCGTAGCGCGCAAATAGCTCGCACGAGACTCAAGAAAACTATGCGGGACGGCGATTCAATGGGAACGCCGGGATAAACTGCATCCCCATTCGTCTCTCGACTTCGCCGCGCTACGCTCGAGACGAACGGGCACGAAGTCGAGGGGTGAACGTGGCCGGAGTATTTTTGAGATGGCTTCTAGTCTGTTAACATGCCAGCCAGTATCGAATGGGCGGCCCAGGACGATGTTGTTATATTGCAACATTCCGGATGAGTAGTGGCCAATATCCGCAATAAATCATTTACGTGCAGAAGCTTAGGGTGATAACCTAAACCAAGCGTGAAGATGTTCAAGCCGCGGGCTGGCATGGAGTCGTTGGCTCGTGAACAAGGGGTAAATAATGATGGGATTCTCAGCGAGGGATGTGACGGCGGGCGCGGTTGCGCTTGCGTTCAGCGGAATCGCAGCAGCGGAAACGCTGAAAGAGGTGGTGACGTTCGCTGTCGAAACCAATCCACAGGTGGTCTCGGTTACGAAAAGAAAGGATGCCGCGGATTTCGCGATCGACGGCGCGAAAGGAGGCTATTACCCGAAGGCCGATTTTCTCTTGGGGACAGGCCGCGAGCGCAGCCAGAATACCACTACGCTGGCGACGGACCCCGGTTGGGTGCACCTGAGCCGCAAACAGGAAGGGCTGGTCGTCAACCAGATGGTATGGGACGGGCTTGGCGTCAAGAGCGAAGTGGATCGCCGGCGCGCCATTTCCGAATCGACCGCGCACCGCGTCTATTCAACGGCCGAGGAAATCGCGCTGCAGGCGATCGAGGCTTACCTCGAGGTAATCAAGAACCGGGACCTCGTGCGTTTCGCGAAGGAGAATCTGGCGGCGCACCAGAAGACCTTCAACCAGGTCAAACTGCGTGCGGATAAGGGCGTGGGACGCCGCGCCGATCTCGAGCAGATCGACGCGCGGCTTGCCCTGGCGGCCGCGAACCTGTCTTCTGCTGAAAGCAAGCTCCGCGATGCCGAGATCATTTACTTCAAGGTCGTCGGGAAGGCGCCGGTGAATTTGGTGATGCCTGCCCCTCCGCAGAACTTCCCGCGGTCGGTCGATGAGGGGGTGAAAATCGGGCAGTCGAACCATCCCCTCCTGAAATCCGCTCAATCCGACATGGACGCAGCCCAGGCGCAACGGGAAGCCGCGAAGTCGTTCTTGTCGCCGCGCCTGGAACTCGAAGCCAGCTATTCGAACAACCGGAACATCGACGGGCTGGACGGTCCCAACCGCGACCGGCTGCTGATGTTGTGGGCGAAATGGAACATGTTCCGCGGCGGATTCGACTACTACCGGGGAAAGGAGACCGCAGAGCAGATCAGCGAAGCGACCGAGATTGCGCGCAATACCAATCGCGAGGTCGAAGCGGCGGTGCGTCTCCGCTACAACGCTTATGAGACGGCCCGCGACCGGCTTCCTTCCCTGGAGCGATACGTAAAGTCCGCCGATGCCACGCGGGACGCCTATGCGAAGCAGTTCGATATCGGCCAGCGCACCCTGCTCGACCTGCTCGATAGCGAAAATGAGTTTTTTACGGCGCGCACCGTCCAAACGGAGGGCAGATTCATCGAGATCACGGCCCGCTACCGGATTCTTAACGCCATGGGGCAACTGCTTTCCACGCTTGACGTCAAGCCGCCGGAACAGGCAGCCGTAAAGGCCCCATAGAGCGGGCCGCTTTCTGTCGATCGGCAACACGGGGCGCAGCGATGTGCCCCGTTTTTCTTGTACACTCCGCCAACCAGCCTTGGGGTCGCGCGTTCAGGGGCTGATTGGATATGGCATATCTCAAAAATGCCGTTCGTCTCGAGCGTAGGAGCCGAGCGCCGAAGTCGAGAGATGAACGGAGAGCGAGGGGCTCGAGACGAACAGGTACGAAGTCGAGGCCTGTCCTGACGGGCTCGATGCAGGCTTCGTCGAAGGGGGTGAACGTGCCTACGAGATTTTTGAGATAACTTCTAAGCAAGGGGAGTTCGCATGCCGTATGTTTCTCGGAATGATTCGGGCAAGATCACCGGCGTTTTCGACCACGCGGAGGTCGGCGTCTCGGAAGAGGTGAAACCGGACGATCCCGATCTGGCGCGTTTTCTCGCGGAACAGGGGCTGTCCTCGCCCGAGGCGATCCGGCAGAAGCTCTCCGAAAGCGATCTGCGGATGGTGCGGCTGGTCGATGACCTGATCGACCTGCTGATCGAGAAAGCCGTGATCAAGTTTACCGATTTGCCCCCGGCGGCCGGAGAAAAGTACATGCAACGCCAGGTCGCGCGCAAGCGGCTTCAGGGCAGCTTCATCGTCGACGAAAAAGACATTCTCTAGTGTCCTGAGTCTGAAATGCGCTGATGAATGTGGGAGTAAAGTGTGGGAGCCAGCTTGCTGGCGATTGCGGGAGTTATCGCGGGCAAGCCCGCTCCCACGGGAGTTATCGCGGGCAAGCCCGCTCCCACGGGAGTTATCGCGGGCAAGCCCGCTCCCACGGGAGTTATCGCGGGCAAGCCCGCTCCCACGGGAGTTATCGCGGGCAAGCCCCTCGCATAGGCAGGCGCCCTCCTCGGGACGAACGGAAACGAAGTCGAGGGGTGAACAAACAGATTCCCTCCCTTTCAAGGGGAGGGTTAGGGTGGGGATGGGCTTAGTGGTTTGGCGTTTGCGTTACCGTTGGTTCGTCTGTTCATTGCTCGCGGTTGTCGCGGGGAGCTTCGCTTTGCATGCGCATGCCGAATCGCTGCAAGGCGGGCAGCTGTCGCGAGAGCCTCTCATCGAAGTCGTCACGTTCGGGGTCGCGCCGGTGAGTGGGGTTGCTGATGATGCCCGGGTGCGTCCCAAGCCGGGAGACGCGCTTTATCGCGCGGAGGCGCCCGCACCGGGGCCGCAGAATGAAATCGAAACGCGGACGCAGTTCGGAGAATCGTGGATCGGTCTCTTCCAACGGATCGGCGGCAGGCTGGATTCCGACGTATTGGCAAGTCCCGGGGTAATCGCTCGCATCGGCCTGTTGCCCGCGCTCGAGCCCGGCAAGTATGTTCGCCTGCGTTCTGCCGCCCCGGGCGGAACCGTGGAAATCGAATACGTCGTGCGGCCGGAAGAGGCTTACACGATCACGCTCAATGCGGACGGTATCCAGGTGCGGCCGCACGCAAGCGATCCGCGCGTCGTGGAAAGAATGCGCGGCGATCCGTCCAAGGCTTCCCTGTTCACCGCTACGGACGCCATCGGCTTGCCGGAAGAGATCGTGCTCCGGCTTGCGGAAATTTTTGCCGACGACGTGGATTTCCACCGCGAGCTGCACCACGGCTACCGGAGCACCATCGTGTACGAAGTGTTCTACCGGGAGGGGCACATCGATCGACCCGGGCGGATCCTCGCGGCGGAATTCGTGATTCGGAATCGTCGCCTGCAGGCTTTCCATTTCAGCGACGGCGGGACGAAAAACGGCTATTACACCGAGACCGGGAAGGCCATGCGCAAGGCTTTCCGCAAGTCCCCCGTCGAATTTTCCCGCGTGACTTCGGAGTACACCTTGGCGCGCTTCCACCCGGTTCTGGGCTTGTGGCGCGCGCATCGCGGCATCGACTATGCAGCGCCCTTGGGCAGCAAGGTCATGGCCACCGCCGATGGCGTCGTCGAATTCATGGGTAACCGGGGTGAACTGGGGAATCTCGTCATCCTGCGGCACTACGGCCGGTTCCTTACTTATTACGGCCACTTGAATGCCTTTGCAGGCAACCTCGCCGCGGGCAGCAAGGTCGAAAAGGGACAGGTCATCGGCTATGTGGGCATGACCGGCCTTGCCACCGGGCCGCACGTGCACTATGAATTCCGGGTCGACAATGGTTCCGTTCAGGGACTTGGCATCCCGGTGCCCCCTCCCGATGTTCTGGAAGAACCCCCCGTCCGGTCCGAGTCGTTCTTCAGGACGGTGCAGGCGTATCGCGACAAGTTCGACGTGGCGCAAAAGGCGCATTTCGTGGTTCTGGACTGATTTTGTTCGGGAAATCAGCCGCCCACGTACCAAGGTATCGATACCCATAGCCCTGTCGCCGCAGCGCTGATTCGGTCACAATTCAGGCAAGGGTGCGGCGAGGAGCGCGAAGATGGCGACATCCAGCAGCAAGGCGGCAGGAACGGTTACGTTCGTGGCGGGCGAAGTCAAGGCCGTCGCCATTGACGGCACGCCGCGCATCCTGCAGGTGGGCGACAGGGTTTTCATGAAAGAAGTGATCGCCACGACGGCGAACGCCGTCGTTCAGGTCCATCTCGAGAACGGCCGGTTATTCGAACTGAGCCATGATTCAACCACTGTCCTCGATGACGCTGTAGTGGGCAGCGGTGTCCCGGCGGCGCCCGGGAGCACGGCGCCGCAGGAGATGCCGGAGTTGCAGGCCGCGATGGCCGGCGGCGCCGAACCCGGTGATGCAACCACTGCCGCTGCGGATCCCGCGGTGGCAGACGAGGCGAGCCGTGAAAGAACCGGTGGTGAGCATGCAACCGTGGTGGTTGAGCAGGCCAACACCGGCGTCCCGGTGACTTCCGGATTCACCGCGGACTCCGTTTCCAAAGAGTCCGCGACAGCGGAGGCGGGAAAAAACCCGCTCCACGAAGAGGCGTCCTTCCTCGTTCAGGAAGGACCCCTCTTTCCCCATCCTGTTGTTGCCGCTTCCGGAGCGCGAACGGCCGATAAATCCGCGGGCAGCGTTGCAGAGAGCAGAGGCGACCTTACTGATGCGGCGAACACGGCGGCAGGGCCCGATCTGACGGCGCACGGCGGCGCCGATTCCAACGCTCCGGCGATCAGCGACAGGCTGGCGTTGGGCGATCTGCTGCAGGGCGATCCGAGCGCGGGCGATCTGACCGCGTATTTAAGCTTCAGCTACGACGCCCAGACTAATTCGACGACGGTAAACGTCCACCCGGCAAGCGGGAGCGGGGGAGATCACCAGATCGTACTGATGGGCGTTGATCTCACTTCCGGCGGCACGCTTACCACCGATGCCGTCCTCCAGACCCTCCTCTCCCACGGCAAGCTGCATTCCGACACATAGAGCGTATCTCAAAATACCGTTCGTCCCGAGCCTCCCTCGCTCCGTTCGTCCCGAGCCTCCCTCGCTCCGTTCGTCCCGAGCGTAGCCACGAAGTGGCGAAGTCGAGGCAGAACGGGAACTACGCTCGGGACGAACGGGGCAAAGTCGAGGGGGCCCGCACGACCGGTACCAAGGTATTGATACCAATGGGCCTGCCGCTCGGCTGATGCGGCCGGTATATTGCGACCGTAAGAAGGCCGAGCGACCAGCGCGAGCAGGACGGGTCGATGGTCGGAAAGGTAGTTTCTTCAATGGCAACGGACAACACGAACAGCAAAACGGGCAATGATTCGACCTCTCAACCGGGCGATGTGCTGAACATCCGGGATGTACTCTCGGGGATCGCGCCGGAAGGCGCCGATGCCGCCACGCTCGGCGCTTGCATCATTTTCGAGACGGTCGGAAACGACACGGTGGTAAGCGTCGATATCGACGGCGCCGGTCCGGCAGCGCCCCTTCCGATCCTCACGCTTGCGAACGTCACCGGGAAGACGTTGCAGGATCTTCTGAGTGACGTGCCGACCAATGCTTAGAAGGCACCTCAGGAATGTCGTTCGCCCCGAGCACCTCGCTCCGTTCGTCCCGAGCGTAGCCGCGAAGCAGCGAAGTCGAGGGATGAACGAGATTATGTGACAAAAGTCACACTGAGGACGCACCGAGACGACCGTGACAAAAATCACACTCAGCACCAAGGTATCGATACCAATAGACCTGACATTCACGCTTGGGCTCGGCCACAATGCATGACATGGCCGGGCGGATATCCGCTCGATTGATTGAGGGATGAAAGAACTTTACAGGGGACACGAAAATGGCAACGACGAGCAGCAAGGTTCTGGGAACGATCAAATCCATAGTCGGTGAAGTCAAAGCGACCGCCTCCGACGGCACGGTACGAACGCTTCAGATAGGCGACCAGGTCTTCGCGGACGAAGTGATTACGACGTCTGCGGGTGGGCAGCTCATAGTCGCGCTGGCCAACGGCCAGTCGCTCGAATGCGGCGCCGATGCCAGTCTTGCCCTCCATGAAGGACTGCTCGGCACGACCATTGCGGCGCCGACGCCGGCTGCGCCTGCGAGCGATGTCGCGGCCTTGCAGGCTGCGATCGCGGCGGGCGCTGACCCGACGCAGGTCGCCGAAGCCACGGCCGCGGGCGCCCCCGGCGCGGGCGGTCCGGGCGGAGACGGCGGCAGCCATGAGCCGGTGATCGTGGGCCAGGCCAACGCGCCCGGATTCGTGACCGCGGGATTCACAACCCATGGGGCCGGTAGCGCTTCGTTCCCCAATCAAAACCAGCAACTGCTGACCACCGAGCCTACGGTTTCTGTGCTGGTTCAGCCGCAACCCGACAACCCCGCGACGCCTGTCAATGAGAGCATCGTCGTCATAGGTGACGCGGTGAGCATCGTCGAGGGAACGAACGGCGGGACGCACGTTATCAATTTCATCATTTCCCTGGATCACGCCTTCATCGGCGACGTGCAAGTAACCTATCAGGTTGTACCCGGCACGGCTCAGGATCCGTCGGATTACCACGATGGCCCGCCGAGCAACACGGTCACGATCCCCGCTGGCGAGACGCAGATCATCATCCCGATCCAGATCGTGCAGGACCACCTCGTCGAAGCGAACGAGACGTTCAGCATCGTGCTCGTCAATGCCGTCAACGCGACTATCAGTCCCACCGCGAACTCGGTGGTGGTGACCATCGTTGACGACGACCTGCCGCCGCTTGCGCAGAGCGATGCCTATACCACCGCGGAAGACACGCCGCTAACCGTCACCGGTGCTGGGATATTGGTCAATGACAGCGGCGCGGGGCCGGGCGAAACGCTGACGGTCGCGAGCCACACCAATCCTTCCCACGGCACGCTGACGCTGAATGCGGACGGCAGCTTCACCTACACGCCGGCCGCCGATTACAACGGGCCGGATTCGTTCACCTACTCGATGACCGACGGCTTCAACGGCACGAGCAGCGCGACCGTAAACATCAACGTCACGTCGGTCAACGATGCGCCCGTGGACGGGAACGAGGCCCACAGCTTTACCGAGGACTCCGGCCCGTTCACGGCTGGCGGCGATGCGCTCGCCAACGCGTCGGACGTTGATGGCGACGCAATGACGATCAGTGCAGGCACCGGCGCTGCGATCGCAGGCACGTACGGAACGCTTGATCTTGCCGCGAACGGCACATACACCTACACGCTGGACAACGCGGGTGGCGCGGTGCAAGGGCTGGCCGCGGGCCAGGTGGTAACCGATACCTTCAATTACACCGTGTCGGACGGCAAAGGCGGGACGGACGCGTCGCAGATTACCATCACGATCACGGGAGTGGCGGAACCGGTGGTGGTGACGCCGCAGAATAATCCGCCGACCACGAACGACACCAACGCGAACGGGGCGGAAGACAACCTTGGCATCAACGTCAACCTGAGCGGAGCCGACGTTGATGGTACAGTTGCGAGCTTCACCATCAGCAGCCTGCCGGCGAACGGCACGCTGAAGCTGGGCGACACGGTGCTCGATTTGGGCGACAGCGTTCCGGCTGCGGGCAACGCGGCGACGGTGACGTTTGTGCCGGATGCTGACTGGAACGGCATCACCAGCTTTGACTACGCTGCTGTGGACAACAGTGGGGCGGCCGATGAATCACCGGCCACGGCCACGATCACGGTTACGTCGGAGAATGATCCGCCGGCGGGCACGGACAAAGCGGTGACGGTGCTGGAGGATGGCGTCTACACCTTTGATGCGGACGACTTTGGATTCACGGATCCGCAGGATGTTCCGGCCGACGCTCTGGAGGCGGTGATTGTT
>JACQOK010000145.1 GCA_016202565.1 Betaproteobacteria bacterium | reverse complement strand
GCTGTAGATCGCCGTGTCGACGCCGCCGCCGCCGTCGAGCGTGTCATTTCCGGCAAGACCGGTGAGGGTTTTGTTCAGCGCATTGCCGATGAGTATGTTTTCGAGGTCACTGCCCGTCGCAACGGTTGCCGTGCTGGCGGCGTTCAGCGTGAGGTTCTCCACGAACGCGATGTTCGCCAGACTGTAGTTGATCGCCGCCACCACGGTGTCGGTGATGCCTTCCAGGGCGTTGGCGAGGGTGGAGGCCGCAAGCTCCGGCGCCTCAATCCCGAGCGCGTTGGAAGTTTCCACCACCGCGTCGTTCACGTCATCGACGAAGTAGGTGTCATTGCCGCCGCCGCCCACCATCCGGTCCGCCCCGGACCCGCCGTCGAGCACGTCATCGCCGTCGCCGCCGTCGAGGGTGTCATCGCCGCCTCCGCCGAAGATGAGATCGTCGCCCGAACTGCCCTCCAGCGATTCGGGTTCGTCGGTGCCGAATATGAGACCGGGAAGATTATTGGAATCGATGGTGATTGCAGTGACGTTCTTGAGCGTCGCGATCGTCACGTAGTTGTATGCGGTGCCGGCGGCGCCGTCGCGGTCGCCTTGAAGCAGCGTATCGGCCCCGGATTGCAGCAGCCGCAGAAACCCCCCAGCGAACGGATCGCCGCCGGTATAGGTCGGCGCCAGCGCAAAGAGCGGCGCCACAATCAGTTGGTCACCGCCGCCCCCGACCTGAAAATCATTGATGACGTAGGTCTGGCCGGTCCCTGCTACCAGGCTGGGAGAGTCGCCGTCGAAGATATAAACGTCGGTGCCCGCGCCGCCGGTCACGGCGTTGCCGCCGCCCACCGAGACGGACACGATGAACATATCGTTGCCGTCCCCGCCGTTCAATACGTTGAAGCCGTCGGCGTCAATGAAAAAGTCGTTCCCGGCGCCGCCGACGAGACTATCGTCGCCGAGGCCGCCGGTCAGCGTATCGTTTCCGTCTCCCCCGAGTATGGTGTCGTCGCCGGAACCCCCATCGAGGACGTCACTTCCCGCGAGCCCGTCGATGGAGTCGTTACCGTCAAGACCGAATATGTCGTCGATGCCCGTAGTACCGACGATGGTGTCGTTTCCGTTGGTCCCAAAGAATAAAGCCATCGTAGCCTCCCAATATGCGTCTGCTCGACGGTGCTTGCTGCGGCGCGCGCTGCGGTCGCGCGGGCGCGAAGCTCCCCGCGTTTTTTTAGCATGCCGCTATGGCGCGCGCAAGCCGCGAGCGATCAGCGCGTCACCCCAGCCACGGCGCGTAGCTGATGCCGCCGGCGATGATCTCGATATAATCGGCCTGATTCAGGTCATGTTTTGCGGCAAAGACGAACAGTTCGGCCTGCGTCATCTCGCCGCGGTCGAGGATCCCGGTGTAGTAATCCATTTCAAACTGTCCCGGTGCGGCGCCGACCACGTTTCGATACAGGATGTCTACCTCGTCGTGGTATGAGATACCCGGGGCGTAAGCGTCGATGAACGCCTGGGCGACGTGCACGATGTCGTTGCCGGCGTCGAAGGGCGCGATCCAACGGCCGATTTCCTCCGGCGCGGGCGGCCGGTCGAACGCGGCATTCCAGAGCGCGTAGGCGTTTCCGGCGCCGCCGCTCGCGTCGAATGCCAGCGTGAGGTCGCTGAAGCTGAGCCGTTCGATGTCGAAAAGGACGTCGATGCCGTCTCTTCCGGCAACCGTGTCTTCCACCGAGCGGCCGGCGTCGGTCCTGGCGACGGCGTAGTCCAGCATGCCTCCCCTGAAGACGGCGGTATCGGTTCCGCTGCCGCCATCCAGGATGTCATCGCCTGCGCCGCCGTCCAGGGTGTCGTCACCGCCTTCTCCGGTCAATCGGTCATCGCCGCGCATGCCCCGCAGCGAATTGGGTGCGGCATTGCCGGTGATCGCATCATTGCCGTCTCCGCCAACCGCGTGCTCGATAACGGTGCTCGCGCCGATCGCAAGGCGCGCGCCATCGATCGTGCTGCCGGCGCCGGGCGCAAGATCGATGGTGCTTGCGGCTGTCACCGCCGCCGCGTTCAGCGTATCGACGCCGGCCGTGTCGATAAGCGTGCCTCGCGCCGGGTCCAGGGCGAACGATTCCGCGTATTCGTTGGTGAAGATGTAGGTGTCATCGTCCGACGCAGGTTTTCCGGTGAGGGTCAGCGTCCAGCTTACGAGGTCGCCCGAGTCAAATATCATGCGGTCCGTTACGAGGAGCGTCCAGGTTCCGTACGCGTCCTCTCCCCAGTTGGCGACGGTGTTGAAAGTGAAATGGATGTCGCTTTGTGAAGAGCCGAAAGCGCTGTAGGGTCCTTCGCCGGGGCGATACAGGAGCGCCGACCAGACGCCGCCCGGCGACTGCAATGCGATCGAGAGGTCGCCGATGAAGGGGTGCCGAATGTCGAGCGACACGTCCACCCGTTCGATTTCCATGTGTTCCGTAACCAGAATCGAATCGCTGGTGCCGGCGGGATCGCGGTCCGGGATCGCCACATTCGGCGTTCGAGTGAATGAAAGTTCCTGAAGATTGGCAACCGTGTGTGCGGGGCCCCAGGTTTCCGCGAGCCGCACGGCGGCCAGGGCGTCCACCAGGCCAAACCCGAACTGGTGCACGCCGCCGTCGTAATGCAGCCCGCCGCCATTCCAGTTACCGGCGCCGTTGAATTCCCAGTTCGTGGCGTCGGTGCCGATACGGACTGCGCTGTAGGCAAGAATCTCCTGCGCGTCGCGGTAACCAAGACCGGGATTGGCTTCGAGCATCAGCGCGACGACCCCGGAGACGATCGGCGCCGAGAACGACGTGCCGGCCAGGAAAACGTAATCGGAGGTGCTGAAACCCGCCGCGCCGACCCGATCGGTAGACACGATTCCGGAAGCGCCGGCAGCCTCGCCCCCCGGTGCAGTGATGAGGATTGACGCGCCGGGAGAAGAGTAACCGGCCGCCGCCCCGAAGTAGTCGCTCGCAGCAACGGTGATGATGTAACGGCTGTTCTGGAAGTTGTGCAGGTTGGTGTCGTCGCCGTAGCCGTAGGAGTTGCCGGCGGACTGCACGACGATCGTCCCGAGACCGTTCCTGCCGAGGCTGGCGAGCTGGTAGAGCTCTTGACCCGCCGCGGCGAAATTCGGACTTGCGAAATCGTCGACGAACGCGTAGTTGGCCCCTCCGAGAAACAGATTACCGAAGCCCCAACTGTCGTTGACGATGTCGGCACCGACGGCGCGAGCGTAGAAATAGGCGTTGGCCACGCGCGTACCGAAGGTCGAAACCGACTCATTCAACGGCGAGTAGATCGACACCAGATCCGCGCCATAGCCGACGCCGACGATTCCGACGCCATTTCTTTCGGCGCCGATGACACCCGCCACCGCTGTGCCGTGGTTGTCGCCGGAGCGTTTTGGCAGCCCGTCGCCCCACAAGGTGGCGGCATCCCGGCCGAACGCGAGCAACAAGTTGCCATCCAGGTCAGGATGGTTGCCGTCTATCCCCTGGTCGAACACGGCGACACGCACGCCTTCGCCGGTGTAATCGGCCCACACCGGCAGGACATTGGCGCCGTACCGCGTGAAGAGCGACCACTGCCACGCGAAGTGTCGATCGCTCGGAAATTCCACCGACGAGGGGCGATCGTTGTCCTCGATGATGCCGAATCCCACGCCGTCGCCGATCTTCGCGCCGAGCGCATTCGACAGCCTCACGGCGAAGGTCTCTCTCGGTTCAAACTCGAGGTCGCCCAGGACCGTGACAGCGAACGTGGCAGAGGTGCCGCCCGCGGGGATGACGACTTGTCCCGACGCGGGAACGTAGTCGGCGCCGGACAGCGCGAGGTCGTTTGAGGTGGCGTAGGAGACCGTCACATCGCGGCTGGTGGGGCTCGACAGCGAAACCGTAAAGATTGCCGCTGCGGTGCCCGCGTCGGGTTCGTCGACGTTCGCATCCGATACGCTGACCGTCGGCATCACGCGTGCAGACAGCGTATACGTCCCGGTCGCGCCGTTGCCGGATGCGCGCGCGGCAAGGTAATAGATGCCGCTCGAAGTGGGGGTAAAGACGATCGTGGCAGCGAGTCCCGGCCCCGAATCGTCATCAAAATCGATCACCGCCCCGGATTGCGCCAGCAATTCCAGAAGCGGATTGCCCAGCGTGCCGCCCTGGAGATCGAAAACGTATGTCGTCCCCGCGTTCAGGCTGAGGCTGTACCAGTCCGTGTCTCCCCCGAACTCGATGGACCCGCCCTGGACGCTGTCTATCGTTATGCTGCCGGAGACCGATGCAGCGTTCGCGCGTAGGGTGTAGGCGCCCGTCCTGTCATTGCCCGACTCCTCCGCCGAAAGGTAATAGGTGCCTGACACCTCCGGCGTGAAGACGACCCGTGAACTGCGCCCGATACCGCCGTCGTTGTCTTTCGCCAGGACTATGGTCCCGCTCGAGTTGAACAGGACGAGCAACGGGTCGAGAAGCGTGCCGCCGGCATTGCCGGGAGTGTCGAATCCCTCCAGGTCGAACACATACGTCGTCCCGGCGATGAGCGACACGCTGAACCAGTCCGTGTCGCCGAGAAAGTCAATCGCCGACGTCTGCGATGAATCGATCGCCAGCGTCCCGCTCGTGTCCGGCGATGAGCCTATGAGATCCGCCATCCGAACCCTGCCTTAGCAGGCTGTTGAAAAAGTCCGTTCGTCCCGAGCGGAGTCGAGGGGGGCTCGGGGCGAACGGCATTTTCGAGATACGCTCCAAGGAAACGACGCCCGACCGTCATAGGTATTCCACCCCGCTCTGTTGCAGCCCCGTCAGCTTGATATTCACCGCGTTCAAATCCGCATTCGCCGCGAACGCGTCCCGTTCGTCGCAACGAGTATCATGCGGGCCCTCCCTTCAGGATGATTCTTAACCGGGCGACGGCGTCAACTTTTCACGGTGTTGTAGCACGCTGCCAAGAGGTTCGCAACTCGGAAAAAACGCGCCTCCACCGTCAGGGCCGCTGGCCGGCGGACGTTATGTAACCCACGGCGTGTAGCCGATGCCGCCGGCGATGAGTTCGGTGTAATCGGCCTGGTTGAGATCGGTCTGCGCCGCAAAGACGAACAACCCGGCCTGGGTCGTTTCGCCACGGTCGAGAATGCCCCGGTAAAAATCCATTTCCAACGACCCCGGCGGGCGGCCCGCTACATTCGTATACAGGACGCGGACCACGTCTTCGTTGGATATCCCCGGAGCGTAGCTGGCGATGAACTCCTGCGCGACCTCAACCATGCTGCGGCCCTCGTCGAAAGGCGCGATCCAGCGGCCGATTTCCGTCAACGAGGGCGCGCGATTCCATGCGGCGTTCCACAGCGCATACGCGTTGCCCGCGTTTCCGGCGGTGTCCAGGGCAAGCGTAAGATCGCTGAACCGCAGCCGCTCGACCGCCTGCAGTGTATCAACGCCGTCTCGCGCGTCGACCGTATCCTGCACTGTCCAGCCGGCGGCGGTCTGCACGACGGCATACTGCGCGCGGCTTCCCGTGAAGACCGCGAAATCCAGACCGCCGCCACCGTCGAGCGTATCGGTGCCCGCCCCGCCTGTCAGGGTGTCATTGCCGGCTCCCGCATCCAGCAAGTCGTCGCCTGCACCACCGAGGATCTCATCGGTGCCATAGCCGGTCCGGATGCTATCGTTGCCGGCGCCGCCTGCGACGCTGCGGTTCGCATTGGCGATAAGGCCGTCGTTATCGTTCATCCACCCGAGGATTGCGGAATATGTCCCGGCTATATCCGCAGCCCAGCCGCTGGTGGAGACTACGCCCACGACGTATGGCGTGCCGTTGCTCGAGTACCAGACCGGCCCGCCGGAATCTCCCGAATGCACTTCAATGCCGCTGAAATAGGTGACCCAGTCGATGGCGGAGTCCAGCGCCGGCCCGGAGTCGTTCATCAGGTTGTAGCCGTAAACCGTGGGGAATCCCGTGACGTTGACGACGCCGCTCACGAAATCGGGATCCAGTCCCATCCAGCCGGTGAGATCACCGACCGGCGTGCCGAGATCGATGAGCGCGACGTCCAGTTCGCTTCCGGCCAGGGCGGGGCCGAGGTCGCCGTCGAAAATAAAGCCGTCGCCGTCCGGATCGAAATCCGTGAAGTAGCGTATGGATGACGCGAACAGGGTCCCGTACGGCGTCTCGAGCGGGCTCGGATCGAAGGCGGGCGTCACGGTGACGGTGGTGGCGGCCCCGCCGCGTGAGCTGTTGTAGAGGACGTGGGAAGCGGTCAGAACATCGTTTGGCCCGACCATCACCCCGCTCCCGGTAAATACCTGGCCATCGGGAAAGGTCGCCTCGATATAGACGACCGTTCGCCACGGGAACTGTGCCTGGTCCTGGATCTCGGTCTGCGCCATTCTTGTTGGCTGTGGCTATTACGCTGAGAAAGAAATGCGCCCGTCACCGCCGGCGGCGCGGCCAGCCTTTCTCCATCGCGTTCCGGATCGCCCACGCGCTCACCGCGCGCCGCGCCTGGATATCCTTTCGCTTCCTCCACATCTGGCGCAACCCTTTTATTGCGTCCCACTTCGCCCTGAGGATTATCCGCCAGCGGTTCCTGAGCGCGTACCACGCAATACCGGCGATATTCGCAGCAACGTGGGCGGGAAGATAAAGCCAGAACAACGGACCCGGCATGTTCTTCACGTACGTCCACACGAGATTGCGATGCCCGTGATAGACGGCGAAGTCGCTGTCCTTGCCGGTCGTGGCCGAGCCGACGTGATAGACCACTGCATCGGGCACGTAGAGGCAGCGGTAGCCGGCGAGCCGCAGCCGGAACCCGAGATCGACGTCTTCGAGATAACAAAAAAAATCTTCATCGAATCCTCCGGCTGCCTCGATCGCACTCCGGCGATACAAGGCTGCTGCGGCACACGCGGAAAATACTTCCTCCCTGGTGCCGAAGTGCCCATCGGCTGGCATGCCGTAGCCGCGGCGCCATACCCGGCCGCTCACGTGGTACGCATCGCCAGCGCCGTCCAGAAGGGTCGGCTGCTTGGCCTGTATCATGCGGCTGGCAAAACACGAATAATCGGGGAAAGCGTCCGCTGCGCGCATCAAGGATTCAAGCCAAGCCGGCTGCGGGAATGCGTCGGGATTCAACAATGCGATCCACTCGCTGTCGGCCGCCAGTTCGGCCGCGAGATTATTGGCGGCGGCAAATCCGGAATTGTGGTTCAGACGAACGACCTTCAGACTTTGGATCCGCTCCTCCAGATGGGCCAACGATGAATCGATACTGGCATTGTCAACAACGATAATCTCGCGAACTGGAAATGTTTGCTTGGCTAGAGCATCGATACAGCCCACCAGAAGATCGCCGGAATTACAGTTGACGACAATAACGGAAATACTGGAATGGGCTATTCGCCGCGAGTTTCCGGGTGCCTCTTGCGATTTTCCAGCCATTTGAATGTCCGCATTAGCCCGTCATGAAAAGGCGTCTCGGGTTGCCAGTCCAGGAACGCTCTCGCTCTCGCTATATCGAGTATGTTGGTGGGAACGTCGAAACCACGTGCGGGCAAGTATCTTCGGGCCACGGGGCGTCCCACCAGGGATTCTATTGCACCAAACAGTTGGTTCAGACTGCGCCCTTCGCCCGCTCCAACGTTGAAGACCCGGTGCTCGCCGGAATAGGTCATCGCTTTGAGGAAGGCGGATGTCACATCACCGACGTAGATGAAGTCGCGGGTTACCGTGCCGTCACCCCAAATTTCTACTACCTCGTTATTGAGCGCTTGGTTCAGGAAAACAGCGACAGCTCCCTGGGATGCGGCCGGGCGCTGTCCTTCCCCGTAAGGATTGCCTATCCGCAACGCGCAGTAATCCAGGCCGTGCAACGTATGGTAGAGATGCAAATACTTTTCGATGGCGAGCTTGCTGACGCCGTAGGCGCAGACCGGATCCGTCGGATGGGACTCCGTGATGGGAACTTCCCTGGGGATGCCGTATACCGTTCCGCCGGACGAAGCGAAGAGCACTTTGCGGACGCCGGCTTTGCGTGCCGCTTCCAGCATGTGCAACGTGCCGACCAGGTTGCTTTCGACGTCGTATACGGGGTTGTCGTTGGACGATTTCGGCAAGGTTGTCGAAATCAGGTGGAAGATGATTGGACATCCCGCCACTGCCCGGATCATGTCTTCCTCATTGAGGAAATCGCCTTCCACCCACTCCAGATCTTTACCGTCAGGAAGAACCTGAACAGGTTTGAGATTCGGGCGCTCGAAAATCCTGACTGCATGGCCTTGTTCGAGCAGCGCCTTGCTCAAATGCGAGCCCATGAAGCCCCCGCCGCCCAAAACCAGACATTTCATACCGTATGCCTCTCTGCGAGGATTTCCGTATACACGTTTTCCAGTTCGGCCGCGTATTCGGCGATCGACTTGGGCTTTCTCGCCTGTTCCCCCAGTCCGCGCAAGAGCGCTCTGTCGCAAGCCAGCCTGCGGATCGCCTGCGCCAGGTCGCTTGCGTTTCCTGGTTCAAACAGCAGGCCGTTTTTTTCATGTGTGACGGCCTCTGACATGCCACCGAGGTTCGACGCAATGACGGGGCAACCGCATGCCTGCGCGGCGTAAATGACGAGCGGAGTATTTTCATACCAGATGGAGGGTACCACCAGCACATCGAGGGAAGAAAAAACACCGCTGATCCGGTTGTACGGAAACGTCCCGCAAAACGCGATTCGCGGGTCATTCGCGGCAAGTTCATGCAGTCGCGCGACATATTCCGGAAAGTTTCCGGTGTTCCCGTAAATCCTCACCTCGATCGGGAGATCCGCGGACAACGAGCGCACGGCCTCGAGCAGCACGTGTACTCCCTTGTGCTCGTATAAAGTCCCGATGAAACCGACCCGCAGCCGTCCGCCGGCGCTCGCGGGCGGATTCCGCGACCAGCCATCCGCCTTGATCCCGAAGGGCAGGAATTTCGCCTTTGCGGGGCTGAGCCCGTTTCTTGCGAGCATGTCTGCCATCAGACGTGTAGGAACGGCGACCCGGTCCACGCGGTTCATCCGGCTTTTCATGAAACGGTGGCGGGCGGACAGGGCGCGCGCATACGATGCATGTTTCTGCCGGGGCAGCATGCCGCCGTCAAGCGCCCGGATCATCGTGGCAACCAGCGCGTCCGGCACCATGTTAAGGAAAACCCTCGCTGGCGCGGGTTGGGTGAGCGCGACCACATGGCGCAGGCAATTGACTCCATTTGGCTCGGGACCGGAACACAGAGCGTGGTTGGGCAGCAGCAGTTGATTGGTGGGGCACACCAGCCAGAAATCCGTTGGAGTCAGCGCCATCGGGATGCCGAGCTCGTGGCATACATCGATCGCCGATGCGGACAGCCGCTGCAAGTGGAAAAAGTGCACCACATCCGGTTTCACCCTGATCAGGTAATCGCGAAAGTATGCCGCGAAAAACCGGTTGTTGTATTCCAGTTCCGCGATGTTCGTTTCGCCCCCCATCGGCGCATGGTCGTGGTGGAATCTTTCGACGGCGATGCCATCGTGAGTATAGCGGTCAAAGCGGTGGGCATCGTCCGGCCCGCCCCGCGCCGGGAATCCGGTAAAGACCGAGACGTCGTGGCCCCGCGCGAGCAACGCTTGTGCCGTATCAAATGTCAAAATTTCGGTGCCGGCATGAAACTCCGGGAGAAACTGGTGAACGGTGAGCAGGATCCTCATACCCGGTCCGCCGCTCTGAACGGGCACCCCGCGCGAGTTGCTTGTGTGATCCATGGGTTCATGGCGGTGTGCCGGCGGCGAAAACCCTGTTCCGCCTACGTTGCGCTCCTGCGCGTTGTGGCCTGGGCATAGACATCCAGCGCTTCCTCGGTCATCGCCCGGGTCGTTTTCGGGTAACGGGTGAACGCGGTCAGCGCGCGCGCCTGCCTGGGGCGATCGACAATCGATCTTAACACCCCTTCGAGACCCGTCACGCTGCCTCGCGGGAAAACAAACCCATTCCTGCCTTCCTCGACAAATTCCGTCATGCCCTCCACATTCGATACGATCACGGGCGTATGGCTGGCGAGCGAGTTGAGCAGCACCAGAGGGCTGTTCTCGTACCACCGCGAAGGAATGACGAGGAAATCGATTCCGGCCAAGATCTCCGGCAGCAGTGCGCCGGGGAAGGTGCCCCGAAACCATACCGGGAAGCCGTTGGCCTTTGTCTTCAAAACAGCCATGAACGCCAGGTCCTGGTCCTCGGGTCCGAAGATCTGCAGTTCCGCGCTGCCTTTCGGCAGCCGGCGGAACGCATCGATCAGGATATCGGTCCCCTTGTGCGGCGCAAGCTGGCCGATGTAGCCGAACCGGACCGGCGCGTCATCGGCGCGCGGTGGTTTGGGTGAACGCGGGAAATCCACACCGAAATGGCTGTGCGTCACGGGAACCTTCAGGCCGTTGGCGAGGTAGGCATCGCGCAGGAAACGGGTGGGCGCGATGACGGCCCGGTAATGCGCATAGCACGCCCGCAGGATATCGGGCCGCCGCGTGATGTCGAGCACTAAGCCGGCAAGCCTGCTTTCTTCGAGGCCCGGCAAGCGATGCAGCGCGTACAGTCCGCGCACCGCGACCGCTGACCAGGGGTGGACTCCGGCCAGGCGCTCGAGCGCGCTCGCCGCAGGTTGCCGGGCCCTCGCCTTGAGGTAGCACGCCAGGCAGTTGGTCCGGCGCGCGTTCGGTCCGCTGCACAGCACGCCGTCGGCCGCTTCGAGCGTGTTGTTGTAGCAAAACCCGAAAAAGTCAGTCAGCGTCGCGATCGTGGGCAGCGACAGTTCGTGCGCCACCTCCAGCAATACGGCCGTGTGATTGATCAGATGAGTGACGTGAACGATGTCGGGCCTGATTCTCACCAGGAGATCCCGCAGCAACCCGCGCATTTCTGGCTGGTAGTAAATGTCCTTGACGCGGGTGGGAGGGCAATGGTTCTTGTCTATGCAGTAGACTGGAATGCCGTCGTACTCGTAGTAGCTGACGACTTCCGGTTTCGCGGGTTCGCCTGGAAATATGGCCGAGACGACGATCGCGTCATGGCCCATTTGCCGCAGATTGCGCGCCAGGTCCAGCGTGTAGGTTTCGGTCCCGTAAAAATGATCGGGAAAGAAACAGTGCACCACCAGGGCGACGCGCATCTAACGCGGCACCTGCTGGTACAGCTCGGTGTAGCGATCGATCATGGCTTGCACGGAAAACGGTGACCGGACGCGCTTGTGATTCGCCTGCCGTATGGCCAGCACCCGGTCCGGATGTCCACCAGGCCGGTGATGATTTCTGCGGCGGGAACCGCGCGCCACCGCCGCGTGTGCTGCCCGCGCATGCCTTCCGGCGCGCCCGTGGCCCTGGAACGCACATGGGGCGGGTCTTGCCCTGGCAGTGATTAATGGCATCCGTCGCAAAGAAAAGTACCTGGTCAATTTGAGCTTCGCGCAACGAACCTACTTGGATGCCATGAACAATAGCTGATCGCCGCCCAGGTAGCCTAACTCCGCAGACCAGTAAAAGTAGGCCGCCGCATCCTTGTATCCGAGTTGGCGCAGTTCCTCCAACAGCGACCACCCGAAGTGGTAGAAGCACAGGCAACCCCCCGCGTTGATAGGGTCGCCGTGATATTCAGGCGGCAGGTGATGCACCACGTTGCCATCGGCGCCCACCTCGGCCCGGACGATGTTCCGTTCAGAGCCGTGGCTGAAGGGTACGGTGAACACCAGCGCGCCGCCCCGCTTCAGGCAGCGCAGACACTCACCGAAGGCGGCCGCGTAATCGGGAATGTGCTCGAATACGTCGAAGGAGAGAATGAAGTCGAACACCTCATCGGCAAAGCTGAGTCTGGCCAGGCTTTCGTTGCGAATGCCTTCGATGTTACAACTGCCGGCGGCAACGCCCTTCCCCAGGTACTCGCTGCCGACCGAATTACTGTAGTGTTCCGTGAACCAGGCAAACAGGGGAGTCGTCTGCTCGGTCAGATAAATCGAACTGTCCGCTGCGGGCTGGCAAGTGTGCGCGAAGAAGTGGATGGCGGCCCGCATGCGATTGTTGAGCCGGCAGTTCGGACACACGACCCGCTCCCGCCAGTTGGGCATCAACTTGCCGCTGGGACCGGGGAAGCCGTGGGCCAGATCGCTGTGAAACCGAACCTCCCTGCGGCACACGCAGCAATACCCCGGCGTAGAGATTACTTCGCCGGCCGCGGCGAGTTCCCGCTCCACGGCCGCGCGACGCTGGAACTCGAGGACCATGATCCGCTCTCGCTCTCGATACTCGCAATAGCTCGCAACCCGCTGGGGCGAGAACCGATCGCATGGACTGAATTCGGGATGTTCCCCGCGGTCCGGCGATGCCCGGCCGATCAGCGAACGGGCCAGCTTGTGGAGACGAGATTTGATCGAGGCGTTCATCGCCGGGATGACCGTTCAAGAGCCATCGCCGACATGCAGTATGCGATCGATGCCTTTGATTGCTGCATCCGCCATCGTCGCGAGCCTCTTGAGGAGCAATCCGCCCGGCGACCCGCCCGCCCCGTGACGCCGGTCTTCATCGTCGCGATTCCAGGTAGCGTTCCACCTGATCGACCATGCGGGAGAAGGTGTACTCGGCAGCGATGCGCCGACCGCCCTCGGCGACGGCGGCCCGCAAGCCGTCATCGTGAGCGAGTTGAACCACCTGGTTGGCCAGAGAGCGGACATCTGCACGGCGAAACACCCTGCCGGTCCTGCCGTCGGACACGATTTCCACGTTGCCCCCGGCGTCCGAGGCCACGGTCGGGATACCGGCCCGCAGGGCGTGGATGAGCGTGAGCGAAAAAGGCTCGTAGAGCGACGGAAACAGAAAGATATCGTGTGCGGAAAAAAGAGCCGGCAATTCGTTCTCAACCACCGGCGGCTGAATTCTGACGCGATCGTCAAGATCGAGCCGCCGGATTTGATCGCGAAGTCGCTGCAGGTATTGCGGGTCGCCCTGATCGCCCACGATAGTGAGCAATATCCGGCGATCCGGCAACCGGGCGGCAATCCGCGGCAGGGCATCGATGGCGGTATGCATGCCCTTGACCTCGACCACCCTCCCGGCAAGCAACAGGCGCACCTCGCCCCGTACCAGGAAGCGGTCGCGGGCGACCCGTGGAACAGCCGAGGAGTCGGTGACACCGTGGTGGATTACGGTCGAGTCGGAGAACGTGATGCCGGCATCCCGGTAAAGAGTCTCCATGAAGCGGCTTGCGAAAATGGCGCTGCCGCCGAGGTGGAATCGGGGCTTGCTGAGGGATGATCCGCCGCGGGACATGCGGAGCCAGAGCCGCCGCAACCACGAGTGAGTCCCGTCCAGCACGTGCTCCGTGAAGTAGCTGTGCCAGAACCCGGCGTTCAGGAACACGATCATCCAATTGTCGGTGAGCAGGAACACGGTCGGTCGCCTCTGTTTTTCTATCGTCCGCAAGAGCGAAGTGTCCAGGAAGAACAGGTTCCACACGAACAGTACGTCGGGCGCAAAGGCCCGCATCTCTTCGTCCAGACAGGCGATGTTATGGGCGTCCACCGCCTGCTTTTCCGCGGCGCTCCCCTCGAACGGCTCGTAAATGGCACGCTTGCCGACAGCCAGCTTCCATGTCCGCCGTATCCGCTGGCCAGGGTAATCGGCGGTCTCGCCGCCGTGGTCGCTGGTCAGCACGGCGACTTCATGCTGACGCGCTGCCAGCGCGCTCGCCATCTCGAAACAGAGCCGCTCGTAACCCCCCACCGCATTGGGGGGGTAGAGGTTGCTCAGAAACAGGATCCGCATCAAACGATTTCCATGATGTGTCGCTGGAATTCGGGGTGATGCAGAAACGCCTCGCTGGTGGCCTCGCCGGGCGGCAACGTCTGGAAAAAGGCCAGGAACATGAAGATCATTTTCGTCAATTGATGGCGCTCGGCAATTTGCAGCAGGCGCCGATAGTAATCCCACGTCTCCCGTACGGCGGGTTGGCGAGCAAACAAGCTGTAGGCGAAGTAGGCCACCACCGACGCCCACTCGGCGCGAACCTTGAGGTCATTCTCCTTGATAGTGTTGGTGGCGTGGAGTCGATAGCGCGCCAGAGGCCGTTCTATCAGATGGATGTGCTTGCCCGCGAGGAGCAGCCGCAGCAGAAAATCGAGATCGTGGGCGTAACGCAGGCCGCGAAACTCGCCCACCTCCGCGAATACCGAGCGGCGCAGCACCAGATTGGAAGTGGTCATGATGAAGTTGCCATTGGCCAGCGCCAGCGCAAGGTCGCCCGTTTTCCTATGGAACGCCCGCGCCTTTTCATACCAGGCATTGCGCACCAGGGTGCCGCGGTCATTCATGAATTCCAGGTCTGTCGCGACCGCTGCTATGTCCCGCCGGGCAGCGAGAACCTCGGCGCACTCGCGCAAGCGATCCGCAACGTACGCATCGTCGGAATTGAGGATCGCCACGTATTCTCCGTCGGCCATGTGGATGCCGGTGTTGATGGCGCAGTGAGCGCCCCGGTTTGGATGCTGCCGCAAAAGCCGGATTTGGGGGTTCCGTTCGGCGTAGCGCTGAGCGATGGCGGCCGAGCCGTCAGTGGAAGCGTCGTCGACCACGATGATTTCCGTTGCCGGCAGCGACTGGTCGAGAACGCTGTCGAGCGCGGCAGCGATATAGCGCTCGTGGTTGTAGAGGGGCACCACCACGGAAATGGCAGGACAGGGCATAGAACGTTACGTGGAAACTATCCGCTCCTGGTGTCGTGAGTCTGAACTGCGTTATAGACTGTGGGAGCGGACTTGCCCGCGATCTTGTGGGAGCGAGCTTGCTCGCGATCTGCAGCAATTATCGGGGGCAAGCCCCCTCCCACAGACAAGCCCTCTCCCACAGGCAAGCCCCCTCCCACAGACAAGCCCCTCCCGCCCGGGCCTGACCTGTCCTTGACACTGGAAGCGCGCATGGCTCAATGGCGCGCATCCAGCGCCTCGAAAATGGCCGCGAGCGTGGTCTTGCCGACCTCGAGCGAAAAATGGGCGTCGAAGAACTGCAGGCCTTCGCGTGCCAGCGTATTCCACAGTGATTCGTTCTCATACAGTCGCACCACCGCATCCGCAAATCTTTCGCCGCTTTCGGCGATCAACGCGTCGCGGCCGTCCGTCAGATTCATGCCCTCCGCTGCGAGTGGCGTCAGGACTACGGGACACCCGTAGCCCAAGCTTCGACCCACCTTGCCTTTCAGGCCGGCGCCGTAGCGCAACGGCGCAACCGAAAGACGGCAGCCGTTGAAGAACGGTGCCGCGTCCGGCACGAAACCCTCTACGACGATATCCGAACCGGCCAGGGCCAGGATTTCGGGCGGCGGATCACTCCCGATGATATGGAATCGCACCCCCGGAAGTCGAGTGCGAACGCGCGGCCACACATCGGCGACGAAATGCAGGACCGCGTCCACGTTGGGCAGATGCCGGTAGCCGCCGATGAAGAACAAGTCCTTGCGCTCCCCGAATGGCGTGTCGGCGCGGTCGGGTATGTGCATGATGAGCGGCAGATGGAAAGTGCGGACTTCAGGCGCTTCCTGCCGCAGCAGCGCGGCCTCGGCCTCGCTGATCACCAGGGTGGCCGCGGCCTTCTGCATGACTCTGAGCTCCCGCCGGCGCGTATCGCGCGCTTGCCGGGCCATCGCCCGCTGACCGGTCAATTCGCCGCGGCGCTGCTCGCGAAGGAAGTGCAGATCCACGGTATTGAAAACGATGCGGGCGCCGCGGCACTCGTACTGAACGTAGTCAATGAATTCTTCGGCCGCAGCCAGCCGGTTGAGCATCACGAAATCATAACGTCGGCCCTGTTCGCGGAGATGATCCACCACCGAGGCCGTGTATGGAGCGTACAGGCACTCCACGCCGATACGCTGCAGATCGGCCGTGTAACGGGAGCGGTAGACCAGCTCGGTGACGGGGGCAAAGGTGACACGGTAGCCGAGTTCGCCCAGGATTTTCATCTGAAAATAGGCGTCCACGGACCCGGAATCCATATCGGGCGTCGGCGTGTGCAGGTCGAGAATGAGGACGCGGCGCCCGGCAGCGTTATCAGGGCACCAACGGGCGGAATCCGCGGGAAGGGTGCCGGCCGGTACTATTGCATGCATATAGGGCGCGTAAAGGATGCGGCCGCCCTGCGTCTGTATCGCGCCGACCAGAGCCGTCATCAAACCCGCGTCGGCGCTGCGCAGGGCTTCGCCCGAGCCGAGGAAGGATTTGTTGACCAGGAACGCCGCGGCGGGACAGCGGTCGGCGGGACAGACGAAGTTCACCTCGGGAAGATTCGGATCCAGCACGCCGGCGCGATCCACCGGGAAGATCAATTGCGCGTGCTCGGAGACCAGTTTGGGTACGACGAGCGCAGTCCCCGGTTGTTCGGCAATCAACCGGCGCAATTCCGCCAGCATGCCGGGCAGGGGATAGCTATTCCCCGACCAGAACAACAGCCATGGCGCGCGGGCGAGGGCCGCGCCGTGCGCATAGCCCTCGAGGAGACCGCCAGAGCGGCGCTCGAGCCGCGGCCCCTTGGGTTGCGCGAGCCATGCGGATGGGTCGGCTGCGACGACGATGACTTCGCAGTCCTCGACGCCGTGTTCCTGCCGCAACGCGGCAAGGGTGCGCCATGTCTGATCGCGGCCGCCCTCATCGACGACGACGATGGAGACGGTTGGTGCGGCGCTGTATGGGAATTCCAGGGATGCCGGTGCCGCCCCTTCGGCCGCAACGACCGCCTGCATATAATCGACTGGAAGCCTGTTGCGCATTCCGGCAGCGGGCGCATGGCGTGCCCTCAAGTAACGCGTCAGCGGACGGAGGAGAGGCCGCAGGTGGATGCGGACCGATATCGGCAGGAAGGTGTAGAGCCGATAAGCCGTCCCCGCCGTGCGATGGGCGGCGCTGCGAACGATGGCGGAAGCGGTGCGTACAGGCTGTGTGAGGCGCCAGGAGCGGGAAGCCAGCACGTGGGAGAGGGAGGTCTCTGCCGCCGCCAGTTGCTGGAGGTAGGCTTTCACTTCCCGCTCCTTGCGCCTCAGCTCGGAGTCGTAGCCATCGATCTGGTACTCCAGTTGCCGGATGTCCGCTTCCCGATCCTGCAATGCAGCCTTGATCCCCGCGACTTCGGCCTGGCTCTGATGGTAAAGGTCGCCCAGCGCCTTGATTTCATCCGGGCTGATGTGATCCTTCCACTTGGAGAACAGGGTCCTTGCCGCCCGGCGCACGGCCTCCGGGTCGAAGGCGAGCGGCGACACGTCCGATGTCCCGCCCGTGAAGTAGGTTGCGCTCACCCGGTCCACGTAAACGAAGCGCGCGGTCTGGGCGAGCTGCAGCCAGAAATCCCAGTCCTCGTACACGTCGAGTGTCTCATCGAATCGCGCGCCATTCTCGGCAAACCGGCGGGGAAACAGGGGCGCGTGGCTGGGAATGAAGTTGCCGGCGAGCAGCTTCGCCCGGCTCTCGAACGGCTCGCCGAAAACGCGCGTAATCTTGTGCGCCGGATCGTTCCGCGCCATGCAGCGCACGCCGGAATACACTACAGCCCCATCCCCTTCGCTTCGCAGCGTGGCAACGAGTTGGCTCAGGTGATCCGGATCCAGCGTGTCATCGTCATCGAGGAACGCCGCATACTGGCCGCGCGCGGCATCGAGCCCCGCGTTGGCGGCGCGGCTGCGGGTTAACGGCGCGCCGGATTCGACGAGGCGCATGATGAGCCGCCCGCCGAAATCCGGCAGCGGCGAGTGCTGCTTGCCTGTGGCATTGATCACCAGCACCTCGATGTTCGGATAGGTCTGTGCCGCCAGCGAGGTGAGCGCCTCCGCGAGTGTGAGCCGGTCCATGCTGCGCACGATCACGCTCACCAGCGGCACTTCCACGCCTTCGGTGGCGACGCCCAGACGGCGGCGGCGCCCGAGCGCGGATTCGAATAGCGGGGTGAGACCGATGGCAAGGTCCCCAGCCGTGGCCATGAAAAACGCCTCGGCCGCGCGCACGCCATCGCCGAGGGTGTAGCTGCGGTAGCGGTTGAGCGCGGCGATGTGATCATCATAGGGCTGCTGGGCGAGCTGCGAACGAAAACAGCGCATCGCCGCAAGCTTGACGTCCTCGGCGCCCGTGATGTCGATGAGCGTGTTGGGCAGCAGCGGCGCGCTCACTTCGTAGAAGGCGATGCTGCGTTCGCCGCCCAGCCGCCGCAGGGCCTCGGCTGACGCCAGCGCCAGCGCTTGATGGTCGGGATGCAGTTCGGTCAGCGCCGGCGCGAAGACGAGATCGGCGTCGGTTTCTTGCATGGCCTCCAGCATCCGCGTCACCAGTGCTTCGCCGTAGCGCAGCCCCCGATCCGGCAGGCGCCAGAAGGCCGGCGCCGGATAACCGAGCGTTTCCGCCGCAGCGCGCGACTCGGCCTCGCGTTGGGCGATGAGCGAAGCGCCCTGCGTTTCGTGAGCGGCGCCGCCGGCAGCCGCGTCGTCCGCCTTGCCCCCGAGGACGCCGTCACTCGCGACGATAACCGTGATCGACGCGCCAGCCTGCGCGAGCAGATGGAGGCTGCCACCGCAGCCGAAGACTTCGTCGTCGGCATGGGGCGCCAGCACCAGCACGCGCCGCCCTGCGGGGAGCGGGCTTGCCGCCGTCGGCATCAATGCGCTTTCTTCGGCTCGGTCGATCATGTCACGCGCACTGTACTCTGTTTTGTAGGAGCGGGCTTGTGGGAGCGAGCTTGTGGGAGCGGGCTTGCCCGCGATTGCATTCCCCTCAGCGCGAATCGGCATCGCCGCCCATCAACCACCAATTTCCTCGCAGTTTCCCAAGATCCGGGGAAGCGTTCCAGATTATGGTCGGAATCGGGATCTTGGCCGGTGCGAGATCCGGCGCAGATCCGGCAAACGACTCCGCCGCGCGCGGCGTCATCCAGGCGAACACCTTCGGTCGTCCGAGCCGGCCCGCGACGCGACGTGCTGTGGCGACCAGCGGCGCAAGCGATTCCGGCGGCGCCACGACATCGACCAGCTCAATCCCCGTCTCACCGTGATCGCGCAATACGACAAGCCCGATCGGCGCGCCCGTGAAGCGGTGCTTCACCAGGAAAGTCAGGTAGCCGATAGTCGGGTGTTCCAGAAACCGGTTCCGGATGCGCGCTCCATTTCGTTCTCCCACCGCGACGCCGGTGAGCTTCTCCGCCATTCCTTCCCACAGCGCGTCGACCGCGTCGAGCTGTTCGACTGCGAGCGCCCTCGCCGAATGCAACAGACCGGGGCGTGCCGGCAGCGCAGGCCAGCTTGCCTCGAGCACTTCGTCCACGCGTGCGTACAGGCCGAGATGCTCGCCAAGCCGCGTATGGCGTTCCGACGGAAAACCGAATGCGAGCGCATAGGAACGGCCCGGTCCGACGCAGCGCTCGGCAAATGCCGTTGTTGCCAGGAAGAACGGCCCGCGCCGCGTCAGCACGCCGCGCTCGGCCGGATCCACCATGACATCCCCGATTTGCACCGCCGTCATCGGCGCGCCGAACCAGCGAATCTCGCGCGGCATACCGCCGTAAAAGGCGACCGGCCGTCCGTCCCGGCGCACGAGCGTTCCCACCGGATCGAGGCCCCGGTACTTCCAATCCCACTGCGCCGGCGGCATCGCGTGCCCGAACGCCCGCGCAAAAAGCGCGAGCAGTTCGGCCTCATCCGAAGGGTGAGCCCAGTCAACACTCCAGCGCGCGCTGCTCACCGCCGTCGTCCCCCCGAGAGGTGTCAATGCCGGCAGAGAACGTGTCGTTCCCACCCCCGATCAAGGCATTTGAGGGCAGGCTGCGGCGGGAATCCATATGGCGTCTCATGTTGCACGAATCGTCGATTGAATTCGCTGAAGTCATAATACAAGTGCAAACGAGGTGGTGCCACGGCAAGCGATGTGAACGGCCAGGATCATCCGGGTCGCGCCGCTACTTTCTTGCGGCCACCCAGATCCAGCTCGCCGGCGCGCCGTCCGCGCGCCACCGCGCCACCCTCTCCACGGCTAATCCGGAGGATTCGACAAGCGCACGGGCGCTATCTCGTGAATACCCGATCGCCCACTCGACCCCGACATCCCCCGTATCCAATTCCTCGTTGATTTCGGAAATAAGGTTGAATACGAACAATCCGCCCGCCTTGAGCCTGTCTGCGGCATCCCGTACATAACGAGCAGTGAACTCGCGGGGTATGTGCTGAAAAACGGTAAAAGCATAGACGAAGTCGGCGGAGTTCGGCCCGATTTCGGGAGGAAACCCGTCAGCTTCGGACACGAGCAGCTCCACGTTATCGTGCATCGCGAAGTTTTCCCTTGCCTTCTCGATGGCGCTGGCCGACACATCGAACCCGATCACATGGTCAAATGAATTGCACAGCCAGCGAATGGTGCGGCCATAGCCGCACCCGACGTCAATCGCCAAGCCTGAGGCCGGAATAGCGAACAACTTCTTCAGCCATATCGGTTCAGTGCGCTTTATCGACCTTTCGAGCTCCACCGAATAGGGAAAAGGCAGCTTCAAATCGTCGGATGAATAATCCAGCGACGCCAGCGTCCTGTCCATTTCGTCGTCGACGTGGCGCACCAAAGACGAATCGACTTCCTGATAGTGGGCGTGCTGTTCAAAATATCCATCCTTCTGCATGCGCTCCCACATCGCCTTGAATTCCGACTTGTCCATCGCGTCAACTTTCCATTGCCGGCTTCTTTTTCGGCTGCGTATCCCGGCTCGCCTGAATTGTGGTTGCGTGTCCCGGCGAACACTGCCACGTGTGAGGCAGGTTGACCAGCCCCGGCTCCGGCAGTGCGTCCTCCACCGCGAGCGTCGCAAAATGCGGAACGCTGTCGTAGATGTGGAGCGCGTTTTCGCACCCGAGATAAATCCCGACGCGATACTCGCCCTTGCGCAGCGCGAGCTGCGGGAAGGAAAGCGTGGCTTCGCCGCGCCCTGCGGCGTCGCGTTCGATCGCGACACCGTCGCTGCGGCTCACCGCGCAGGTCACCGCGAGGAGGGTGCCGTAGTCGAGGGTAACGCCCACCACCGGCGGCGGCAACGCAGGATCCGATTCGAACTGCAGGCGCACCGTCAGCGTGTTTTCGCCCGGGCGGAGCCGCAGCTCACGACCGGCCGCACCATCGACGGCGGTCTCGATACGCGTTAGGCGCGCATAGCCGGCGATCGCAGGCTGCGACGGCCGCGGGGCCGCGGTGGGACCGGGATGCGCTGCTGCTGCGGGTTCAGTTGGCACCGGGGGCGTCGGAATTTGCCCGGCGGCGAGAAATTGGGTATAGCGCTGCACCACTTCCTGCGGCTGGCCGAGCATCATCGGCCGGCCGTGCTCGAGCCACAGCACGCGGTCGCAGAAGGCTTCCACCTGATAGAGCGAGTGCGAGCAGAAGAGAATCGTGACGCCCGCCTTCTTGAGCGCCATGATCCGGTCGAAGGACTTGCGCGCGAATTCGCCGTCGCCGACCGAAAGCGCCTCATCGATCACCAGGATATCGGGATCGACGCTGGTTGCCACCGAAAACGCGAGCCGCACGTACATGCCGCTCGAATAGAACTTCACCGGCTGGTCGATGAAATCGCGGATGCCGGAAAAGTCCACGATTTCTTCGAAGCGGGCCGCTATCTCGGCCATGCTGAGCCCCAGCACGGATGCCGCGAGGATGACATTCTCGCGTCCCGAAAACTCGGGATTGAACCCGGCGCCGAGCTCAAGCAGCGCCGCGACCCGGCCGTTGACAGCAATGGTGCCCGCGGTGGGCGCGAGCGTGCCGCACACGAGTTGCAGCAGCGTCGACTTGCCGGCCCCGTTGCGGCCCACCACGCCGAGCACTTCGCCGCGCGCGAGTTCGAAGCCTGCATCGCGCAGCGCCCAGAATTCGCGGTAGTAGCGGCGCCGCTGCCCCCACAACAGTTGCCGCAGCCGGTCGACCGGGCGATCGTAGAGGTGGTAGCACTTCGACAGCGCTTGTGCGCGGATCGCCGGAGTCGCGGTGTCAGGCTCGTGAGACATCAGGAATCCATCTCAACATCCGTTCGTCCCTCTCGACTCCACTGCGTTACGCTCGCCTCTCGACTTCACTGCGTTACGCTCGAGGCGAACGGTGGAAAGGCACATCCGTTCGTCCCGAG
>JACQOK010000144.1 GCA_016202565.1 Betaproteobacteria bacterium | reverse complement strand
GCCGCGTGCTCAAGAAGCTCGTCGGCGAACAGAAGGTCGTTCACATCGATGCGCTGCCCTTGTACAAGAAATATACCGACGTTTTTCTGATGGATGATGTCCCGGAAGACGAACGCAAGGCCATCGCGCGCGAAGTCGCCGACAAAATCATCGCGAAGCTGAGGCAGGACGCTGCGCTGGAACCCACGGCGTAGCAAAAAGAAGCAAACATGCCTCATCTGACACCGACGCGAGTGCCAAGGGGCGCAAAGCGACCCAAAGCCGTCATAGAGACTTTCAGTAAACGGCCAATCACCTTATCGGTTCGCAAGGGGATCAGTATACTCATGACGCGCGAGAGCAGCAGCAGTAGTAGGCGCACGTGCGTCCTGGGGCAGGGTGAGGACGGACGATGCGCCGGCATCAGGGACGCACAGCGCCTAGAAATACTTTCTGCATCTGATGGCTGTAATAGCCCGATGTTCGACACCACCTCAGAACTTGACAAGAATTCACCATACGCGGGAACGAATAGGAGGGAGGGTGATGGCCGAGATAATGACGGTCGAATCAATTGTTGAGGCAGATTGGCAGATGCAAGGATTCTGGACCAAGGTGAGATATCCACTGCGAACCAAGAACGGCAGTTGGTCCGACATTGATATCCTCGCTTACAAGCCAGAGTCTCGCGAGCTAGTCATTGCCGAATCGAAGGTGCGCGGTCCAAAGAAGGCCGTCTACGCCTACACCAAAGCATCGCAACAGCGATATGGAACGATACTCGAGTACGACATACACGGGAATGATCAACTCTATTTTGGCTTTCTCGAACACATCAAGCTGGCATGCGAAGGTCGAGCGATATTCGATGGATTCAGCCGAATGGTCTCAAAGCTCATAGTCCAGCTCGTGAGCAACTACGTTATCGACGACGACGTCAAGCCGAATGCAATTGCCGCGGTCAAAAAACAAATCCGAAAAGATGTGCCCAAGACAATCGACTTAGACATACGGCTTGAGTCTACTCTAGACGTCATTGCGCGCATCATCAAGAACGAAAACGTGTCTCTCCAAGGTCGGCGGTATGGCCACCCGGTGATTGACATTGCACGCGAACTCAACCGTTACATGCATCCTGATGTTCATTACGCGGGTAGGACGCGAGGCGCAGCCGATATCGTGCGAGCGAGCTTGAAGAAGCGGCTTATGGATGTATTGGAAGAAACTAAGACGTGAGCACGCGTGACCGTGCCCCGGATTGCTTAGCCTGCTTGCAGCGCTGGCGGCGGGACATAGCGGGCACCGAGAGGGGTCAGGCTAGTAGGCGAGGCTCAATTCCCTTACTCCGATGTCCTGCTGTTGTAGTTTTGACTGGTGGGGCACCATTCCCTCTTGTATCCTCAGGACCGTGGGCACCATCTACGTCCTCGGCGCGGGCTTCTCCAAGACCTGCCATATCGCGACAGATGCGGAAATGCTGGGCGCGTTAAATCCTTTGCTCAAAGCTACCCCGCAGAAAAACGGGGGCCCTCCACGAACCACCATTGAACATCTGACCGAGCAAAATTTTCTCAATCGCGACGGCATTGGATTCGAGCTCTTCATGTCGAACTTGTCATCGCTCAAATTCCTCGGAGACTGCTGGGATGGCAAAAGGAACGTTTTTCGGGAGGAGGAGCGAGAGCTTCGGAAAGCCCTCCGGCGCTATCTGACCGAATGCGTGAAGAGCGTGAATTGGGATACCGAAGGAAGGGCGATCCTAGATTTCATGAGAACAATAAACTGGAGTGCCGATCACATTCTCACGTTCAACTACGACCAGCTCCTGGAAGCAGCTGCAGAGAAGCTCGGTATCGCGGTCGGCGACCGGATCATTCACCTGCATGGCGCCGTCCGCGAACGAACGTTGGCTTGGCCAACGTTTACCAAATTTGCGTACAGGACGACAAAAGCCCCGCTTGCGCCGCGATGGAAGAGGGCCTTCGAGCTTCTGCGCAATCAAACGCAACTGGACCAATTAATTTTTGTCGGGTATTCGATGCCTCCGGCAGACTTGGAGGCAAAGGCGCTGTTCAATTATTCGGACTGGTATAACAGCTTGCCGGCGATACCCTTTTTTCACGGGAAACTGGTTCCAGCGTCCAAACGCTATTCCTACGAAATCTGTGTCGTGAATCCAAACCCTGACGTGCGTCAAAACTACAAGTTCTTTCGCAGACCACCAAGGTTTCTGCGGCAGAAATTTGAAGTCTGGCTTCGAAATCGGCGCCGATAAAAAGGGCGGCACAAGTGTGGGTTTTGTGGGCCATGCACAATTTCTTGAACGTCCGCTCCTGGCCGCTTACCGCCCATCGACTTAGGGACGCAACCCGACCCCAAGCGGTCGGTCGGCAATGTCGCAACCAAATATCCACAATCGTGTTGTGCCGAGGTCCTCCATGGCGCTCAAAGAGTCATAGACGTGGCGATCCATCCGCCTGATACGTCAGGTAGGCCCAAGTAGATTTACGGAGTGGCGGGCTCCATGCCTTTCGCCTTGATCACCGCGACAGCTCTTGGCGACGTGAGGAAATTAATCAAGGCCTTGGCAGCGTCCGGCTCCTTCGACGCTGCATTCGCACCCGCCGTGAAAACGACATAATGTTGAATTTCGGGTGGTAGGCCGCCCACAAGCTCAGCGCCATCCGCAGCGAGAATTGGCCCTATTCCGGTCACGCCAAGTTCCGCCTCGCCTGCAGCGACAGCCTTTTCCGGTTCAGAATAAGCTCTCAGTTTGGGTTTCATGTCGGCTGCAATTCCGAGCCGGTCAAATGCCGCGAAGAGAACCTTCCGGCTTGTGCCTTTCTCCGAATGGGCTACCAACTTTGCGTTGAGCATTGCCCGTTTAAACGCCTCGACCGAACTGATGTCGGGCTTGGAGGCACCCTTGCGCACCGCTAGGCCAACTCCGGTCCGACCGAAAGTGGTGCGTGTGCCTGAAGCAACCTTTCCATCCTTGATCAGGGCATCGATCAGTGCGGGACTGAGAATGGCGACATCGAACGTCTCGCCCGCATCGATCTTTCGCTTCAACACGGCGAAATTACCAAAGTCCATGACTAGTTTGTGGCCCGTTGTGCCTTCGAACTGTTGACCAAGCTCGCTGAACACGCTCTTCAACGCTCTGCCGCTCAGGACCTTGATTTCGGCGGCATTAGCGACGCTTCCTATCCACACCGGTGAAGAAGCGATCGGGGTTGCCGCAGCAACGGCAGCCAAAAGGCTCAAGAAGAAACGAACGCAGCTTTTCATAATTAACCTCCTTCCCGTTATGGTGGAGCTTGCAGCAACATCGAGCTCAACCCGGTTGCGGCAATGTTCATCGGCCGCCGGCAGCGCCCTTCCCAAGTATGGACGTCCAGCGACACGCTATGGCAAAACCGCGCCGAGATGAAGCGTTGGAATTGACCGCACGTGGGACTACGAGAACGACCGCTGAGAGAACGGCACCACGTTGGTGCCCGCGTTTCTTGTTGAAGAGAAGGTTCATGAGAACCCTTCCGATAGGATCGAGACAGTTACCCTGCTCACACACAGCGAACCGCACCAATCCGCCATGGGCACAAAGGCATGCCAATGGCGACACAAGCTTCATCGCTATCCAGGAATAATGCTTTGCGGTAGATCAAACTTTTACCAAAAAGATGAACAGGAACATCACTACTGAAGAATATGCACCGGCCGCTTCTGGCCGCAAGCGGACATTCTCTGGAGGTCGGATGTGGCCTCTTACCTTTCACCGGTGGCAAGCGTCGCCAACATACGGCGGGCGCGGACCTGCAGCGCCCGGTAGGTGCGCTCCCATTCGCCCCCGCGCGGCGTCGTGTGCGCAAGCTGCCTGACGATCGCGGCGAGCACTTCCACGCGTGAACGAACGAGGACCAGCTCGGCCAACACCCGATCGTGGTCGGAAGCGTAAATGAAATCCACCTTGCGATCCTGGCAGACGCCGATGCAGGGCTGCGGGCCCTCGATGCGGCCGCAGCCGATGCACTGCCACGCCGTCATGCGCGCGCTCGTCGCCTCCGGTCCTCTTTTAAGAAGCGTATCAAGCATTCGCGGCGGCCACGACCTCGCGCCCTTCGCCCTGCTGTTCGACGGTGCGTCCATCACGGATGTGGTAGATGCGCTTGAAGGTGGGAATGATCTTCTCGTCATGGGTGACGACGATGATCGCGGTGCGGTACTCGCGTGCAAGCTGATTGAGGATCGTCACCACCGTGAGCGCGCGCTGGCTGTCGAGCGGCGCGGTCGGCTCATCGGCCAGTATGATCGGCGGCTTGTTGGCAAGCGCCCGCGCGATCGAGACCCGCTGCTGCTCGCCGCCCGAGAGTTCCGCGACCTGGGCTGCGCCGCGGTGCGCGACATCGAGCGCAGTCAGCATCTCGAGCGCCCGCTGCCGCGCGTGCGCGTTGGATACGCCGGCGAGCATCGGCAGCAGCGCGACGTTATCGGTCGCATTGAGGAACGGAATCAGGTACGGCGCCTGGAAAATGAAGCCGATGCGGTCGCGGCGCAGGGCGCGGAGATCCCGGATCTTCCAGCCGTGTTCGTAAATGACCTCACCGCCGAGCGTGATGCGCCCGGCCGTGGGCTCGATCACCGCGCCGAGGCACTTGAGGAGCGTGGTCTTGCCCGAACCGCTCGGGCCGATCAAGCCGACCACTTCTCCCGGGTAGACCGCCATGTCCACGCCTTTCAGCGCCTCGACCGCGGCCGGCCCCGTGCCATAGGTTTTACGCAGTCCTTCGAGAAGGATCGCCGGTTGCACAGCCTGCGTATCCATTCAGCCTCCGATCGCCGCGGCGGGATCGACGCGCAGCGCGGCGCGGATGCCGAGGATGCTGGCGATGGTGCAGATCACCATGGTCACGATGAAGCCGCGCACGGCATCTTCGGTGAGCAGCACCACGTAGCGGGGAAAATGCGGGCCCCACAGGGTGGCGAGCAGCTTGCCGATGACAAACCCGATCAGTCCCAGCCCCAGCGCTTCCTGCAGGATCATGCCGGCGATGGTGGCGTTCCGGGTGCCGATCAGTTTCAGCACCGCGATCTCCTTGATCTTGGCGAGCGTCATGGTGTAGATGATGAGGGCGACGATCGCCGCGCTCACCAGCGCGAGGATTACCAGGAATACCGCGATCTGCCGCGCCGCGGTCGCGATCATCTTGCCCACCAGGACCTCCTCCATTTCTTCGCCCGTGTAGGCCTGCAGGTACTTCCAGCGCTTGATGTTCTCGGCCACGAGCTGCCGGTCCCACCCCGGCTGCACCCGCACCAGCACCGCGTTCACATTGCGGTTGGAGAACTGGTTCGCTTCCACCGCGTCCAGCAGTCCGGGCACGCCGGGACGGTTCAATGCGGGGTTCGCGGCGAGGCGGCTGCGGTCGTTGCGGATCGCCTCGTTGTCCTTCAGGAACTGCGCCTGCTGCGCATCCTTCAAGGGAATGAACACCATCGGATCACCGCTCGAGGAAACCATGCGGCGCGTGAGTCCCACCACGGTGTATTCGTTGCGGCGGATGCGGATGCGGTCGCCGACGTTGAAGCCGGTCTTGACGTCGGCGATCGCCTCGTAGTGCGAGCGCGTCACCGGGCGGCCCGCCGTGAGCAGCGTCGGCTCGCCCGGGCGTCCCGGTTCGAAGCCAGAAATCATGACGCGCACCTCGCTCCTCTCGCGCTTCACCTGCATCGTAAGAAAAGTGACGTTGCCGGCTTCCGCGACGCCCGGCATCCCGCGAAGCCCGCGGTAGACATCGTCGTGCAGGCTGGACGATTCCGCGAACGGGCCGAGGGTGTGCTGTTGCACCACCCAGATGTCGGCCTGCCAGCTCTCGAGCAGCGCCTTGGCATCGTCCACCATGCCGCGGTAGATGCCGGCCATGCTGAGGGTGACGCCGATCAGCAGTCCGAGCCCCAAGCCGGTGAGGAGATAGCGTCCGAAGCCGTGCGCGATGTCGCGGCTCGCGAGGTTGATCACGAGATTTTCCCGATCCTGACCTTCACGCCTTCGCGCAACTGCGCGCTGCTGTGCACGATGACGGCCTCCCCCGCGGCGAGCCCGCCGCGAAGTTCCGTCATGCCGTCGAGCGTCTGTATCCCCGTTTGCACGGTGCGAAAGCGCGTTCTGCCGTCGACGATCTGCCACACCCCCGGCTGCTGGTCGAGCCGCTTCACCGCCGCAGTGGGGATCACGAGGCCGCGCGTGGCGCTGCCGCGGCGGATCGTGACCTCCGCGAGTTCGCCCACCGTGAGCGGCGGCGCGGCGACGAACGCCACCGCGACGATTCTTTCCTCGGTCACGGCGTCGCTCTGAATTTCCACGCGCGCCACCCGCCCCGGTATGACCTGCGCCGGGTTCGAGCGCAGGACGACCTCGGCGGGATGCCCCACCTCGAAACCGGACGCACGCGACTGGTCGATCCGGGCGCGCACCCAGAGGCTCGCCGGATCGATCACCCGCACCACCGCCTGCCCCGCCACCACCGTGGTGCCGGGCTCGGCCTCGCGCGCGGTCACGATGCCGTCAACCGGGCTCGTGAGCTTGAGATTGGCGAGCTGGCGCGCCGCCCCCTCGCGATCCTGCGCCGCGCGCTCCACGTCCTTGCGCGCCGCCAGCAGCGCCGCCTGCGCCGCCTCGAGCCCGGCCTGCGCGACATTGGCTTCGTTGCTGCGGATCTCGGCGGCTTCGCGGCTCACAAAATTTTTCCTGACCAGATCGCTGTAGCGCGCCGCGTTGGCTGCCGCTATGGCGTTGCGGCTGCGCGCTTCGCGCTCCTGGGCTTCGGCGACCAGTACCGTGCTGCGCATCCGTTCCAGCGCCGAGGCGGCGCTCTTCAGCCGTTCATTGAGATCGACCGGATCGATCTCCGCCAGCACCTGCCCCGCTTTCACCGCATCACCGTGGTCGACGTGGACCTTGAGCACGCGGCCCGCCTGGGTCGGGCCGATCGCATACGAATAGCGTGCTTCCACGGTGCCGATGCCGAACACGCTGGCGGCGATCTCCGCTTCCTTGGCCACCGCCATTTGCACCACCACCGGCGCCAACGGGCCGCGGTTGACCGCCAGCCAGAGCATACCGGCGACCAGCGCGATGAGGCCGCCGGCAGCGCCGTAGAGTTTCCATTTCATGGTGATGATATGTCCATGCAATCAGGTAGATCGCGCCCAAGCCGGGCGTGACGCATGGACTTTTTACACCAGACGGCCTCGGCTCGACTTGATCCTGATCAACCTGAACCGAGACGGGCGACCTCCGTGAAGTCCCTCCAGACGCCCACCCGGCTCGGGACCGCGATTTTCGCCCGATGAAGGATGCTGGATAATGGCGGGGGGAGAATCCGACCACCATACGGCATGCCGAGCACATCGATCAAAGTCCAGGCGTTCCTTTCCAATCTTCCGCTGTTCAAGGAAATAAACGCAGCCGAGCTGGACCACATCGCCAGAGGCACGCGCGAAGTGCATGCCACGCGCGGTGAAGTGCTGTTTCGCAAGGGCGACTCATGCGAGGGTTTTCATCTGGTGGTCTATGGACAGGTGAAACTCGCCTTCACTTCGCCGAACGGTGTCGAGAAGGTGGTCGAGCTGATGGGTCCGGGGCAGAGCTTCGGCGAGGCGGTGATGTTCACCGAGCGCCCATACCCGGTCTATTCACAGGCGCTCGTCGACTCGATGCTGCTGTACATCGCGCGAGGCGTGGTATTCGAGGAAATCGAGCGCAATCCGACGTTCGCGCGCAGGATGATCGGGGGGTTGAGCCGGCGGCTCCACGGCCTCGTGAGCGACCTGGAATCGTACACGCTGTACTCGGGCATGCAGCGCGTGATCGGCTACCTGCTGCGCGACGAGCCGGAAAAAGGAAATCACGCCGCACCGCTCAGCATTGCGCTGCCGAGCAGCAAGCTCGTCATCGCCTCCCGCCTCAATCTCACACCCGAGCACTTTTCCCGCATCCTGCACGATCTGTCCGAAGCCGGACTGATCCGGGTGGAGGGGCGCAGCATCAGCATCCTCGATGTCGAGGGCCTGCGGACATTCGAGGGCTGATGACAATCGGTGAGCAGAAAGTGGACGTAGCCCGGATGGAATGAAATGAAATCCGGGGCCGGGAGAAGCGGGAACGAACCGTGTTCCCGGAATCCACTTCGCTCCTTCCGGGCTACGATGCTGCGGACATTCGAGGGTTAGCGGCTGGTGCCGGACGAGCGCGTGATCTTGTTGTAGACGTTGTATTTGCCCGACGGCTTGTTCATCGGAATGCGCTTGACCTCTTCCAGCGTCACAGCGTCGAACACGATGATTGCGCCGTCGTGCTCCCACAGGCTCGCCAGCGCATAGCGGCCGTCGCGCGTGAACTCGACGTGCGCCAGCGTCCCGCCGGGCGCCGGGCGCAGCTCTGCAGCCACTTCCAGCGTCTGTTTGTCGATGAGCTGCAGGGTGTCCTTGTGCGGGCTCATCATGGCGTCGACCCACGCGTAACGCGTGTTTTCGTGGCTGCGCATGAAGAATCCCGGCCCGCGCGTGCGGATTTCCTTCACTGGCTTCCACGTCTTGACGTCGACGATCGTCACGACCCCTTCCTTGAGGTTCGGCGTGGCCATCACCGTCCGTCCCTCGCGTTCCCAGGTAATGCCGGACCCGAGGTGGGGCATCCCGGGAATATCGACGGTGGCGATCTTGCGCCGCACGTCGAGATGCACCACCTGGCCTCGTCCGCCGTCACGCGAACTCGCCATCAACTGTTTGTAATCCGGCGTGAAGAAGAAGTCATCCAGATGCTCGGTGAGCACGCTGCGGCGCGGGTTGAAGCGGCCGGAAACGAACGCGCCTTCCTTATGGCGGAAATCGTGAATGAGCCCGAGCGGGATCGGCTCGGCGTTCTCGTCATAGCTCACTTCCCACACTTCCGGAATGTCCTTCAACGCCGCGATGAAGCTCTTGCGCGGCCCCGCGTCGTATACCGCGGACACGCGCGAGGTGCGCTGGCCGCCATGATCGCGGGCCTCCAGCACCTTCACCAGGTTGAGATCGGCATCGAGCAGCACCAGCGTGTGCGGCAGATAGTTGGCGACCATCACGAAGCTGCCGTCACCCGAGACGGCGAGGTTGCGGGTGTTGATGCCGGCGCGCACTTCCGCAACGGTCTTGAGGTGGTAAAGGTCGAACTTGGAAATCCAGCCGTCCCGCGACGCGAAAAACACGTGGCGCCCGTCCGGCGTGAACTTGGGTCCGCCGTGGAGCGCAAAACGCGAAGGAAAGCGGTGCAACGGCTCCAGGCGGTCGCCATCGAGGATGGTCACGTGATGGTCGCCGCTTTCCACCACGACGAAGAGATTCAACGGATCGGCGCGAAATACGGGTTTGTCGGACAACGCGCCGCGCTTGTGGTGTTCCACGCGTGAGCGGCGGATTTCAACCTCGCCCCAGCGCGGAATCTCGGAAAGGGGCGCATAAATGTAGCGCACCAGGGCCTCGATTTGAGCGGCGCTCAGTTTATCGCCGAAGCCCGGCATCTGCGTTGCGACGCTTCCCGCAGAAATCACCTTGAGCGCCGCGGTGCGACGCAAGCGGGACAAGTTTTCCGGGAGCAGCGCGGGCCCCATGCCGCCGAGCCGGTCGGCGCCGTGGCACGCCGCGCAATGCTCCACATACGCGCGGGGCGCCTCCTCCGCGACCGCCATCCCCGGCGCGAGCCCCAGCGCCACCGCCGCGAGAAACGCTTTCACTCCTCTCTCCTTTCTCCTCTCTCCTGCCACGTTTGAACGCGCTGCCGCGTATACGGCGTAACGGTAAGCCGCGGCTGCGATGCAACCACGCCGATCTCTTCATCGGCGAGATAACCGGCGGGATCCTCCTGCCAGGGATCGCCGGTCAGTTGTTCGGCGCGCACCCGCGTGTTGCCGCCGCAAATGTCGAAATAGGCGCACGCCGCGCAACGCCCCTTCACGCGCCGCGGCCGTGTCTTGAGCCCCGCCATAAGCGGATCGGAGGTGTCGCTCCAGATGGCGGAGAACGGGCGGTCACGCACGTTGCCGAGGCTGTAATGCCACCACATCGTGTCGGGATGGACGTTGCCGAGATTATCGATGTTGGCCACGTTGACGCCCGAGGCGTTGCCGCCCCACTGCGCGAGCAGCGCGCGCACGTGGTGTTCAAGGCCCGGGAAATGCCGGCGCAGCCAGAGGAGCAGGTAGACCCCGTCCGCATCGTTGTTGCCGGTGACGAATTCCTTCTCGATTCCGCGCCGCACGTAACTCCAGCAGGTATCGAACAACAAGTCCATCGCGCGCCGGGAGGTTTCATGATAAGCATCGGTCTTGCGATTCACATTGCCGCGGCCCGCGTAGTTGAGGTGCGACAGGTAGAACTTGTCGATCCGCTCGCGCTCGATCAATTCGAGCAGGCCCGGAAGATCATGCTGGTTCTCCTGGGTAAGCGTGAAGCGCACCCCGACCTTGATGCCCGCGTCGCGCGCGAGGCGGATCGCCCGCAGCGATTGCCGGTAGGCTCCGGGCAGGCGGCGGAAACGGTCGTGGGTTTCCGCGATACCGTCGAGACTCACCCCGAGATAATCGAACCCCACTGCTGCGATGCGGCCGATGTTGGACGCGTCGATCAGGGTGCCGTTGGTCGAAAGACCCACATAGAAACCCATGCTTTTGGCACGGGCCGCGATGTCGTAGAGGTCGGTGCGCAGCAGCGGTTCGCCGCCCGAGAGAATCAGCACCGGAACGCCGAAAGCCTGGAGGTCGTCCATCACGGCGAAGACCTCGTTTCGCGTAAGCTCGCCGGGGAAGTCGATATCGGCGGAAATCGAGTAGCAGTGCCGGCAGGCGAGATTGCAGCGCCGCACCAGGTTCCAGATCACGACGGGTCCGGACGGCGCGCGTTTCTGCGCGATCGGCGTCGGCCACCGGATCTCCCGCATGAACTGTGACAGTCTAAACATGGCAATTCAGCGCAAAACGCAGAATGCAGAGTGCAAAGCGGAAGTGCCTTGGGCAACAGTTCTGCATTCTTCACTCATCACTCATCACTCATTACCGCCATTCAGCCGCAAGCCGGCCTTCTTGAGGATGCGCTTGCTGTAGAGGACGGCGTGGGCGCGTGCGGCCGCGCCGATGAGCGCCCCGATGTGCGCCACCTTTTCCTCCACCTCCGCGCGGTTCGTCCCATGCACCATCACGAACAGGCTATACGGCCACAGCGGCGGCCGCCGCATCCGCCGGTAGCAGTGGCTGACAAAAGGCAGAGAACCGATGAGCATGCCGAGTTCGTCGACACAGGCGTCATCCACATCCCACACTGCCATGGCATTCGCGCGGTAGCCGATCGCGTAGTGGTTGGGGACGGCGCCGATGCGGCGAATGATCCCCTCCTTGTGCATCCGCTGCATGCGGTGCATGACTTCGTCCGGCGTCGTTCCGATCTGCTCGGCCACCGCGTGATAGGGGTGCGGCGTCAGAGGCAGTCCCGCTTGAGTTGCGAGAACGATCCTGCGGTCGATGTCGTCAAGACGATCCATGGGAAGGGGCCCTCGTGCTCACACCTCGAACTTGAGGCCGACGAAGTATTCACGGCACTTCGGCAGGTCGATCACCTTGCAGCCGGTCTCGCGCTCGATGCGGGCGATCGCCTCCCGGGTGCGCTCGGGGCTCTCCGTCGCCAGCACGAACCACATGTTGAGTTCATGCTCGCGCTCGTAGTTATGCGCGACTTCGGGCATGGCGTTCACGATCGCGGCAACGTGCTCGAAATCCGCCTTCGGCACGCTCATCGCCGCCAGCGTGAACGCGCCGCCGATGCGCTCGATCTGGAACAGCGGGCCGAAGCGTGTCAGCACGCCACTCTCGAGCATGCGCGCCAGCCGCTCGATGAGTTCCTCCTCGCTGATGCCGATCAGCCCGGCCGCCTCGCGATACGGCGAATCAGTGATGGAGAATCCGTTCTGCATCAGGTTCACGATCAGCCGGTCGATCGCGTCCATGTGCCTCCTCCAGGTAGCGCGCCCCGCGCTGCTTGAAGCAACGGCGGCTGAACAGCACCGCACGAGGATAGCGTTCCAGTCCGGCGCGCGCTGTGAGCTCTCCGATGTGCGCTGTAACTTCTTCGCGATCGGTGCCGTGAATCATGCAGTAGAGGTTGTAAGGCCAGTGCGGCAGATGGCGCAGCCGCCGGTAGCACAGTGTCACGACGTCGCAGCGCGCGACTTCGGACCCGATCGCGCGCACTTCGCGGTTGGGCACGTCCCACACCACCATCGCATTGGCGCGGTAACCGAGCGCACGGTGGCGCACGATCACGCCGAGCCGCGCAATCACCCCCTCGCGCGTGAGGCGCTCAAGCTCAACGATTACTTTTTCCTCGCCCATCCCACAGCGCGCGCCGATTTCGGCGTAGGGGTGCGCAGTGAGCGGCAGGCCGTCCTGCAGCGCCGCGAGAATGGCCCGTTGCGCCATCGAAAGAGCATACGGTGCGTGGCCGAACGAGGAGGGGGGCACAGGCGCCGGGGCAGGCCTGTGCGTGGCGTCCCCCGCACCGAGGCTGAATCCAAGAT
>JACQOK010000136.1 GCA_016202565.1 Betaproteobacteria bacterium | reverse complement strand
GGTGATCGCGTTGGCCGCGCTGCTCCCGCTCACGGCAGCGACGCCCATCGAGCCGAGCACGGCGGACTGCGGCAGGGCGTGGGGCGAGCGCACGGCGATCTGCGAAGCGCCCCTCAAGATCGAGTCCACGCAGCCGAAGGCGCGCAGCACGGAAAGGACGAGGATGAACGAGCCGATCAGCGTCAGCGCGAGTTGCGGCAGGTTGGAGAAGACGCCGGTCGACATTTCAACGCTCATCGCGCTTACGATGCGCTCCCAACTGAGCCCCGGATGGAAGAACATGCCGGGCACCACCGAGCCGTACACCGCGTAGAGGATGAGGAGGATGTTCAGGATGAACAGCGGCATGTAGCGCTTGCGCGCGTACTCCATGATCAGCACGGCCATCAAAGCGCCCATGACGAGATCGCTCGTGCTCCAGATCCCGGCCCGCACCGTGCCGATCTCGAAGTATTCGACGTGCATGTAGACCGCGACGGCGATCGAGATCGCGATATAGACGGCGGCGATCGCGTAGTTGGCGAGCGCCGGGAGCCGCGGGTAGAACTCGTTTTTGCGCAGCTCGTCCAGCGTGAACAGAATGAAGGTGACCGGGACCAGCGTGATCGCGAGCAATACCGGCCCGCCCGCGCTGGTCCAGTAATAGACGAAGAGATAGAAGAAGAAAAAGACCGCGGTCAGATAATAGAGCCACTCGACCACGACGCGTGGCCGAGTGGCAGGTGCGGCCGAGCTGTTCATGATTCGATAAGAGCACGCATGATCGCCACACGGCGGGCGTCCGCGCGCGCCCGTCCTCCCGATGGAATCATGCGGCCGAGCCTACTTCTTCGCGACCTTGGCGTCCCACTTCTTGTCCCAGACGCCCTTCTCGCGCATGTACTTCGCCAGGCCCGGGTGGATCGGTACGAGGTCCGCCGACGACATGACCCCCCGGCGCTGGAACCCCGGCATGTCCTTGGCGATCTGCGCGAAACCCGGATCGGCCTTGACCAGCTCGCCGGCGTTCTTTTCGATCACCTTGAGCATTTGGTAGACATCGTTCTCGGGTACCTCGAGGCCGACGTGGAAGCCGTAATAGAACGGCAGCAACACCACCTTGTTGGCATGAACGTCCTTCCTGAACGCATCCGGCTTCACCTCGGTGATCGCGAAACCGGCCTGCTTCAGTTTGGCAACCTCGGCGGCGCTCGGATTGAGAGCAGCCCAGTCGGCCGCCAGCGAGGCCTCGGTGATCCAGGGCGCCGTCGTCGCCTCGCCGTTGGTGTAGATGATGAACCCGTCGATGCCGCCGGACTGAAGCAGCGATCCGACGGCCGAGTTGTCGACCTGGCGGTACTGGTGGTTCACGCCGAGCGCTTTATAGGCGCGCTCAAGATGGGCCCGCACGTCCCAAGGGAGCGGACCGGTGTATATGGGCTTCCCGGCGAGATCGGCCCAGTTCTTGAATTTTCCCTTGTCGCGGGAATGAACCGCAGTACCGACCTCAACGGTGTAGGTCCAGAAGGACTGCACCGGCTGGCGTTTCATGTTCGCCTTGAAGCCCTTGAAGCGATTGATGTCGTTCGCGAGCTCGTAGAAAGCGATGTCGGCCCCGTAATAGCCCTCGAACTGGCCCGTGGCGTAACCCTTGACCGTCACGATCGCGCCCGGTGTCGGCTGAACGGTCACCCGGTAGTTCGGCATCTCGCGGTTCAACGTCTCCGCGAGTACGACGAGCGCCTTGTGTCCGGACGAGCCGACCGCCGAGGTACCCCAGGGAATCTCTTTCACCTGCGGCCACGCCGAAGTGCCGCAGATTGCCGTCAGGCCGGCGACGAGCAAGGTAAGCGTGCGTTTGAACATGACTGCCTCCTCCTTCGAAAAGCGGGGGGTTCTGTCGACCCTCCTGAATTCACAGTATACAACCGAGTCGCTGTGCGCGTGCGGATTTTCCTGAGCCGGATCCTCGGCCGCTAGAGGGTAGGTTGGGTTGAGCGAAGGGAAACCCAACGATCGAAAATTGTTGGGCATCGCTTCGCTCAGTCCAACCTACGGGCCTATGGGCGCACCGGGTCTGGGATCATTCCGGTGGCGTTGACAAGGCGGGAACGGCATGCAACATTGCGCGTGGAATATTCCTGATCTTTCCAGCCTGCTGCGCGTTCACAGGATTGTAGGTTGGGCCGAATGAAAGTGAAGCCCAACACTGCGGCCGTGCCACAAGAAAAGGAGAAACCATGCTTGGCCTGAAGGAAACAATGCGTCGTGTGTCGGGACTCATGTTGATTTTCCCCGCGTTGATGGTGTGCCTGCTCGCTGCGGGCGCGGCGTGGGCGCAAGCGTACCCGACCAAGCCCATCCGCATGATCCTGCCGTTCCCGCCGGGAGGACCGACCGACATCACGGGCCGCGTGATCGCGCAGAAGCTCTCCGAGCAGCTCGGCCAGTCGGTCGTGCCGGACAACCGGCCGGGCGCCGCCGGCAACATCGGTCTGGAACTTGCGGCCAAGGCGCCGCCGGACGGCTACACGATCGTGCTGGCCGCGCCGCCGATCGCGATCAGCCCGTCGCTGTACAAGAAGCTCAATTACGACGCCCAGAGGGAGCTTGCGCCGATCTCGCTCGTGGCCGAGATCCAGAACATCATCGTGGCGCACAACTCCGTGCCGGTGAAGAACCTGAAGGACTTGATTCAACTCGCGCGGCGTAATCCGGGCAAGCTCAATTTCAGCTCGAGCGGAGCCGGCAGCACCAATCACCTTGCGAGCGAGCTGCTGAAGGGAAGGTACAAGCTCGACATGGTGCACGTGCCGTTCAAGGGGTCGGGTCCGGCGCTGGTGGCATTGATGAGCGGTCAGGTGGATTGGGGAACCATGGCGGTGCCGGGCGCAATACCGCTGGTCAAGGCCGGTAAGGTGCGCGCACTCGCGGTGCTCTCCGAGAAGCGCGTGCCGGCGCTGTCGCAGGTCCCGACCGCGGTGGAATCCGGCATCGACGGTTTCGTGGTCTCGATCTGGTACGGGATACTCGCGCCGGCGGGCACGCCGCGCGAAATCATCGCCCGCCTCAATTCCGAGATTCATAAGGCACTGGCCGCGGCCGATATGAAGGAACGTCTCGCGAACTCAGGCGTCGACCCGTTGACCAGCACCGCGGAGCACTTTGCGAACCACATCCGGAGCGAGACCGTCCGCTATGCGAAAATCATCAAGGACGCTGGCATCACGGCGCAGTGACCAGGCGCATACATCGGCCGACAAGTTTAGTTTCTGCGACTTGCGCACCTGCGGCCCGAGATGGGCGCAGTCCTCGTCGGTCTTGAGCCCGGCGGCGTGGATGCCGTGCGCTGCAAGCTCTTCGTCGCGCTCCTGGGTGTCACCGGTGATGCCGCCCGCGCCGATGACTTCACCCTGCTCGTCCCGGATCAGCATGCCGCCGCAAACCCGAGTGATGGCTTCTAACCAAAACAAGGAGATCTGAAATGAAGATGATGTTACGGTGCGTGTCGGCGACGGTTTGCCTGGCGGTCGCGCTTGCCAGCGGGCTTGCCGGCGCGCAGCAATATCCCACACGTCCGGTCCGCATGATCGTGCCGTTCGCGCCCGGCGGCCCGACCGTCGTCAGCGCGCGTCTTATCGCGGCGAAGCTCACCGAAAGCCTCCGGCAGCAGGTGGTGGTCGACAACCGCGCGGGCGCGGGCGGCAACATCGGCATCGGGCTGGTTGCCAATGCCGGCGCGGACGGCTACACCCTGCTGATGGTGAGTTCGAGCTTCGTGGTGAACCCGGGGCTGTACAAGAAAATTCCGTACGACCCCTACAAGAGCTTCATCCCGGTTTCCAACGTCGCCGCGTCGCCGAATGTTTTCACGGCCCATCCCTCATCGCCGGTCAAGTCGATCGCCGAACTCGTGAATCTCGCGAAATCGAGTCCCGGCAAATTCAATATCGGCACGCCGGGCATCGGGACCACGCCGGATCTTTCGGCGCGGCTGCTGGCGCTGACGGCCAAGATCGACCTGGCGCCCATTCCTTTTGGCGGTGCCGGTCCGGCGGTGGCGGCCGTGGTGGGCAATCAGTTGCCGTTCGGCTGCACGGCGATGCCGCCGACGACGCCGCACATCCAGGCCGGCCGGCTGCGGCCGCTCGCGGTCACGAGCGCAAAGCGTTCCGCTGCGCTGCCCAACGTGCCGACGATGGAGGAGGCGGGATTCAAGGGCCAGGAGGCGGATACGCTGCAGGGCCTGCTCGTGCCGGCTGGCACGTCGAAAGCGATCGTCGACAAGCTGCATGCGGAGATCGTGCGCATCGTGGCGCTGCCCGATGTGAAGGAAAGGGTGGTGGGTCTCGGGTTCGACATCATCGCGAGTTCACCCCAGCAGTTCTCGGCCCAGATCAAGACCGAGGTCGAGAAGTGGACCAAGGTCGTCAAGAACGCCGGTATAGAAGTACAGTGATGTCGCTGCGGCAGCGCAACTTGACCGGAGAACTGTAGGTTGGGCTGAGCGAAGGGAAGCCCAACGATCAACATGAGAATCGTCGCCATCAAGGAAACCGCAATCCCGCTGAAGTCGACGCTGCGCAACGCGGTGTTCGACTTCAGCGAGATGACCACTTCGGTCGTTGCGGTCATCACCGACGTCGTTCGCGACGGCAAGCCCGTCGCCGGCTTCGCGTTCAATTCGACCGGCCGCTACGCGTGCGGCGCGCAGATGCGGGAGCGCTTCATCCCGCGCATCCTGAAGGCGAAGCCCGAATCGCTCGTGAACGCCGCGGGCGACAACCTCGATCCGGAGAAAATCCTCGCCTGCATGATGCAGCGCGAGAAGCCCGGCGGACACACCGAGCGCTCGGTCGCGATCGGCACGATCGAAGTCGCGTGCTGGGATGTTGTCGCCAAGATTGCCGGGAAGCCCCTGCACCGGGTGCTGGCTGAGCGCTACAACAGCGGCAAAGTGCTGGACAAAGTCGCCTGCTATGTCGGTGGCGGGTGGTACGAGCCGGGCAAGGGACTCACGGAACTGCAGGATGAAATCCGCGCCAAGCTCGACCAGGGCTACACCACGATGAAAATCAAGGTCGGCGGCGCACCCATTCCCGAGGACATCGCGCGCGTCGAGGCGGCGCTCAAGGTCGTAAGTTCGAGCGCCAACCTCGCCGTTGATGCCAACGCGGGATTTGACCGCGAGCGGGCGCTCGGCTACGCCAGGGCGCTTGCACCCTACGAGTTGCGCTGGTTCGAGGAGCCGACCGATCCGCTCGATTATGCCTTGCTCGCCGAGGTTGCCGCCGCCTACGACGCGCCGATCGGCACCGGCGAGAACCTGTTCTCGACCCAGGACGTGCAGAACCTCGTTCGGTTCGGAGGACTTCGCGCTGATCGCGACATCATTCAAATCGATGTGCCGCAGTCCTACGGCATCGCGCAGTTCTCGCGCACGCTGGACATGCTGAAGCGCCACGGCTGGCGGCGCGCGTCGCTCTTTCCCCACGGCGGCAACCAGATGACGCTGCACATCGTGGGCGGATTCGGACTGGGCGGGTGTGAAGCCTATCCCGGGGTATTCGGCATCTTCGCCGGCTTCGCCGATGACGCAAGAGTGGACAACGGCCATCTCAGGCTCCCCGAGCGGCCGGGAATCGGGTTCGAAGCGCAGAATGCGCTCTACGCCGTGATGCGCGGACTCAGCGCCGCGGCGTAATCGACCGTCGACCGTGCGGTATGCGAGCGCGTCCCGCTGCACCGGCAGAACTTGTATGCCCGTGTGAATTGCGTTTAGCATGCTGGTGGCGCGCTTAGCAATACGGGGAGGGAGGCGTTTATGAGGACACCACGGCTATTGAGCTGGTTTGCGGCGTTGATCGCCGGCAGCGTTTTCGCCGGCGCGGCCGGGGCCCAGCAGTATCCTACGCGGCCGATCCGGCTGATCGTGCCCTTCCCGGCCGGGGGGCCGACCGACGCGATCGCGCGCATTCTCGGCCAGAAGCTGACCGAGACGTGGGGACAGCAGATCGTGGTCGATAACCGCGCCGGCGCCGGCGGCAACATCGGCATGGGCATCGCGGCGCAGGCCGCGCCCGACGGACACACGATCATTTTCGTCAGTTCGAGCTTTGTGGCGAACCCGGGTCTCTACAAGAAGATTCCCTACGATCCATTCAAGAGTTTTGCACCCGTTACCAAGGTCGCAGCGGCGCCGCACGCGTTCTTTGTTCACCCGAGCCACCCCGTACAGTCCATTACCGACCTGATCGACCTGGTGAAAAAGAACCCGAAGAAATTCAGCATGGCGACGCCGGGCATCGGCACCACCCCCGATCTCTCGGCGCATCTGCTGCGGCTCGACACGAAGATCGATATCGTGCCGGTGCCGTACGCCGGGGGCGGCCCGTCGCTCGCGGCGGTTCTGGGCAACCAGGTGCCGTTCGGATGCCAGGCGATTCCGCCGGTCACGGCGCATTTCAAGGCGGGCAGGCTGCGGGCGCTTGCGCTCACGAGCGAGAAACGCATACCGGCATTGCCCGACGTGCCGACGATGGCTGAGGCGGGGTTCAAGGGTCACGAGGCGGACACCATGACGGGCGTACTGCTGCCGGCGGGAACGCCGAAGGCGATCGTCAGCAAGTGGCACGGCGAAACCGTCAGGATCATGGCGCTGCCGGAGATGAGGAACCGGATCGCGGAAATGGGCTTCAATCATCGTCAACTCACCGCAGGCGTTCACGGCGCAGATCAAGGAGGAAGTCGCCCGGTGGGGCAAGGTCGTCGCAGCGGCCGGAATCCAGGTGAACTGAAATTCCGTTCACCGGTATCCGTGCGGAGTGATGGTATTGCGCTGACCGTTTCGTGAGGGACCCCGAAAGATGCGAGCTGAAACTCTGGAAATTCTGTGCAGCCCCGTGGAGCGCGCGCCGCTCCAGTTCGAGAGCCGTCCGGCGATCAATGGCGACGCAACGCAATTCCTGGTCAATCGCGAGCATGGACTGGAGTTCCCGATTCGCGACGGCATCCCGATCTTTGTCGAACCGCACGCGATCACCGGCATCAACAGCAGGTTCCGCCGAATCTACGACAGCTGGGCGCCGTTTTATGACCTTCTGAGCAAGGTCGGCCTGTTCATTCTGGGCGTTTCCGAACACAAGCTGCGCAGGGAGTTCATCGAAAAGCTCGAAATCACGAACGGCGGCCGCGTGCTCTCGACGTCGGTCGGGACGGGCAGCGACCTGTCGGTTATCCCGCGCAGCTGCAAATACTACGGACTCGACCTTTCGGCGGGAATGCTGAGAGTCTGCCAGAACAGGGTGGAGAGGCTCGGCACGCTCGCCGAACTCTTCCTCGGCCAGGCGGAACATCTCCCGTTCAAGGACGAGACTTTCGAGGTCGTCTACCAGATGGGCGGCATCAACTTTTTCAACGACCAGGGGCAGGCCATCCGCGAAATGGTGCGCGTGGCGAAGAACGGCTCGAAGATCGTCATCATGGACGAAACCGAGAAAGTCGCCCGCGCGCTCGAAAACATCCCGGGCATCAATGCCTGGTTTCGGCATCATCGCCGGCCGATTATTCCCCCCACGGCTCTGATCCCGGCGGGGATGGAAGAAGTGGAATCGTGCGAGCTTTATGACGGCCAGGCGTGGTTCGTGAGTTTCCGAAAGCCGCGTTGAGTATCAAGCGACGGAAGCAAGCGTAGCCCGGAAGAAGCCAAGCGAATTCCGGGAACACGGTTTTTTTGGGGAGCCTTCGTTCCCGCTTTTTCGGGGGGGCCGTCGTTCCCGCTTCTCCCGGTCCCGGATTCCATTTCATTCCATCCAGGCTACGGCTTCGCATCCGATCTGCGGCTTCGGCTCGCGTGTAAAGACGGGCCCCTGCGCGATGCGTCGTCCGCTGCCAGTGTAGCGCTTGCCTGACGGTAGTGGCGGCACGGAGGTGCAATGACTGAAATCTTTGTCAGCACGGACATCGAAGCCGACGGGCCGATCCCCGGCCCTCACTCGATGCTGAGTTTTGCATCCGCCGCGTACCGTGGCGACAAGACCTTGATCGGGACGTTCGAAGCCAACCTGACGACGCTGCCCGGCGCGCAGGGCCATCCGAAGACCATGGAGTGGTGGAGCACGCAGCCCAAGGCGTGGACCGCCTGTCGTGTGAATCCGCGTGATCCTGCGGTCGTGATGCCGGAATATCTCGTCTGGTTGAAGGCGCTGCCGGGAAAGCCGGTCTTCGTCGCGTATCCCGCCGCCTTCGACTTCATGTTCGTGCACTGGTACTTGAACCG
>JACQOK010000135.1 GCA_016202565.1 Betaproteobacteria bacterium | reverse complement strand
GAAGACCTGGGGTCCACTCGGGTCGACGCACGGGCGGGCCAAGGCGGCGACCGTCGCTCAGGAGAGCCATTTGCCTTCTAAGCCGGGGGTCGCAGGTTCGAGTCCTGCCGGGCGCGCCAGTACCTGCCGGCGATCACGAGCGAGCTATGGCCCGAGCGCGCCGAAGTTCGCCTTGATCTATCGAACGAAGGCGGGCCGGGCGCGCCAATCATTTTCGGTCTATTCCGACGACACAGGTAACCGTGAAATCGGTAGCGACATACGAGACCGCGGCTTGGCGCCGATGCGACCCGTCAATTCGCCGTCCGACAAACTAGGCCGGAGGCCCTGCCGGAATCGCGCCGAGCTGCTGCATCATCGCGAGCTGGTCGAAGACCCCCCAATGCTCGCGCGCGCGCCCGTCGTCGCCGAAGCGAATGATGTCGATGAGCTGCACCTCGACGCGCCTGCCGGTCGGGGACATGCCCATGAACTCGCCCTTGTGCGTCCCGGTCGCCCGCGCGCGCGCGACCACCTTGTCGCCGCTCGCGATCACGTCTTCCGGAATCATGCACAGGTCGGGGAACGCCGCGATGTACATTCGGAAGAACGCCGTGACGCCGTCCTTGGTCGGCGCGAGGCCTGGCACTGCCTCGTGGTCGACGAAGTTGTCGGCGAGTAAGGCGCCGAAACCGTCGATGTCCCCAGCGTTGATCAGGTCGTACAGGCGTCGCATCGTGGCCGCGTGATTCATCGCTCCTCCTCCGAGGTGGGACATAGTAGCGGACTCCCGCAGTTAACGGAAGGCCGTTGCCGCGACGATGGGACGCTGGAGGGCAGCCGAGTCATAGGCGCTCCTCGATCGCGGGTGTAGGCCGTGCCGTGTGCGTGTGTGCGCCTTGGTTGTGGTAGCTGGTGTCGCCCCCGGCATCGTGTGCGCTCCGATCGTGCTGGTTGCCGGATGCCGACGTGCCCTCGAGCGCGTGCCGACCGACAGACTCGGCTGGAAGCCGCATCTGAAGTCCATGACCCTCGGCCAGCTTGCCCTGCACATCGCGCAGTTGCCGGGCACCGTTGCCGGATTCGTGGCTGCACCCGCGCTGGAGATGCCCAGCGAGTTCACGCAGGCGGCGGCGACATCCACCACGGAGGTGTTGTCAGCTCTCGATCAGAGCCGGCCAAGGCGAAAGACGTGCTGAACGGGCTGGACGACGCAACGATCACGTCGGCGTGGACCTTGAAGGCCGGTGGGAAGACCCTGATGTCGATGCAGAGGCTTGCAGCGGTTCGCTCGCTCATGCTGTTCGAGCGATCAATTTGCCTCGGTCGGACGATGTGGTGATTTTCGATCGGGCCGCGGCCGAAGATCGGATCGTCGTCTCGGCCGATACGGATTTCGGGACGCTCCTTGCCGTCCGCTCTACTCAGAAACCCTCGGTGATCAGTTTTCGAGGCCAGGGTAGCCGCAAGCCGGAGGCGTTGGCCCACGCCATTCTGTCGCACCTTCCGCCCCTTGCCGACGCGCTCGAAAGCGGCAGCATTGTCACATTTGAACCGTCGCGCATCCGCTCCTGCCGGGCGCGTCAAGCTTTTTCGGTTTCTCAGGAAGGACATTCAGATTTGTTCGGAAAACGGTGCTTCCCGAGTCCAGCCGATTCCCTCAGAACCCAAGCCAACGCTCGAGGTGAGCGGGCCCCGGCAAAATCGACATGAGTGCCGGTTGGAATCCGAACCCAAGTTGGCTATAAGACTCGATTATCGGGGCTAGTGTGGGGAGCGGGCGTGAAAATATTCGGTAAGAAAACAAAGATCCTGATTGTTGGCGACCACGGGTCCCCGCTGGAGAGGCTCAAGGGACGGTTCGACATCTTTTGGCCTCCTGACATACCAGCTAAGACCACCGCTGTGTATTGTGCATGGGCAGACGAGGCAATTGAGGCTATCAAGGAATATCGGCCAGATATCCTTCTCCTCAATTATGCGTTCCTGCAGGATGAAAAGACGGGGAGGGATGTCGCGCGTTGGATTGACCAGAATTACCGAACACCCATTCGCGTGGCCGCACATTCCGATCGCTCTGAAGAAGATCTGCGCCAGCTCTTTGCGGGCACTGAATGCGTCAAGGACTTCATCTGCGGAGATCGCATCAAGGAGTTCGTCGAAGACTGCACAAGAGAAGAGAAAGCCGATGGCGACTAGCCGTGCCCGACCGGATCAGCGCACGGATGCAACCGGCAGCCTGCAGGCTGATCCCGCTTCGGGCATTGACCGTCTATAAACAGGCGGGTGAGATCCTCGGCATCAAGCGGCGACGGTGGAAGAGATTCTGGCCGACCATCCGTATCTCGAAGCCGACGACATCCGGGCAGCCCTGGAATTGGCCGCCCGGCAAGCGGAACGAGGAGCTTATGAACGTCGAGCTGACTCCCGACCAGCGCGCCTTCGTGCAGAAGGCCATCGAGAGCGGCAGGTTTGCGCGCCAAGAGGAGGCCGTTAAGGAAGCCTTGGCGCTCTGGGAAGAGCGCGAGCGAAGGCGCCTCGGGATCATCGCGAGGCTCGCAATCGCCCCGCTCTGCGTGGCTCCTGTTGTTCCACCGGCCGGATTCCAGGCGGTCCACGAGAGGCGTCGTACGTTCAAGAGCAGGGGATGGGCCACCACGAACGCGACGCAGAGGAGGCCAACGTACTGGTGGAACTGCACCATCGCATCGGTACCGAACGGCCGGAAGCTCGAGATTCCGACCGGTCAAATCACGAAGGCGATGGGTGACGTACTTCTGGCCGAGCCGTACTTCGATCTCAAGACGCCCAATGCGATTGGCCGGGAGACTGGCGCACGAGTGCTGGTGATGACTCCTTCATTCAGTTGGCGGCGTGAAAGAGGCAACCGATTATCTGACGCTGTTCGCTCACAACATTAACCTGCTGATT
>JACQOK010000132.1 GCA_016202565.1 Betaproteobacteria bacterium | reverse complement strand
GTTCCTGAAACAGCTTGCTCCTGTAGACCGGCTGCCGGCCTGGTCTTACCGCTTTTCTATGCATGTGTCGGGACTCCTTGGCAAGGCGCTCGCCATTGAATTACATATGCCGCAGGGAATGCCTGGAATCATGATTCCACAAGAAGCCCCCGGCGTTATTGATCTAGATCAGGGGCGGCAACCGCGGGTCCTACCTGCGCACTTCGATCCTCTTGATCACCTCGATCGCTTCGTCCTTGTCAGGCATCGACCGCTCCCTCAGTGTCGCGGCCGGATTGCGCCGTGGATTTGCGTTAGATCAAGGACCGATGCACGGTCTTGCCTTATGGTTGCCTCAATTGGGCGTCGTACCGGAAACCACCGACGCCCGTACCCGCCCGGGGAGCCAGGCCATGAACCCAACGCAAGAACAAATCGAAATCGTGTGGCAGCACGGCAGGGTGATGCCCGAAGCCGACCCATCCGTCTGGCGACAGGACACCTGCGGAGCGTGGATACAGCGCAACCAGTTCGGTCGTGACCATTCCGAGTTCGGCTGGAAGATCAGGAACATCGTCGGCGGCGGCCCGGACGCCCCCGACAACCTTCGCCCCTTCCACTGGCGCAATCACTTCGACGCAGCCAACAATCGGCCGCATTGCCAGGTGACGGCAGACCGGACCGGCGTGGCGTCCGCTCAGCGCGCCAGCCCGCCGCGTAACCGCAGTCTCCACACGTAGCCGCCCCAGGATCCGGATCCTCTGAAAGGAGATATTACCGTGAGAGCACCGATCGACGTCGCCACCCGTGTCAGCTCGCAACTGTCCGCGTTCATCGACAGGCTGGTCAACGACCCCGACCGGGAGGATCCGCCGACGTTGCAGGACGTGCGTGCCGCCTTGCACGAGAGCGGAAGGGCGACGGAAGTGAGAATGCATCCGCAGGAAAGGACCTCGGCGCTGGCCGAAATCGAAAGCCACATCGAGGAATATGGCGGGGAGGCGCTGGCCATCGATTTCGTCACCGCCAATGCGAGCGAAGGTCTGTCGCGGATCATCGAGACCGCGATGACCGACGTGAGGCTTCCCAAGAACCCGACGCTCGGCGCCGTGCGGCACGCCATGGCCAATGGTCTGACGGCGCGGCTGGTCGGCGACGGCTCGATCGATCCCGACGCGGACGATACCCTGCTTTCGGAGATCGATGCGATCATTCGGCGCTTCGGGAAGGATGCCGTGGCGGAATTTTTCGTGCGCCTGGAGTAGCGCGCGGCGATTCGCCCGTGAACAGCGCGATGGCGAATATTTCGCAGAAGACGCCGATGGGTCGCCGCGATCCATCGATCGACGAGAAGGTGGCGTTTCTTCGAAGCACTGACGCCTACCCGACTCCGCCCGCGGCAGTCGAAGTAATAGAGACCCATATGTCATGGGTTTTTCTCACTGGCGAGCGCGTCTACAAATTGAAGAAGCCGGTACGCTATGCGTTCCTCGACTTCAGCACCCTGGAAGCGAGGCGCCGCAATTGCGAACGCGAGGTGCGCCTGAACCGGCGGCTGGCCGCGGATGTTTATTACGGCATCGTGGCGCTCGTCATGACAGGCGACGGGCGCCTGCGGCTTGACGGCGATGGGCCGGTCGTGGACTGGCTCGTCAAGATGCGCCGTTTGCCGGCGCAGCGCATGCTGGACGCGGCGATACGCGCAAACACGGTGCGCGCCGAAGACATCCGCAAGCTGACCCGATTTCTGACCGACTTCTACCAGCGTTCGGCACCGGTCGAGATGGGCGCCGCCGAGTACCGGGCGCGCTTCGCGGATGACATTCGCGCCAACCGGGCGGAACTCATCGCGCCGCATTACGAATTATCCGCGCCGCAGGTCGAGCGTCTCGCCGACGCACAGCATCGTTTTCTCCGCCAGCATGGCGATGTGCTTGAACGACGGGCCCACGATGAAAAAATCATCGACGCCCACGGCGACCTCCGGCCCGAACACATCTGCCTGACGGTCGAGCCGCGGATCATCGATTGCCTTGAATTCAAGCGCGAGTTCCGTCTCCTCGATCCCGTCGACGAACTGGCGTACCTCGCGATGGAATGCGAACGCCTGGGCGCCGGCTCCGTCGGCGATCAGATCTTGCGTCAGTATCTCGACACGACGGGCGACGCGCCGCCTGACGAGCTGATCCGGTTTTACAAGGCTTTCCGTGCCTGCCTGCGCGCCAGGATCGCGATCTGGCACATCGCGGATCATGAGGTACGGGACACCGAAAAGTGGCGCCGGCGCGCCAATGACTATCTTCAGCTCGCGGAGTCCTACGCCACTCGTTGGTGAAATGCGCAGGCCGGGCCATTGGGTTTTTCGTGTGTGCCGGCTCGCGCTGGTGCTGCTGCTGTCGGCTACATCGTGGCCCGCGGCGAGCGAGACGGTACTGCCGCCAGCGCAGTCTGCCGCCGGGCAACGCGTGCTCGAAGTGTTCGTGCGTGATGCCTGCCCGCACTGCGCCCGGGCTGAAGACTTTCTCTCGAAGCTGGCGAGCGAGCGTCCAGAGTTCCGAATCGTCTACCGGTCGGTGGACCACGATGCGATCGCTCGCGACGATCTGGCTCGGCTTTCCCGCGAGGCGGGCATCTGGCCACCGGGCGTGCCGACCTTCCATATTGACGGCAGGATGCTGGTGGGCTTCGACGACGCGGAGCGCACGGGTCCAGCCGTGATTGCCTTGATTGAACAGACCGCATCGCCGCCGGACCACGTCGACACCAGACTGTTCGGCACCCTCAGCGCCACAGAGTTGGGTCTGCCGCTCTTTACCCTCGCCCTCGGCTTGCTCGATGGATTCAATCCCTGTGCGATGTGGGTGCTGCTGTTTCTGCTCGCGCTGCTGGTGCGCTTGCAGGACCGGAAGCGCATGGTGCTCGTCGCCGGAACCTTCGTGCTGGCGAGCGGCGCGGTCTATTACGCCTTCATGGCGGCCTGGCTCAATGTTTTTCTGGCCCTGGGCATGTCGGAGCCGCTGCGCTGGACGCTGGCCGTTGTAGCACTGGCCGTCGGCGGAATCAACGTCAAAGATTTCTTCGAGCGGGGGCAAAGCCTCTCGCTGTCCATTCCGGCTTCGGCGAAACCCGGTCTGTACGCCAGAATGCGCGCTGTTCTGCGCGCCGAAACGCTGCTCGCCTCCCTCGCCGCCGTCGCCGCGCTTGCTGTTGTCGTGAATTTCGTGGAGATCCTGTGCACAGCCGGGTTCCCCGCGATCTACACCGCCGTGCTGAGCCAGCACGATCTGAGCCCTTCGGCTCACTATGCGTACCTGGCGTTGTACATCGTGGGCTATATCGCCGATGACTCGCTGATGGTTACCGTCGCCGTGATCGCGCTGGGCAGTCGCAAGCTCACGGAGCGCACGGGCCGCTGGCTCAAGCTTCTGAGCGGAGTCGTCATGCTGGCCCTCGGCGGCGCCATGCTCCTGCGTCCCGAATGGCTGATGTAGTGCGCGCTTTCCCGAGAGCCTGTCGGGCTCCGCATTCGTTTCGTCTGCGAAATCCTGCCACGACGATTGGAAGGTGTGCACTGATTTTGATTCAAATCAAGCACAGCTCGCGACCGTCGCGCTAGGCTTCTCAGGCGCACGGAGGAGATTGCGATGGGTGACACCTTTCCAAAATTCAAAGCCGCTGCAGTTCAGGCGGCCCCTGTTTTCCTGAACCGCGAGGCGACCCTGGACAAGGCATGCTCTCTTATTGCCGAGGCCGCGCGTTCCGGGGCGAACCTGATCGCCTTTCCGGAAGTGTTTCTGCCGGGCTATCCGTACTGGATCCGGCTCGAAAATCCTTTTCGAACCACCTCCTGCTTCATCGAGCTCGTCAAGAACGCGGTCGAGGTGCCGAGCCCGACCACCGCGCACCTGTGTGAAGCGGCCCGGAAAGCGGGGACCTACGTCGTCATCGGCATCAACGAGCGGCCGTTGAATACGCTGGGGACGCTTTACAACACCAATCTTGTCATCGGGCCGGAGGGAGAGATCCTGCTCAAGCACCGCAAGCTCATGCCGACCTATGCCGAAAAGATGGTGTGGGGGTTCGGGGACGGATCGACCCTGCGCGTGCTGGACACGACGCTCGGCAAGCTGGGCACCCTCATCTGCGGCGAGAATGCCAACCCTCTGGCACGGTTCGCCCTCATCGCCCAGGGGGAGCAGGTACACGTATCGAACTATCCGGCCCTGCCCGGGGGTGACGCCGGCGGCTACGACCTCGGCAAGGAAATCGAGCTGCGCGGGGCGACGCATGCCTTCGAAGGGAAGGTGTTCAACATCGTCGTCTCCGCGGCGATTGACGAAAGCGTCATCGCCAAAGTCGCCGACACGGAGGAGAAGCGCCGCGCCATGGCGGGGCCGCGCATGAGCTTTACCGGCATCTTCGCGCCCGGCGGACGGCTGTGCAGCGACACGGTTGCGCCCGGCGAGGAAGGCATCGTCTACGCAGAATGCGACATCGAAGCCATCATCGCGCAGAAACTACGTCACGATGTGGCCGGGCACTACAACCGATCCGATGTTCTGACGCTGAATCTGAACCGCGCACCGCTACAACCGCTTGTGGAGCGCTCGGGAGAAAAGGAGTCACCGCCGGCCGGGCAAGCAAGTGTCCTCCCAGCATCCGAGGCGGGGAACATTGCGAATCCGCCGTCGGGAGCTGAATCCGGGAACAAGCCCAATCGCCAGGCGTGATCGCACGCCGAAAGCCCTCGTGGTCCTCGGTCCGCGTACGCTGATTGAGAGAAGGGAATCCGACGGTGCGGTTTGCGCATTTCCGATGGCGGGCCTATGCTGTTCCAACCGAGGATTGCGCGCCGGGTATCGAGGCCATGATTCTCGACCGGGGCGAGGGACAGGCCAGGAGGTGAACCCGATGGTCCTAGAGTTGAACCTTCATGAGCTGACGCTTCGACAGATAAGTGAATTCATCAAGAACAAGTGTTCCCAATACGGGACAGTGCTGAGCGTGTCCCTGCGACTGTTCCCGATCTCCGCCGATCAAGGGAAGTCCTTTGCCGTCATCGAGATGTCATCGCCCGAGGAGAACGCCAAGCTCCGGGAGACGGTGGGAGACGGCTATTTTGCTGAAGGGGTAGTCGTCCATCTCGTTCATAACCCCGAAGGCGCTGACAGCTCTGATCAGCCGCCGAACACCGGTGGGTGAACCGCGGTCATCGGCCAGGCGGCATCTGCAAACGTCCGTCATTCCGGACAAACGAGCTGTAGTCTGTGACCGGGGGGAATGCCGGTAGCGTCTTATTGCTGTTCTATCCTTATCACTACCGTGTCATCGACCAATGAGTCGCCGAGATTACGGAGCACCGCCATCTTTTCAGCCGCGGTCGACATTTCCACCGCGGCGAGCGCAAAGGTGTAATTGGCACTGTCCTGCACGATGACCACCTGTGATACGGAGCCGAATTGTGAACAGCGCTCCATCACGGCGTTTTCCAGATCTTCCCTGGACAAGTGCGCCAGGTCCAGCTTGATCATGCCTCTCCCCTTCTTCCAACCCCCTGCTTTTGTGTTCTTCTGGTAATTCTGTTGTTCTTGTTCTTGTGTATTCGCCATCGTAACAGCAGGTGAGCCATCGTCCGCATGAGAAAAATTTAACAAACTCCCAGAGCCTCGATAACTGTCCGACGGTGGCACGTCGCTATTATATAGAGCGCCCGGGGGGGCCGAGGTTCTTGGATATCCCTCAAGGAATACGGGCGTGCGGCGATGGGGCGCCGCGACGAAACTGGGGCGTGATGCAGCTTCTTTCAGGCCAGCGCCCCGATGCCCAGCACGATGAATAAACCTGCCGCCACGATGCGAATGGCTCTTATGGGGATCCGGGGTGCCGCCTTGTTCGCGAGATACACGGCGGGAATATTGGCAAGCAGCATGCCGAGCGTCGTGCCCACTACCACGAGCAGCAAATCGTTGAACCTAGCGGCAAGCGCAACCGTCGCGAGTTGCGTCTTGTCGCCGATTTCCGCGAGAAAAAAAGCGGATGTGGTAACCAGGAACACTCCGTAGCCGCCCATGGCGCTTCGCTTCTCCTCGATCGTGTCGGGCTTGAGCGCCCAGATGCCGATCGCTATGAACGATGCGCCGAGCGCCCACCGCAGCGTCTGCGGGCTCATGGCGCTGCGAATCCATTCGCCCACCACCGCTGCCAGCGTGTGATTCGCGAGCGTGGCCACGAGAATCCCGATGATGATCGGCAGCGGCCGCCGATAGCGGGCGGAAAGGAGAAGGGCGAGGAGCTGCGTCTTGTCGCCGATTTCGCCTATGGCGACGATGAGAGTTGAAACGAGGAAGGCTTCCACGACAGTCCGCTCGGGTCAGGTGGTGCATAACCAATGACACCGCGTCACCGCCCGACCCGGTACGGCGCACGATGTCAAAGGTCTCGCCGAACCTGACGGGCCGAACGCGCCATGGCCACAGCCAAGTATGTTGACGCGCCCCCCTTCTGTGACGAAGGGCGGCTACTCCCCGATGACTGGGACCGAATTCTAATGTCGCCAGAGTCCGTTGTCGAATGAATCGGTGCTCGACGATGGAAAACGCGTCGTCACTTCCGCTCCGTCACTACTTTTCGTCACCGCTCAAGGCCAGCAGCTCGACGATGGAACCGCCGCTGTGGATGCGCCGGATCGCTTCGCCGAACAGCGGAGCGGTCTCCAGCACCGTCAATTTTTTTTGCACCAGGCCAGCGTCGAGCCGAAAGGGCGGAATCGTATCGGCAACCACCAGCCGCTCCAGGGCGGGATCCATCACCATTTTTTGAGCGGCGTCGCCGACGAAGACCCCGTGAGAGGCGGCGGCGTACACTGTTTTTGCACCGCGTTGCCGACACGCATTCGCGGCACGCAGGATGGTGCCGCCAGTGCTGATGAGATCGTCGATGATGATCGCGATCCTGCCTGCGACATCGCCCACCACCGCCTCGCCGCTCACGACCCCGGCGCTGCGATATTTTTCCAGGAAAGCGCTGCCCAGCTCCCGGCCCAGGCGGCGCGAGAGCGCCTGGCGGAACTGGTCGGCGCGCTTGACTCCGCCGACATCGGGTGAGACCACGGCAACTTCATCGTTCCCGACCCGCGGCGCAAAATAATCGACGAACAGGTTCTTCGCTTCGAGATGATCGATGCGGCAGCGAAAGGCATTCTCGTATGCCGCCAGGTTGTGCACGTCCAGCGTCACCACCCGGTCGGTGCCGACCGCCTCCAGCAGTTGAGCGACATAACGCGTGGTCACCGGATCCCGCGACTTGGATTTGCGGTCCTTGCGCGCATAGCACAGGTAGGGCAGGACGGCGGTCACCCGCTCCGCCGAAGCGTCCTTCAGCGCGCCGATGAAGAACAGCAGCCGGCACAGCTTGTCGTTCACGCTGTTGCCCGGCTCGCCGTAGAGCGATTGGACGACGAACACGTCCCTGCCCCGCACGTTCTGGAGCGGGCGGGTCTTGTGCTCGCCGTCTTCGAAATGCCTTTCCTCGTGCTCGCCGAGCGGCACATCGAGGGCGGCGGCGACTTTTTCTCCGAAGCCCCGGCTCTCGCTCAATGCGAAAAGCTGAATGTCGCTCGCGTTCATGAACGATTAAGATGTCGCTGGAACCACTCGCGCGCAAGCTCCGCCACCCGCTCCAGCTTGCCGGGTTCCTCAAACAGGTGGGTTGCACCCGGGACGATCTCCAGGCGCTGCTCGCAGCGCAGATGCGCCGCGGCTTCCTGATTCATGCCGATGACCGGCTCGTCGTCGCCGCCCACGATGAGCAGCGTCGGCGCCTGCACCCGGAAGAGCACGGCCAGCGCCAGATCCGGGCGTCCGCCCCGTGATACGACCGCCGCCACGCGGTCGCGCCGCTCGGCGGCGGCGCGCAACGCGGCGGCGGCCCCGGTGCTCGCACCGAACAGTCCGACGGGCAAATCCACTACCTCGTCACGCGTCTCCAGCCAGTCCACTGCGCCGATCAGGCGCTTTGTCAACAAGTCGATGTCGAACCGCAGCTCGCGTGTCCATTCGTCGACCACGTGCTCCTCCGCGGTCAGCAGATCGAAGAGCAATGTCGCCAACCCGCCCTGGTTCAGAAACTCGGCCACAAAGCGGTTACGCGAGCTGAAGCGGCTGCTGCCGCTGCCGTGCGCGAACAGCACGATTCCACTCGCGTTTTCAGGAACCGTGAGGGTGCCTTCAAGCGGGACGTTGCCCGCCTGTACGATCACCTCAGCGCTTTGCAGCTTCCGTGGTTTCACTCTTGGAGCGCTCCCAGGTCATGGCCAGCCGCTCGCGCACCTCCTCGTCGGAGAGCTGGGGAAAGTCCACGTACCATTGACCGATGGCCCAGAACGGCTCGGGCGTCTCCAGGCAGACCACTTCATCGGCCTCGCTGCGCAGCACTTCGACGGTATCGGCCGGAGCGACCGGAATCGCGACCACGATCCTGGCCGGTTTCTGGCGCCGCAGGGCGGAAATCGCAGCGCGCATGGTGGCTCCCGTGGCAACGCCGTCGTCCACGAGAATGACGCATTTGTTCTCGATGCCCGGCCGCGCGCGATCGCCCCGGTACGCTTCCTCCCTGCGCTCGAGTTCCCGCTGTTCGCGGCTCGCCACTTCGTCGATCACTTTATCCTTGATGTGGAGCGAGAAAATGACACTTTGATTGAGCACCCGGACCCCGCCGCTTGCTATGGCCCCCATCGCCAGTTCAGCATGGCCCGGCGTGCCGAGCTTGCGC
>JACQOK010000139.1 GCA_016202565.1 Betaproteobacteria bacterium | reverse complement strand
GCCCTGCAGCATGCCGACCTTTGGATTGGTGTTCGCATAGACGACGTAGAGCTTGGCGTCGTAGCCGTTGCTGATGAACTGCTTGCGGCCGTTGATCACCCAGCGGTCGCCCTTCAGGACCGCCTTGGTCTGCATCGAAGCTTCGGGCACGTTATAGGGCAGCCAGCGGTCGGAGGCCCCACGCGGCTCGGTCAGGCAGTGCGCGAGCAGAAAGGTCGGGTCCTCGACGACGCGCGGAAACCACAGTTCCTGCAGGTGGCGCGGCGCGACGTTCCTGAGCAGCACCGAAACCTTCCAGATCTGCACCATCTTGTCGGAAAGCCCGCAGTCGCCGCGCGAGATCTCCTCCGAGATCACCGCGAAGGTCTGCACTTCGGTCTTGGGATCGAGCGGCGTGCCGCCGAACTCCTCGGGCACGCCGAGCGTGCGGATGCCGATCTCGTCGGCGACCTCCAGGATCTTGCGCGGCAGCCGGTCTTCCGGCGTCATCTTCCATTCCTGCTGCCAGTTCTGGCGGGTGAAGGGAATGACGTGCTCGTTCACGAACTTGCGGGTGACGTCCCGCATCATGCGCGTTTCTTCGGGCAGCCCGCGCTCGACCATTTCATCCAGCAACATGTGGAAATCCTTTATGTGGTGAGTGTGAAAAGAAGGGAATCTGAAACACTAAGAAAAATGGTGAAGGCAGTCAAGCCGGTCGGCGAATGATCTGAAGGCGAGGCGGATCGGCTCGTCTCGCACCGCGGGATGGAATGTCCATATTGTGGAAGATGTGGAGCCGGTAACGCGATGATGGAGCGCGCCGGCATCAAACGACAAGGGCGGCCGCAGCCGCCCCTTTGTTGCCACCGGAGACAGCGCATCAATTGGCCGTCAACCCGAGCGACTTCACCAGCTTGGCGTTGGTGACCATGGATTCCTCCACGACCTTGCGGAATTCTGCCGGCCCCTGGATAACGATCTCCGTAGCCTGGAAGGCCATCCCTTTCTTTACCTCGGGCGCCTCCATGGTTTTGACCACCGCCGCCCGCAGCTTGTCGATGATCGGCTTGGGAGTACCCTTCGGCACGAAGAAGCCCATCCACCCGCTGTAATCGAAGCCCGGTATCGTGTCGGCAATCGGCGGAATGCCGGGGAGCAGCGGCGTGGGCTTGGGCAGAGTGTGAGCGAGCGCGCGCATGCGTCCGGCATTGACGTGGGTCATTGCCGCCGGCGCGGGTATGAGCGTCCACTGCGACTCACCGGCCACCACCGAGGCGCTCGACGGACCGCCGCCCTTGTACGGCACGTGCAGCGACTCGAACTTGCCGGCCTGCTGGAAGAACGCTCCCGACAGGTGGCTTTGCGAGCCGGCGCCGGCCGAAGCCATGTTGAACGGCTTCTTTCCGCTCTTGGCGTAGGCAATGAGTTCCTTCACCGACTTGATCGGCAGCGAAGGGTTGACCACCAGCACGTTGAGCGTCACCGCGTACTGTACGACGTAGTCGTAATCGTTCACAGGGTGAAAGCGGGCGTTCTTCTGCAACAGCCTGGCGATGGTGGAAGCCGCCGTCGTCGCGCTGATCAGCGTGTAGCCGTCCGGATTGGCGTCCTTCGCGATTTCCATGCCGATGATGCCGCCCGCGCCGGCGCGGTTGTCCATCACGACCTGCTGCCCGACGACCTCTCCCATCTTGGTGCCGACGATGCGGCTCAAGGTATCCACCGCGCTCCCCGGTGCGTTCGGTACGATCAACCGTAGCGGCCGGTTGGGATAATCTTTTGGCGCTTGCGCAGCCGTGGCGGGTGTTGCGCTGATCAGCGCCGTGGCGGCCGCTGTAAGCATCAAGAACTTGCTGGGTCTCATCGATCGCTCCTCGTGTTGTTGGAAAAATGGCGTATAGGATAAACCGCCTGCGTTTCCCGGACAAATTTGCCTGGAACCGCTCCTGGTCGTCTTCATTGCACCCGTCTTTCGAGTTGCCGCGCCACCCACGGCATCAACACTTTTTCGGCGATGGCGGGGCTGGGCCACTCCGGCGAGCGCCCCATGTGACCACCGACGGGGTTGATCCACGCTTCCTTCGGATCGCCGTGCTCGAGCAGCACGAAGACATCCGCGATCGGGATCTGGGAATCGCGTGCACCATTTACGCATAGCATCGGGGCGGAGGGTTGATCGAGCAGTCCGGCCTCGAGCAGCGAAAACCGCCCCATGCGTTCGAGCATTTCCTCAAGACTTCGCGCACCGACCAACGCGCATTTCGCGGCGAGATAGTCGTAGAGATATTCGCCCGTGGCGAGCGACGCTTTGAGCCAGTCCGGCTGAAAGTAATGATGGATCGGCCCGCCATGCATCACCGTCCCGCGCAGGCGGGCGCGTTCCGTGATCGCCAGTTTTGCCGCCCAGTAACCGCTCCAACTGCGGCCCTGCACGACGATGCGACTGGCGTCCACTTCGGGGCGCTTCTCCAGGTAATCGAGCACCTCGGAAAAGATGCGGTCGGCGTCGGTCTCGGCGGTGGCGAGCGGCGACTCCCCCGTGCCGGGCAGATCCACCGCGAAGAGCCCGATTCCCTGCTTCAGGTAGGTGTCGGAATGCGCCCCGATGTCCTCCTTGCGCGAATCGAGCCCGGCGATGCCGAAGACCAGCGGCGCCGGGCGCGGCCTCAGCGGGAGCCGCAGATAGCCGACGATCTGTTTTCCTTCGAAAGGGATGCGCACGACCTCCAGCGGCGGATCGAGCAGGCGCCCGTAGGTTTGAAACGCCTGCAACGCGCGGTGCTTCGCGCGCTGCCTGGCCGGCGAATTCTCCGTCGGCCAGCGGGCGAAGTGAAACAGGCGCCACGCCCGCCAGTACTCGTCGCGCACCTCGGCAAGATTTTTTGCATCGAGCGAACGTGCCCGCTCCCAGCGCTGGTCGGCCACGCGCATCCATTCGCCGGCCCATTCCTCGCGCCCGAGGCTCCGGATCTGCGAGAGCGCGGAATGCGCATCTTCCGATCCGATGCCGCCGAGCGGCGGCATATTGCGATCCGCTCGTCTTTGTACTTCCTCCTTGAGCGCGTCGAGATCGCGCCCGCCGCCCGGCACGAGATCGCCGCCGGCTTCAACTTCACTGTTCCCCATGATAAAGGTTTCCTCCAGTTCCGCTCTCAAAGAAGCGGCTGGCTGTTATCTTATACCACCCGAGTTTCGCTGAACGTCCGCGAGAGCTGGAACAAGGACATTCCCGGCTGCATCCGCGGGGCGGACGCCAACTGGCCGGCCGTGCTGAAGCGCCGGCCGCTGGGGCATGACCGGCGAGGGGGAGACGCGCCGCAGCCGGGATAGGTTCTAGGACCCCAGAGATTGCTGGATGTGCTTGCGTCGTTGTGATTCCGATACGAACTCCTCCAGGTCGGGGTCCAGCGCGTTGCGGGCCGAAACGATTCCGATCGGTTTGCCGTTTTCGATCACGGGCACGTGGCGGAAGCCTTTCTCGTGCATCATGAGCAGTGCGTAGCCGAATGACTTGTCGGGATCGACGGTGAGCGGCGCGGTCGTCATCACATCGGCGAGCCGGGTGGTCCGCGCGTCGCGCCCGCGCGCGATGACGCGAACCACCGCGTCGCGCTCGGTGAAAATCCCGACCAGGCGTTCGTGATCGACGACCATGACCGCGCCGACGTTCCTGCTCGCCATCAGCGCGGCCGCCTTGCTGACCGTGGTCTCCGGTGGGGCCGTGAGAATTTTCTTGCGCTCCATGACGCTTCTGATGCGTTGACTGAACATTGACACCCCCACTCTTGCTGAAATGCGCACAGCCCGGCCGCCTTGACCTCCTCGTCGGCTTGGCGCATCACTCCAATGCGATCCCCCTTCACCCGCCGCGTTGCCTTGGAGCGGAGTGTCATCAATGTTACCGATCTTGCGACTTTCTGAATTGACCTATGTCAAAAAATCCGCGCTAATCGCAGGCAAAAGCGGGATAACGGGGGCTGCCGGCGCTTCGGGTCGCCGGGACTCGTGTGAGCCGGCGATAGTTTCCCGGTGTTAGGATATGGGGATGGCGATGTCCCCGTCGTTCGTTCCGCCGCCCAAGGGCGATCTCGCGCAGCTCGCGCGGCTCGGCCGGTTTCTCATTCCCCATCGTCGTCGTATCGCCGGCGCGCTGGCGGCGCTCGTGGTCGCCGCAAGCTGCGTGCTCGCGCTCGGGCAGGGGCTGCGCTACGTGATCGACGCCGGTTTCGGCAGCGGCGATCCGAAACTTCTCAATGCGGCGCTCGCTGGGGTCGTGGCGATTTCGGCGGTCCTCGCGGGGGCGACCTGGGCGCGCTTCTACCTCATGATGAGCGTGGGCGAACGGGTGATTGCCGACCTGCGCCGGGCGGTGTACGGACATGTGCTCAACTTGTCGCCCGCCTTCTTCGATGCCGCGCGCACCGGGGACCTCGCCTCGCGCCTCACCAACGACAGCGAGCAGATCCGGCAGGTGATCGGCTTCGGCTTCTCGATGTTCCTCCGCAACGGGCTCATGATGATCGGGGCGCTCGCGCTCCTTTTTGCCACCAGCCCGAAGCTTGCCGCACTGATCGTGCTGGGTGTGCCCGCGACGCTGGTGCCGATCCTGCTCATGGGCCGGCGCGTGCGGCGGCTTTCGCGCGTGAACCAGGACCGGGTGGGAGACGTCTCCGCGTATATCGACGAATCGCTGCACGAAATCCGCACCGTTCAGGCCTACCGGCACGAGGACCGGGCGCGCGAGCATTTCGGCGAGGCAGCCGAAGCCGCCTTCGCTGCCGGCGTGCATCGCATCCGGGTGAAGGCGTGGTTGATCTCGCTCGTCATGCTGATCGGTTTTTGCGCGGTGGGCGTGATTCTGTGGATCGGCGGCCACGATGTCTTCGCCGGACGCATGACCGCGGGGGAACTTTCGGCGTTCGTCTTTTATGCGGCAATCGTCGCGAGCGGCGCCGGCACGGTCTCCGAAGTGTGGGGCGAGATCCAGCGCGCTGCCGGAGCGACCGAACGGCTGATGGAGTTGCTGGACACGCGGCCGGCGCTTGACGTCGCGCAGCCGCCGCTTCGGCTGCCTTCGCGCGTGACGGGCGCCATCCGCTTCGATGAAGTCGTCTTCGCTTATCCGAGCCGGCCGGAGACCATCGCGCTGGGACCGCTATCGTTCAGCGTCGATCCCGGTGAACGAGTCGCCCTGGTCGGCCCCTCGGGCGCGGGGAAGTCGACGATCTTTGCGCTGATCCTGCGCTTTTACGATCCGCGATCGGGCCGGGTCCTCATGGACGGCGCCGACATCCGGCACTGCGAGCCGCGCGAACTGCGCCGCGCCGTTGCGCTCGTGCCGCAGGACCCGGTGATCTTCGCGGCCAACGTTACGGACAACGTGCGCTTTGGCCGGCCGGAAGCCTCGTTCCATGAGGTGAGGGAGGCGTGTGCGGCGGCGAACGCGCTCGAATTCATCGACCGCCTGCCGCAAGGGTTCGACACCGATCTGGGCGAGCGCGGCGTGAAACTCTCCGGCGGCCAGCGCCAGCGCATCTCGATCGCCCGCGCGATTCTGGCCGACCGGCCGATCCTGCTGCTCGATGAAGCGACGAGCTCGCTCGACGCTGAAAGCGAGCGCCAGGTGGGCGCCGCACTCGCGCGGCTCGCGCGCGGACGGACCACGCTCGTCATCGCACACCGCCTGGCCACCGTGCGCAACGCGGGCCGCATCATCGTCATGGACCGCGGCCGCATCCACGCGGTCGGCGCCCACAACGAATTGCTGCGCGCCGACGGCCTCTACGCGCATCTCGCGCGGCTGCAATTCCTGGGGGACAGACCACTTACCGAGGGGGCTCTCGGTAAGTGGTCTGTCCCTTAGATGCCCAGGTAGCTCGATTTGACTTCTTCGTTCGCCCAGAGCGCCTGCGGATCGGCGGAATACACCACGCGGCCCTTGCTCAGGACGTGCACGTAATCGACGAGTTTCAGGGCGAGCGCGGCGTTTTGTTCGACCAGCAGGATGGAGAGTCCCGCCTCTTTCAGCTTGCGGATGGCGTCCCACACGCCCTGGATGATGATGGGGGCGAGTCCCTCGGAAGGCTCGTCCATGATCAGGCAATCCGGATTGGTCATGAGCCCGCGCCCGATCGCGAGCATCTGCTGCTCGCCGCCCGAGAGCGTGCGGGCGCGCTGGTGGCGCCGTTCCTCGAGCCGCGGGAAGAGCGCATAGACACTGTTCAGGTTCCAGCCGTGGCGCCCATTTCCCCGTTCCGCCACCGCGAGGTTTTCTTCCACGCTGAGCGAGGGAAAGACGCGGCGGCCCTGCGGCACCAGCCCCATGCCCATGCGGACGGTCTCGAATGAGGACACGCCGGTGATTTGCACCCCCTTGAAGAGAATCCTGCCCCGGCGCGGCGGATTGAAGCCCACCACCGAATTCACGAGCGTGGTCTTGCCGACACCGTTGCGCCCGAGCAGTCCCAGGATCTGGCCTTCCTCGACTTTCAGGGAAAGGCCCTGGAGGACATAGGCGTCTCCGTAATAGGTGTGGATGTCCTCGACTTCGAGAATCGCCATGGCCTATTGATCCTTGCACAAGCAAGCAACAATTCGCTTGTGCCACAAATCTCCCCTCCCTTGCTTCTGCGGGGGAGGGGCGGGGGTGGGGGCCGAGCGTCTCGCCATAACTTAACCCGTACCCAGATAGATTTCCTGCACCCGCGCGCTGCGGCGGATATCGGCCGTCGGTCCCGCCTCGACCATTTTGCCGAAATGCAGCACGGAGATATGATCCACGACGCCGAAGACCACGTCCATGTCGTGCTCGATCAGAAGAATGGCGAGGTTCGGATCGAGCCGCTTCAGGAACGCCGCCATCTCGCGGGACTCGCCCGATGCGAGTCCGGCGGCCGGTTCATCCAGGAGCAGGATCCTCGGGTCGCTGGCCAGTGCGAGAACGATTTCGATCTGGCGCTGCTCGCCGTGCGAGAGGTTGCGCACCTGCACGTCTCTGCGGTTCCAGTAGCCGGCGCCCTCCAGCAGCCGCCGCGCCTTTTCGTGCGGCTCCCGATAGGAGGAAAGAAACCGCCACATCACGAACTTCATCTTCTGCACCCCGCCGATGGCGAGCAGCACGTTCTCGAGCACCGTCAGCTTCGGAAAGAGGCTCGTGATCTGAAAGGTGCGCGCCATGCCCAGCGCCGTGCGTCGAGGGCTCGGCCAGCCTGTGAT
>JACQOK010000138.1 GCA_016202565.1 Betaproteobacteria bacterium | reverse complement strand
GCGTAAGCGCGGAGTCGAAGTGTGAACAAGTCGCTGAATACTCAATCGTTCATGTTTCGACTTCGTTTCACGTAGCCTGTCCCGAGCGGCGTCGAGGGGCTCAACACGAACGGTAAGTAATGGCTTTTTCAACACCCTGTTCGGGGTCAGATCAGGTTTTCACCGCGCCGGCCTTGAGCAGGCCCTTGCTGCGCGATTCCGGCGCGTTCAGGAGCCCCGCTGGCGGGACCGTCTCCAGTCTGGCCCGCACCGCCGCTTCCGCACAGGCCCCGGAAAAGTTCACGTTGATAACGGCGCCGGTCGCCCCTGCCAGCGCAAAGCAATTCTGGCCGAGCTTGGTGTTGAGCGGTTTGAGAACGGCGTCCTGGACGATGTCGGTCGCGCTGCCTTCGGGCAGGTGCAAGCGGAACTTGCCCGAGTCAGCCAGCAGTTGCGCGTCCAGCACCTGGCGGATGCCGCGCAGTTCGCGCAGCAACAGCCGCGCGCTCGCGGCATCCGGCAATCCAGCGATGTTGAGGCTGACGGTCTGGGCGCCGAAATTGAAATGCTGCAGGAAAAAGTTCTTGGAGAACTCCTCGCCGACGAGCTTCCCGATCTCGATGAGCGCCTGGTCTTCGCTGGCCCAGCTGCGCCCCTTGGGGCTGACGGTATTGAGATAGATTTCCTCGCCGCTTCCCTTGTCGATCGCCTTGACGGTCCACGACGTCAGTACGGTCTTGGTGACGGTAATGCCGGATGCCGCCAGTCTGGCCGAGAGCAGTTTGACCTTGACCTCGCCTTCGATCTGGAAATCAGCCGACTTGGCACCCGGGCCGGCCTTCGTTTCACCTTCGGCCGACCAGACGCGAAAGCCGAAGGACTTTATCCGCTCCTTGACCACGTTCTCGGCGAGCTGTGAGCGCTCGGGGGGCAGGGCCTGCGCCGTGTCGGCGTTGCGGATCGCCATCAGGATCGAAATTTTCGGGTCGCCGTTGTTGCGGATGAATTCGATGCGCTCTTCCTTCGACATCTGGTTGAGCGACTTCTGCACGTCGCGCACCTTCACCGCCGCTCGCGTTTCGGCCGCGATCAGGCCGTCCTTGCCGGCTTCCGGCGCACCTTCCTGAATCACGGTCTTGATGAACGCGCCCGAGTGCGACAGGAGTTTTTGCTCGATTATCTTGTAGTTCTTGTCGAGCGAGTTCTTGTCGACGTACAGGGCGAGCACTTTTTCGACGAGCTGCCGTTTGGCGTCGGCGCGCGCCTCGGCCTGCGCCGCGGCCGGGTCGCCGTTGAATCGCGGATCCTTGGGATCCACGAGCCCCAGGGCGCTGATGATCATGGTGCCGGGCTCTGCCGCCGGCTCGACCGGCGTGCGCGGCGTGTCAGCCACCGGCGCCGGGCTTCCCGCGGGCGTGGCGCTGGCAACGGTTGCGCCCTGTGTCGGCGTCGGGCTTGCGCTGCGGTCCTTGCCGAACATGAGGTATCCACCGCCCACTACGACCAATAGTGCGGCCGCCGCCCCCCCCATTATGGCCATGTTGGTCATGGACTTGGCTGCTGCCGGCGGTCGCGCTGACGGCGCCGCCGCAGCCGGCGCGCCCGCCGTAGCGGCGGGTATGGTTCGGTTGGCGACGGTCGCATCGGCGTCGGCGACCACGGTCGCATCGAGATTGACAACGGTCTGATCGGCGCCCTGGCTGCTGACCACCGCCTTGATCGCTGCGGAAAATTCCGCCGCGGTCTGGTAGCGCTCCGCCGGGTTCTTCGCCATCGCCTTCTTCACGACGGCATCCCACGCGGGGGGCAGCGTCACATTCAACATCGACGGCGGCAGCGGCTCCTCCTTCAGCACCTTGTGCATGATGGTGGTCACCGTCCCCGTGAACGGTTTTTCCCCCGTCAGGAACTGGTAGAGGATCACGCCGCAGGAAAAGAGATCGCTGCGACCATCCACCGGCTGGCCGAGGAATTGCTCCGGCGACATGTACGAAGGCGTGCCGAGGATGGTGCCGGCCTGGGTCAGCTCGGAGGTCTCGATACGCGCGATGCCGAAGTCCGCCACTTTCACCTTGCCGTCGGCGAGCAGGATGACGTTGGCCGGTTTCATGTCGCGGTGGGTCACGCCATTCTTGTGCGCGTGGTTGAGCGCGTCGAGCAGCTCGCCCATGATGCGCTCGATCTCCTTCAGGGGGAACCGCTCGTTGGCGTCGAAATGGTCCTTGAGCTCGCGGCCCTTGATGAATTCCATGGCGATGAACGCCACGCGCGAACTCTCGCTTTCAGCCGACGCATGGTCGCCCTCGGCGACGACCTCGCCGTAATCATAAATGGCAACAATGTTGGGATGGTTGAGCCGGCCCGCGGCCTGCGCTTCACGCTTGAAGCGCGCCAGAATCTCCGCTGTCTGCGATTTTTCCAGCTGTTCCGGACGTATGGTCTTGATCGCCACGGTGCGCTCGATGACGGGGTCGAAGCCTTCGTAGACGACCCCCATCGCCCCCTTGCCGAGTTCGCGCCGGATTTCGTATTTTCCGAGTTTGGTCAGTCCGGACATTCTGTCTTCCTGAAAGCGCGCGCCGGCTGCACCCCGCACGACCCGCGCGCAGCCACGCCCACAACACGCAATTTCGTCAGCAGCGCTGACGGATCGGTTTTACTTGTATTTGGAATCGATTTCGTAAACGGTGGTCTGCACCAGGCGCTGGACCATGGTGTCGAGCCCGACCCCGCCTTTGGCGCTCTGCGATACGCCCAAAACGCTGGTCGCTTTCGCGCCGACTTCCATCTTGAGTTCGTGATAGCCCTGAGCGACCTGTTCGGTCGTGTTGGCATCCATGATCTTGTAGCGCATGCCGATCAGCCACACGCCCGTCGCCTCTCGCGTCTGGACGGAGGAGGTGGCCTGACCGACGGCCGAGCCGCCGCGTCCGCCGAACATGCCGATGATGCCGCCGATCGCGCTGCCGTCGAAGCCTTCCTTGTTTTCCGCGATCTGTTCGGCCTTGAGGATGTCGAACTTGACCACCCACTTGGTCGATTTGAGTTTGCCGACCTGCATGGTCTGGCGCGCCTTGTCGACGTCACCCAGGTTGTAGGCGAGCGAGATTTCCTGCAGCAGATTGCCGAGATTGCTGCGCTCCAGCACCGAAAAGTTTGCCTGCGAGAGTTCCAGCTCGGCGAAATCGGCGATGTTGTTGGGGAGGAATCTTTGCGTAAAGGTGGCGTTGTTGCTCTTGATTTCGCCGGGAATCACCACCAGTGCCGGGCCTTTCGTGCCCCTATTGGCATATTCGACCGGTTTGTATGCCGCGACATCGGCTGCAGCATTGGCCTTCTGTGAGGTCTCGCTGCCGACGGTCGGCGACGGATTGCCGAAAACCGGCTGCGCTAGTGCTTCGCCGCCACTCGCAGCAAAGGCGCATAACGCCGCAATCGCGGCACGCCGGCACAGGATAAATCGCATCGTGGTCATGTCCGTCTCCCTCTGTAAGATCGTTCTTTCATGGGCGGCGCCGCTACCGGGCGCCTGCCCTCTGGCAATAGTCACTGTACAACTGCGCGACCACCTCGTCGGCCCGTTCGTTGATCAACGTGAGCGCCATGCCCCGGGTATCGCGCCCCGCGTAGCTTTCATTCCTGGCGTCGGCCTGGGAGATCATCCTGCCGTTGGCGCCGGTCAGGGTGAAGTTCATGCTGACGCTTACCTGGTTGACGTTGACGATCGGGTTGCGGCCGCTCTGCGTCGCGATCAATCCGCGCAGAATGTACTGTGCCGCAAGACGTTTCGAGGCGCTGATCGCCGCGTCCGGGTCGTTCTTGAAATAGGCGTCGATTTCGGCCTGTGCGATCTGCTTCCGGATTTCCTCCGGCGAGTAGGTCCTCAAGCCCAGCGCCTTCAGGCGCCCGTTGATCGCATCGACGTGCGGGCTGTAGGAAGCCTGGCCCGCGTAGATGACCCCGTTCCGGTCCTCCCCGATCAAAACCATGATTTTCTGGTTCCTGATCTTGTCCCGGCAGGGTGTCGCGAGCAGCGACTGCACCTTCGCCCGGCGCTCGGCCTCCCGCGCCTGGTCCGCCTGGTCTTCGTTGGAGAACTTGAAGCCCTGCGCGTGCGCTGCCGTCGCGATGGACAACGCTACACACAAGACGATCAGCCGTACGCGAATCATAAGGCGTGAGGCCCGGAAAAATGACGAGGTAATGTTCATTCTCACCTTGTTATGACGCCATTTCAAGTGCGGCCCGCCGCGCCTGCGTCGTCACCGCCGGTGGGCGCTTCGCGCAGGGGGCAACGCGTCATCGCGGGAGGCGCCAAGTTCGCGAAACGATCGTTATGCAAGCGCTTGCACGGAAGCATGCAACGCGTATAATTCGTGTATTCCCCTACCGCGCAAAGCCGAAAACCTGGGGAGTGCATCGGCTCGATGCGAAGCGCGGGTAGAATGAGTGTCCGCTACGTCCACGTCCACATCCAGAGGAGACTCGCATGAACCTGATGGCAGAACCCAAGACTC
>JACQOK010000131.1 GCA_016202565.1 Betaproteobacteria bacterium | reverse complement strand
TTCCTCGACCGTGCGCCAGACGTTGACCGCGTTGCCGTAGCCGGTGTCCGCATCGCAGATGAGCGGAATGTCGACGCAGGCCGCGACGCGGTGCGCATGGCCCGCGATCAAGGTGAGGTCGATCAGCCCCACGTCCGGCCGGCCGAGCAGGCTTGCGGACACGCCGTTGCCGGTCATGTAGACCGCCTCGAAGCCGGCCTGCTCGACGAAGCGCGCCCCGAACGCGTCATAGATGCCGGGCGCGACGATCATCGGCCCGGTGGTGAGCCGCTCGCGCAATCGCTGACGAATTGTTAGCTGATGGTCCTTAGACATGTTGTTTCAAGAAATGTCGTTCCCGCCCCCGATTAAAGCACTCGAGGGCAGGCTCCGGCGTGGAACCCATAGGGCGGGTCCCCTTGCATAAACGATCGTATGGATTCCCGTTTTAGCACCGGCATCACTTTCGCTTCGCAAATATGAGCCTCACTGAAACTCGCAAGCTCGTTTTCACGGGAAAGACAGTGGTCTCATCAGGCCGCGGCCTTGATATCGAAACGGTACTGGTCGAGCTTCGCCTCGTCCAGCGTCACGCCCAGGCCGGGTCCGCCGGGAAGCGCGAGGCTGCCGCCGCTCAAGTCGAGCTTGTGCGTGACGATGTCATCCGCGGTCTTGAGGGGACCCACGCATTCCAGCCCGTCGATCACGTTTTCCGAAGTCGCCGCGAGCATGATTTCGGCCATGGTGTTGATGCCGAGGCCGAAGCCATGACCCACCACGCAGCGGATGCCGGCCGCCTCCGCGGTTGCGATCATGCGCCGCGTGTTGAGAAAACCGCCCTGCTTCATCACCTTGACCTTGACGATGTCGGCGGCCTCCATCTTGATGATGCGGATGAGACTCGCGTGATCGAGCACCGACTCATCGGCCATCACCGGCACGCCGAAGGCGTTCGCCTCGCGGCGCACCCGCGCCATGCCGGCGATGTCGTCCGCCGGCACCGGCTGCTCAAAAAGCTGCAGCTTGAACGGCGCCACCATGCGCGCGAGCTTGATGGAGGTATCGGCGTCGTAGCCTGCGTTCGCATCGATCCGCAACTGGAACTCGGGCCCCACCGCTTCACGCACCGCCTTTACCCGGTCGCGGTCGGCTTCGATGTTGCCGCCCACCTTGATTTTCGCCGAACGGAAACCTTTCTGCTTCCATCCGAGCGTTTCCTGCGCCGCCTCGCCTGGCGGCAGGATGCCGATCCAGGCGTTGAAGAGCAACCGCTCCTTCACCGCGCCGCCGAGGTAGGTATGCACCGGAACGCCCGCCACCCGCGCAGCAAGATCAACGCACGCCATCTCGATCGCCGCTTTCGCATCGAGAAACTCGTCGACCGCCGGCTCGATTCTTTCCAGCACGCGGTGAACGTTGGCGGGATCCATGCCGATGACCGCCGGCGCGAGCTTCGTCTCCAGTACGCGCAGGCTGTCCTCGATCGTTTCCTTGGAATAGCCGGGCGACGGGTCGATGTTGCCCAGTCCCACCGCCCCGCCGGTTGCGGTGATGCGCACGATGGCGCTTTTCTGGATCGATTTCGAGCGATAGGCGTTCTTGTACTCGCCGACGAGCGGCACGGCGACTCCGAACACTTCGACGCAGTCGATCTTGAGATTCATGTCAGCTCCCATTGCGGATGCTTTTGCAGAAAGGCGATCAGCCCGCCGGCGGCAAGGATCGCCTGGATTTCATGCGGCAATGGCGGAACGCTGCGCACGATCCCGCGCGCAGCTATGGCGACGCGCCCCGCCTCGAGATCGACTGCGATTTCGTCATCGTCCGCGATGCCGGCGATATCGCACTCGATTACCGGCAGGCCGTTGTTGATGGCGTTGCGGAAGAATTGCCGGCCGAAGGAGGATGCGACGATCGCCGCCGCCCCCATCATGCGCATGACGTGCACCGCCTGCTCGCGCGAGGAATTGATGCCGAAGTTCTTCCCCGCAACGATGATGTCACCCGGCTTGAAGCGCGCTGCGAAACCGGGCGCGACCTGCTCGAAAGCGCGCTGCGCAACGTAGGCGTTATCACGGCCCGGCAGATACTTGCTCGAGCAGTGCAGGTCGGTGTTGATCTCCTCGCCGAGCAGGCG
>JACQOK010000163.1 GCA_016202565.1 Betaproteobacteria bacterium | reverse complement strand
TGCCAGGACCATAGGATAAGAGGTAGCACATGGCACGTTCGATCAAGAAAGGCCCGTTCGTCGACCTTCATCTTCTTAAAAAGGTGGAAACCGCGCGCAGCGCCAACGACAAGCGCCCGATCAAGACCTGGTCGCGCCGCTCCACCATCCTGCCCGATTTTGTAGGGCTCACGATCGCGGTGCACAACGGCAAGCAGCATATCCCGGTTTACATCACCGAGAACATGGTGGGCCACAAGCTCGGCGAATTCGCGCACACCCGGATTTTCAAGGGGCATTCGAAAGCGGGTTCGGTGGCGGCTGCGGCGGCGGCGGCCGACAAGAGGGCGAGCCCGACGCCGGCGGCCAAGCCGTAAGGAAATCAGCATGAATACTACAGCAAAACTGCGCGGCGTCCGGCTGTCGGCCCAGAAGGGCCGGCTGGTGGCCGATCTGGTTCGCGGCAAGTCGGTCGAGAACGCGCTCAATATTCTGCAGTTCAACCCGAAGAAAGGCGCGGCGATCATCCGCAAGGTGCTCGAATCGGCAATCGCCAACGCCGAACATAACGACGGGGCGGACGTCGACGAGCTCAAGGTGACGCGCATTTGCGTCGAGAAGGGGCCGGTGTTGAAACGGTTCGCGGCGCGCGCCAAGGGCCGCGGCGTGCGCATTTTGAAGCCGACATGCCACGTTTACGTGACGGTCGGCGACGAGAGGAAATAGTCATGGGTCAGAAGATACATCCGACGGGTTTTCGCCTTGCCCTTAACCGCAACTGGGCCTCGCGCTGGTATGCCAACAGCAAGAATTTCGCGCCCATGCTGCTGGAGGACATCCGGGTCCGCGACCATCTGAAGCAGAAGCTGGCGCACGCCGCGGTATCGAGGGTGGTGATCGAGCGCCCCGCCAAGAACGCGCGCATCACCGTGTACAGCGCGCGACCCGGCGTCGTGATCGGCAAGAAGGGCGAAGACATCGAGGCGCTCAAGGCGGAATTGCAGAAGATGCTGGGCGTGCCGGTGCACGTCAACATCGAGGAAGTGAGGAAACCCGAGCTCGATGCACAGCTCATCGCGGATTCGATCGCGCAGCAGCTGCAGAAGCGCTTCATGTTCCGCCGCGCGATGAAGCGCGCGATCACCAACGCCATGCGGCTGGGCGCGCAGGGCATCAAGATCATGAGCGCGGGACGATTGAACGGTATCGAGATTGCCCGTACCGAATGGTACCGCGAAGGGCGGGTGCCGCTCCATACCTTGCGCGCCGACATCGACTACGGTTTTGCCGAAGCGAAGACCACCTACGGGGTGATCGGCATCAAGGTGTGGGTGTTCAAGGGTGAAGTGATGGGCAAAAACGAGCAGCCGACGGCGGCAACGCTCACTGCGGCGCCGGCCGCCGAGCCCGAGCAGCTCCCGGCGAAGAAGCCGAGAAGATCGGCGGCAAAGACAGGAGCAAAACGTGCTACAGCCAGCCAGACGTAAGTATCGCAAGGAGCAGAAGGGCCGCAATAAGGGCGTTGCCACCCGCGGCAACAAGGTGAGCTTCGGCGAATATGGGCTGAAAGCGATCACCCGCGGGCGGCTGACTGCGCGCCAGATCGAGGCCGCGCGACGTGCGATGACGCGACACATCAAGCGCGGCGGCCGCATCTGGATTCGCATCTTTCCCGACAAGCCGGTTTCGCAGAAGCCGGCGGAGGTCCGGATGGGCAACGGCAAAGGCAACCCGGAATTCTGGGTGGCGGAGATCAAGCCGGGCAAGCTGCTGTACGAAATGGACGGGGTCGATGAAGTGTCGGCCAAGGAAGCGTTCCGGCTGGCCGCGGCCAAGCTGCCGATCCGGACTTCATTCGTGATAAGACAGGTTGGAGCGTGAGTGATGAAAGCAAGTGAATTGAGAGCCAAGTCGAGAGAGGAGCTGCAGCAGGAGTTCGCCTCGCTGCTCAAGGCGCAGTTTTCCCTGCGCATGCAGAAAGCGACGCAGCAGCTCACCAATACCAGCCAGCTCAAGAAGGTGCGTCGCGATATCGCGCGCGTGCGGACCGTGTTAGCGCAGAAGGCGCAATAAGGCGGATGAACATGAGCGAAACACCCAACAAGCGTACGCTGACCGGCCGCATCGTGAGCGACAAGATGGAGAAGACCGTCACCGTCCTGGTCGAGCGCCGGGTCAAGCATCCGCTCTACGGCAAGGTCATCACGCGCTCGAAGAAGTACCATGCGCATGACGAAAAGAACGAGTACCGCGAGGGTGACCAGGTGATGATCGAGGAGTGCCGGCCGCTCGCCAGGACCAAGGCGTGGCGGGTGGTGAAGCTTCTGGAAAAAGCGCGGAGTGTCTGATTCTGGTTTGCAATGTCAGCGCGCTGACCGTATAATTTGCCCCTTTCGCCGCATTGCGAATCGCGGGTGCGGTGATCCGACCCGGACGGGCTCCAAGACTGGCCGACGCTGCCAAGCGGTGGACCAAGTTGGAGAAGAGACTCTCAAGCAGGAAGCAAGAAAATGATTCAGATGCAGTCCATTCTGGATGTTGCCGACAACACCGGTGCGCGGTCGGTGAAGTGCTTCATGGTGCTCGGCGGCTCCAAGCGGCGTTACGCCGGGATCGGCGACGTCATCAAGGTCAGCGTCAAGGACGCAGCGCCCCGGGGTCGCGTAAAGAAGGGCGAAATCTACAATGCAGTCGTGGTGCGCACCGCCAAGGGCGTGCGCCGCAACGACGGCTCACTCATCAAGTTCGACAGCAACGCCGCGGTGCTGTTGACTCCCAAACTGGAGCCGATCGGCACGCGCATCTTCGGCCCGGTGACGCGCGAGCTGCGGACCGAGCGGTTCATGAAGATCGTCTCGCTCGCGCCCGAAGTGCTGTAGAGGAATAAAGGTATGCGCAAGATCAGAAAGGGTGATGACGTGATCGTGCTGGCCGGCAAGGACAAGGGCAAGCGCGGCACGGTGTTGAGGATCGTCGATGCCGAACATGTGTTGGTGGAAGGTGCGAACAAGGTGAAGAAGCACCAGCGCCCGAATCCGATGAAGGGCATCACCGGCGGCATTATCGACAAGGAAATGCCGCTGCATGTTTCCAACGTCGGTCTCTTCAATCCGGCCACCAGGAAGGCTGACCGCGTCGGCGTCAAGGCGCTCGAGGACGGCCGCCGCGTGCGCTATTTCAAATCCAACGGCGAAGTGGTTGACGTATGAGCGCTGAAAAGGACACCAAGGCCGCGAAGGCGCCCAAGGGCCCCAAGCCGGCAAAAGCGGGCAAAGAGGCCAAAGAAGCCAGGGAAGTGAAGGAAGCGAAACCGGCCCGGCCGGCAAAACCGGCGGCCCCGGCACGGCTGCAGACCTTCTATCGTGAAACGGTGGTCGGACAGCTCACCAAGCAGTTCGGATACAAGACCGTGATGCAGGTGCCCCGCATCCAGAAGATCGTGCTCAACATGGGCGTGGGCGAGGCCGTCGCCGACAAGAAAATCATGGACAACGCGGTGACGGACATGACCAGGATCGCCGGTCAGAAGCCGGTGGTCACCAAGGCGCGCACGTCGATTGCGAATTTCAAGATCCGCACCGGCTATCCCGTCGGCTGCAAGGTGACGCTGCGCGGCGCGCGGATGTACGAATTCCTCGACCGCCTGGTGAGCGTCGCCATGCCGCGCATCCGCGACTTCCGCGGCATCTCCGGCCGGTCGTTCGACGGTCGCGGCAATTACAACATGGGCGTCAAGGAGCAGATCATCTTTCCCGAGATCGAGTACGACAAGATCGATGCGATCCGCGGGATGAACATCACGATTTCAACCACCGCCAAGACCGACGAAGAAGCCAGGGCGCTGCTGGTGGCGTTCAGGTTTCCGTTCAGGAACTGAGGACAGACAATGGCAAAACTGGCACTGATCAACCGCGAGCAGAAGCGCCGCGCTACCGTCAAGAAGTTCGCGGAAAAGCGCGCCGGGCTGCTGGCTATCGTCAACAACGTGAAGCTCTCCCAGGAGGAGCGCTACGAGGCGCGAATGAAGCTGCAGAAACTTCCGCGCAACGCTTCACCGGTCCGGCTCCGGAACCGGTGTGCGCTTACCGGCCGGCCGCGCGGGGTGTTCCGCAAATTCGGGCTGGGGCGCGCGAAGCTGCGCGACATCGCGATGCGGGGCGAAATTCCCGGCGTGATCAAAGCGAGCTGGTAGCGGGAGAATATCGATGAGTATGAGTGATCCGATCGCGGACATGCTGACGCGCATTCGCAACGCGCAGGAGTCCGAAAAACAGTCGGTGGCAATGCCGGCGAGCAAGCTGAAGGCGGCGATCGCCGGGGTGCTCAAGGACGAAGGCTACATCGAGGATTTCGCGGTGCGCGAAAATGAGGGCAAGCCGCTGCTCGAGATCAGCCTGAAGTATTACGCCGGCAAGCCGGTGATCGAGAAGATAGAACGCATCAGCCGGCCGGGGCTCAGGATCTACAAGCCGAGCCGCGATATCCCGAACGTCATGAACGGCCTCGGCATCGCGATCGTCTCGACGTCGAGGGGCGTCATGACCGATCGCAAGGCGCGGGGCCTGGGCGTCGGCGGCGAAGTGCTGTGCATCGTCGCATAAGCGGAGTTGAGCGATGACGAGAATCGGAAATTACCCGGTGGTGCTGCCGGAGAAGGTGGAAGTGACGCTCACGCAGGGCGAGATCGCGGTGAAAGGACCGCTGGGCGTGCTCACGCAGAAGCTCGCGCCGAACGTCAAGGTGGAAAAAGTCGATAACCGCATCGAGTTCAAGGCGACCAACAACTCGCACCATGCCAACGCGATGTCCGGCACGCTGCGGGCGCTGGTGGCCAACATGGTGAATGGCGTCACCAAAGGGTTCGAGAAGAAGCTGACGCTGGTCGGTGTCGGCTACCGGGCCCAGGCGCAGGGCGACAAGCTCAACCTGTCGATCGGGTTTTCCCATCCGGTCGTGCATCAGATGCCCAAAGGCATCAAGGCCGAGACGCCCACGCAGACCGAGATCGTGATCAAGGGCGTGGATCGGCAGCTCGTCGGTCAGGTGGCGGCCGAGGTGCGCGGATACCGCAGCCCCGAGCCGTACAAGGGCAAGGGCGTGCGCTATGCCGGCGAGCGCATCGTGCTCAAGGAAACGAAGAAGAAGTAAGCGGAGCGAACATGGTTGATAAAAGACAGGCACGGTCGCGGCGGGCGCGTCAGACCCGCGCCAGGATCGCAGGAACCGGAACGGTCCGGCTGACGGTGCACCGTTCAAATTGCCACATCTACGCGCAGGTGATCGCCGGTGACGGTGCGAAGGTGCTGACGAGCGCCTCCACCGTCGAGCCCGAGGTGCGCCAAGCGCTGAAGAACGGCGGCAACATCAAGGCGGCGGCCGAAATCGGAAAGCGCATTGCGGAACGGGCCAGGCAGCTTGGCATCGAAGCGGTGGCCTTCGACCGCTCCGGATACAAGTTCCACGGTCGGGTGAAGGCGCTGGCGGAAGCGGCGCGCGCCGCGGGCCTCAAGTTCTAACGGGATACCGGAATACATTATGGCGAAGATACAGGCGGGAAAAATGCAGACCGGCGACGATCGCGGCGACGGCTTGCGTGAAAAGATGGTCGCGGTCAACCGCGTGACCAAGGTGGTCAAGGGCGGGCGCGTTCTCGGGTTTGCGGCGCTGGCGGTGGTCGGCGACGGAGATGGCGGCATCGGCATGGGCAAGGGCAAGGCGCGCGAAGTACCGGTTGCGGTGCAGAAGGCGATGGAAGAGGCGCGCCGCAAGCTGGTCAAGGTCCAGCTAAAAAACGGCACGCTGCAGCATTCGGTGATCGGGCGCCACGGCGCAGCGCGCGTGTACATGCAACCCGCCCACGAAGGCACGGGCATCATTGCCGGCGGTCCGGTGCGCGCCGTGCTCGAGGTGATGGGCGTGACCAACATCCTTGCCAAGTGCCTGGGCTCGACCAACCCCTATAACGTTGTTCGCGCCACGATCAATGGGCTTACCGCAATGAATACGCCGGCGGAAATCGCGGCCAAGCGTGGCAAGTCGGTCGAGGAAATTACGGGATAGACAATGGCGACCGTTCACGACAGGAAAATCAAAGTGACGCTGGTGAAGAGCCTGATCGGCACGCGACCCGAGCACCGCGCGTGCGTGCGGGGCCTGGGATTGCGTCGGATCAACCACACCGTGGAAGTCGCCGATACCCCGGCCATTCGCGGCATGATCAACAAGGTGTCATATCTCGTGAGATGTGAGGGCTAAATGCAGCTGAATGGAATCAAACCTGCCGCCGGATCGAAGCGCGACAGGAAACGGGTCGGCCGCGGTATCGGGTGCGGATTTGGGAAAACCGCCGGGCGCGGACACAAGGGCCAGAAGGCGCGTGCCGGCGGCTTTCACAAGGTCGGCTTCGAGGGTGGCCAGATGCCGCTGCAGCGCCGGCTGCCGAAACGCGGGTTCGTCTCGCTTGCGCGCAACGATACCGCCGAGGTGAGGCTCGGCGACCTGGAGAAGATGAAGGCGGACACGATCGATCTCGCGGCGCTCAAGGCGGCGGGCGTGGTGTCGCAGCTTGCGCTGGGGGCAAAGGTCATCCGGTCCGGTGAGATCAAGCGCAAGGTGACGTTGAAAGGTCTTGCGGTCACCAAGGGCGCCCGGGCCGCGATCGAAGGCGCCGGAGGCAGCGTGGAATCGCCGGTCAAACCGGAGCAAGGCGCGGCTGTCCAAAAAAAGCGGGGCGCCGCCGCACCAGCGGGCACGGCCGAAACTGAGGCGAAGTAAACTTGGCCACCGGCGAATCCCTTCTCGCAGCGGGCAAGATGGGCGACCTGAAGCGGCGCCTGCTGTTCCTGCTGGGCGCGCTGATCGTGTTCCGCATCGGATCGTTCATTCCAGTGCCGGGCATCGACCAGTTGCAACTGGCGGAACTGTTCCGTTCCCAACGCGGCGGCATCCTCGACATGTTCAACATGTTTTCGGGCGGTGCGCTGTCGCGCTTTTCGATCTTCGCGCTCGGCATCATGCCCTACATCTCGGCCTCGATC
>JACQOK010000129.1 GCA_016202565.1 Betaproteobacteria bacterium | reverse complement strand
GCTGTTCACGGGAGCGGCCCGTCGCGAGTTCGTGCCGATAGAACAGCGCAAGTGATCAAGAAGTGACGACTGACGAGTGAGGACTGACGAGACGCTCAACCACCTCGGCGCCGTCATGGCTAATGCCCGTCACGCGTCACCCGTCACTCTTCACCTGCCAGTGAGGTGATCTCATGATGAAGCAGTTCCTCGGCAACTCCTATCTGTTCGGCTCCAACGCGCCGTTCATTGAAGCGCTCTACGAGGCCTACCTCAACGATCCGCAATCGGTGGAGCCGCGTTGGCGCGGCTATTTCGACGAGTTGCAGCGCCTGGACGACGGACCGCGCGACGTGTCACACGCGGAGGTCCAGGAGCGCTTCGCCCGGCTTGCCAGGGAAAGGCGGGCGATCGCCGTGGGCGCGGTGCAGCCGCAACTGGGCGAAAAGCAGTTCGCAGTGCTCCAGTTGATCGCGGCCTATCGCTTCCAGGGCGCGCGGCACGCCGCGGTCGACCCGCTCGGCCGGCAGGAGCAGCCCTATATCGCGGAACTCGACCCGGCGTATTACGGGATCACCGATTCCGACATGGAAGCGGTGTTCAATACCGGGACGCTGTTTGCGCCGCGCGAAATGAAGCTCAAGGATATCCTGCAGTTCCTGAAGGATACCTATTGCGGCAGCATCGGCGTCGAGTACATGTACATCACCGACGTGCCGCAGAAGCGGTGGGTGCAGGAACGGCTGGAAACCATTCGCTCCCGGCCCAGCTATGATGTGGAGTCGAAGAAACATATCCTCGAGCGCCTGACGGCGGCCGAAACGCTCGAAAAATACATGCATACCCGGTATGTGGGGCAGAAGCGTTTTTCCGGCGAGGGCGGCGAATCGTCCATACCCCAGCTCGATCTACTGCTGCAGAACGCCGGGAAGGCGGGCGTGCAGGAGCTGGTGATCGGCATGGCGCATCGGGGACGGCTCAACGTGCTGGTGAACATCATGGGCAAGATGCCCAAGGACCTCTTCGCCGAATTCGAAGGCAAGCACGAAGCCCACCTGTTAGCTGGGGATGTCAAGTATCACCAGGGCTTTTCGAGCAACGTCATGACCCCGGGCGGGCCGATGCACGTGACGCTTGCGTTCAACCCCTCCCACCTCGAAATCGTCAATCCCGTGGTGGAAGGTTCGGTGCGCGCGCGCCAGCACCGCCGCCGCGATTTCAAGGGAGACCAGGTGCTGCCGGTGCTGATCCACGGTGATGCCTCTTTTGCCGGGCAGGGCGTGGTGATGGAAACGCTCAACCTTGCGCAAACGCGCGGTTACGGCACCGGCGGGACGGTCCACATCGTCGTCAACAACCAGATCGGTTTTACCACGTCCGATCCGCGCGACTCGCGCTCGACGCTTTACTGCACCGACGTGGCGAAGATGCTCGAAGTGCCGATCTTCCACGTGAACGGCGACGATCCGGAGGCGGTGTGTCTGGTGACCGAAATCGCGCTCGATTACCGCATGCGGTTTCACCGTGACGTGGTGGTCGACATCGTGTGCTACCGCCGCCTGGGACACAACGAGCAGGATGAGCCGATGGTGACCCAGCCGCTGATGTACAAGAAGATCGCCAAGCTGCCGACCACGCGCAAGCTGTACGCCGACAGGCTCACGCAGCAGGGCGTGCTGACCGAGGCGGAAGCGGACGAAATGGTCACGACCTATCGCAACGCGCTCGACTCCGGCTACCACACCAACAAGACGATCCTGTCGAAGTACAAGCCGCCGTTCGAAGTCGACTGGAAACCGTACGTCGGCACCAAGTGGAACGAGAACGACGACACGCGGCTGCCGCTCGAAACGCTGAAGATGCTGGGGGAGAAGATCACCGCGGTGCCCGAGAACTTCAAGCTCCATCCGCGGGTGCAGAAGATCATCGACGACCGGCGCCAGATGGCGCAGGGCAAGATGCTGCTCGACTGGGGCATGGCGGAACACCTTGCCTACGCCGCGCTGCTGCACGAAGGCTACTCGATCAGGCTGTCCGGACAGGACAGCGGGCGCGGGACGTTCTTCCATCGCCATGCGGTGCTGCACGACCAGAACCGGGAGCGCTGGGATCAGGGGACCTATATCCCGCTGCAGAATATCAGTCCCAAGCAGGGCGATTTTGTGGTGATCGACTCGTTGCTGTCGGAAGAGGCGGTGCTGGGCTTCGAATACGGCTACGCGACCTCGGGCCCCAACGAGCTGGTGGTCTGGGAGGCGCAGTTCGGCGATTTCGCCAACGGCGCCCAGGTAGTGATCGATCAGTTCATCGCTTCGGGTGAAGTGAAGTGGGGGCGGTTGTGCGGGCTGACGCTGCTGCTGCCGCACGGCTACGAAGGGCAGGGACCCGAGCATTCGTCGGGGCGCATCGAGCGTTATCTCCAGTTGTGCTCCGACTACAACATGCAGGTCTGCGTCCCCGCGACGCCGGTGCAGATGTACTATCTGTTGCGCCGCCAGATGGTCAGGCCTTTCCGGAAACCGCTGATCATCTTCACGCCGAAGAGCCTGCTGCGTCACAAGGAATCGGTCTCGCCGCTCGAGGAGTTCGCCCAGGACAAGTTCAGGCCGGTGAACGAGGATTGGGATGCCACTGAAATCAACCCGGATAACGTGCAGCGGGTGATTTTTTGCAGCGGCAAGGTGTTCTACGACCTGCGCGCCGCGCGGCGCGAGCGCGGTGTCAAGGACCTGCCGCTCGTGCGCATCGCGCAGCTCTATCCGTTTCCGCACGACGACTTCCGGGCGCAGATCGAGCGCTACCGGCACGCGACCGAAATCGTGTGGTGTCAGGAGGAGCCGCGCAACCAGGGCGCCTGGCGCCACATCCAGCATTACCTGCTGCGCCACCTGCTGCCGCAGCAGAAGCTCTTCTACGCCGGACGCGAGTCGTCGGCATCGCCGGCGGCCGGCTACAAGCTGCTGCACGACCAGCAGCAGAAGGAACTGGTGGACCAGGCCATTACCATTTCCGGCGGCAGCGGGCCGCGCATTCTGTCGCAGCAGCCGCGGCCGCTGTCCGCCGGAGAAGAGTATTGAGGTCCAGGGAGCGAGCATGTTAGTCGAAGTGAAGGTGCCGCAGTTGTCCGAATCCGTGGCGGAGGCGACCCTGGTGTCGTGGCACAAGAAAACGGGTGAATACGTCAAGCGCGACGAGAATCTGGTCGACATCGAGACCGACAAAGTGGTGCTGGAGACACCTGCTCCCGAATCAGGCGTACTCGCCAGCATCATCAAGGGCGATGGCGGCACCGTCACGAGCAACGAAGTGATCGCCCGGATCGACACCGAGGGCAAAGCGGCCCAGGGTGCGCGGCCTGCCGTCGAAAAGGCCGAGCCCAAGACCGAGCCGAAGGCGGCACCCGCGCCCGCGATGCCGGCGGCGCAGAAGCTGGCTGCGGAGAGAAAAGTGGACACCGCGGCGATCGGCGGCACCGGCCGCGGCGGCCGTGTCACCAAGGGCGACGTGCTGGAAGCGCTGAAGGGCGCCGAGCCCGCGGCGCAGCCCGTGGCGAAGGCGCCGCCGGCCGCGCCCACGCCGCAGCGCGCGCCGGCGCCGGCAGTTGACCTGGTCGGCCTCGGGGAGCGCCCCGAGCAGCGCGTTGCGATGTCGCGGTTGCGGGCGCGCGTTGCTGAACGGCTGGTGCAATCGCAGTCGACTGCAGCGATTCTCACCACGTTCAACGAAGTCAACATGCAGCCGGTCATCGACCTGCGCAACAAGTACCGGGACCGCTTCGAGAAGGAACACGGCGTCAAGCTCGGCTTCATGTCGTTCTTCGTGAAGGCCGTCGTGTACGCGCTG
>JACQOK010000130.1 GCA_016202565.1 Betaproteobacteria bacterium | reverse complement strand
TGAAAAATGCCAAGAGAACCGTTCGTGTCGAGCGTAGCGAAGCGGAGTCGAGACGCGGACAGCTTCCTGGTCAAAGGGTTAGCACGCTTCGACTTCGGGCCTTCGGCGCTACGCTCAGCGCGAACGGAGAATTTCAACAAACTGCTAAAGTGCCTTCGCGCAGATAGCTTACATCAAGACTCGTCATTCCGGCGAACGCCGGAATCCAGCATATGGAACTTATCGACTCCACCGGATGCCGGTTTAGCGCCGGCATCACATTCGCTTCGCGAATATGAGCCTCACTGAAACTCGCAGGCTCGTTTTCTCCGGCATGACGGCTCTCCGCTGCGTTTGGTTCTGCTCAGTCCCGGCTGTCGCGCTTGAGGGCCTGTTCCATCTCCCAATCGAAGCGCTGCAACTGTCGCCGGCTCTCCTGGCCCGCGCGCTGCTCCTCGATCTGTGATTTGGCGCGACGGGTCGCCTCGTCGTCCAGGGGCGAGGGTGGCGGAACATTCGCGTTCTGCCGGTAATGCAGCTCCTGCTGCCGCTGGCGCTGGTCGATCTCCAGTTGCCGGATGGCCTGTTCCTGCCGGGCATCGGCGGGCGGCGTCTGACTGCTGCGCTGGTACTGCTGCATGCGCAGTTGCAGCTCATCCTGCTGTTGCTGGCGCATCTGCTGACCACGCTGCAGTTCCCGCACGCCCGGCTCCTCGCTCCATGCCGCACCCGCCAATGTGAGCAACGCGAGGCAACACAGGACTGGCCATGATCGAAATACCGGCCTCATGCCGCTTTGACGGACGGCAACCCGGAAAGTGCCATCGCAAGCTCGGCCTCGTCGTAGTCCTGGTCACTGAGCTTCCCCGCGAAATAGTCGATGTAGGCCTGCATGTCGAAGTGGCCGTGACCACACAGGTTGAAGAGGATCGCGCGCGAGACGCCTTCCTCCTTGCACTTCAAGGCCTCGTCGATCGCGGCGCGCACCGCGTGGTTTGCTTCCGGCGCCGGCAGAATGCCCTCGGCGCGCGCGAACTCGACCCCCGCTTCGAAGCACTTGATCTGATGGTATGCGCGCGCCTCGATGAGGCCCAGTTCCTTGATGTGGCTCACGAGCGGCGCCATGCCGTGGTAGCGCAGCCCTCCGGCGTGAAAGCCGGGCGGCGTGAAGGTCGAGCCGAGCGTGTACATCTTGGCGTGCGGCGTCAAGTGCGCGGTATCGCCGAAGTCATAGGCGTACTTGCCGCGCGTCAGGCTCGGGCACGCCGCCGGCTCGATGGCGACGATGCGCACTTTGCGCCCGCCGCGCAGTTGCGCGCCGAGAAACGGAAACACGATGCCGGCAAAGTTGGAACCGCCGCCGGTGCAGCCGATGATCACGTCCGGATAGTCGTTCGCCAGTTCGAGCTGCGCCATCGCCTCCTGCCCGATCACCGTCTGGTGCAGAAGCACGTGATTGAGCACCGAGCCCAGCGCGTACTTCGTATCGTCGCGGCTTGCGGCGACTTCGACCGCCTCGGAAATGGCGATGCCGAGACTGCCCGGATGCTTCTCGTTTCTGGCGAGGATCGCGCGGCCTGACTGGGTTTCGTTCGAAGGCGAAGGCACGCAGCGCGCGCCATACGTTTCCATCAACGCGCGGCGGTACGGCTTCTGGTCGTAGGACACGCGCACCATGAACACCTGAACGTCGATGCCGAACAGCGTCCCGGCAAATGCGAGCGCCGAGCCCCACTGGCCGGCGCCGGTTTCCGTCGTGATGCGCTTGATGCCCGCTTCCCTGTTGTAATACGCCTGTGCGACGGCGGTATTGGGCTTGTGGCTCCCCGCGGGGCTCACGCCCTCGTACTTGTAGTAGATGCGCGCCGGCGTATCGAGTGCCCGTTCCAGGCGCCGCGCCCGGTAGAGCGGCGACGGCCGCCACAACTTGTAGATCTCGCGCACCGGCTCGGGAATCTCCACTTCGCGCTCGGCGGTCACCTCCTGCATGATGAGCGACAGCGGAAAAAGCGGCGCGAGATCGTCCGGTCCCACGGGTTTCATGGTGCCCGGATGCAGCACCGGCGGCGGCGGCGACGGCAAGTCGGCCATGATGTTGTACCAGGCCTTCGGGATGCGGGATTCGTCGAGCAGATATTTGATCGTTTCAGCCATCGGGACGCTCCATCGGCAGGGTGGGACGAAAGAGCTCAGTATAGAGCAGGCGCCAGGCGCGAATTTGCGCCAGATCAAACGATCTGTCGTCCCCGCCCCCGATTACAGCATTCGAGGGCAGACTCCAGCGGCGACCCATACAGAGTCACCACGAAGCTCGATGCACCCGATCCCGGTGCGATCCAGTTACTGCGGCTGAATCCCCGCCTCCGCCATGATCTTCCTGTATCGCGGAACGTCGCGCTTGAGCCGCGCGGCGAACTCTTCCGGCGAGTTCGCGATGATCTCGTTGCCGCGTGCCAGAACAATGTCCCGGATTTCCTTGCTCTCGAGAATGCGCACGACTTCCCGGTGCAGCTTCCGCACGACCTTGTCGGGTGTCCGGGTGGGCGCGAGCAACCCGTGCCAGTTACCGAACTCGTAGCCCTGCAAACCCTGTTCCTGCATGGTCGGCGTATCGGGCAAGAGATTCGAACGCTTCGCGGTGGTGACGCCATAGATCTTCATCCGGCCGGCTCTGATTTGTGGAGTCACCACGGGTATCGACAGCAGCGCCACCTCAACTTCGCCCGACATGACTGCAACTTCCGAGGGCGAGCTGCCCTTGTAGGGAATGTTGTTCAGTTTGATGCCAGCGGCGAACTTGAGGACCTCCGTCGCTACCGCGCCGTTTGCGCCGGCGACCGCGATGTTGATCTTGCCGGGTTCCTTCTTTGCCGCGTCGATGAACTCCTTGAACGATCGGGGTCCGAACTTGGGGTTGGCCACCAGCGCCGTACCAGCAGAAACGAGCTGGCTGATCGGCACGAAATCCTTCAATGGATCATACGGCAGTTTCCTGTAAAGCCCCGTGTTCATGACCATGGTGCCGATGTTCCCGATGAGCAGCGTGTTGCCATCGGCCGGCGACCTGGCGGCGATTTCCGTGGCGAGAATTCCATTCACGCTCTGGCGGTTGTCCACGACCACGTTCTGCGCGAGCGCCTCGCTCAGCTTCGGCGCGACGAGGCGGGCGGCGAAATCCGAAGGCCCGCCCGGCGGGGACGGGACGAGCAGTCGCACCGGCCGCTTCGATTGCTCCTGCGCTTCCGCCGGCGCGATGTAACCTCCACCCAGGATCGAAGCGCACAGATAAACGACGGCAACCGTGGTTCTCGAAAACAACATCATCAATTCCTCCAAAGCGTCGACGCAGCAACCCTAGTCTAGAAGCCATCTCAAAAATCCCGTTCGCCCCGAGCGTAGTCTCCGTTTGTCTCTCGACTTCTCTCTGCTACGCTCGAGACGAACGGACACGAAGTCGAGGGGTGAACGCATCAGCAGCGTTTTTGAGACGGGTTCTAGTCTATCAGTTTGGCGCAACATGCCGGCGGCCACCGCCGAGGGCGGGCGATGCGCTCGACCGGAATTGCCTCGAAACCCCGTGAGGGGTAACGTATTGCCCAAGGAAAGAAAGATGACGCTGTGTTTCGTCGGAAAACGACGAGGAGGCCGCCATCTAAATTGCCACCTAAATCGTCAGCCAAGAAGTCAACCAAATTTTCACCTAATCGGTAGTTGGGCGCGGGGATCCGCGGATGTTTCGAGATGTTTTGATTTAGCGCATCATCAAGCCATTCGGGAGACGACTCCATGAACGCCAAGCCAATCAGCCGCTATCCGGTGCCGAAACTTGAAGAACTGCCGCAGGACATCCAGGGCCGCATCCTGGCAGTACAGGAAAAAGCGGGGTTCGTGCCCAATGTGTTTCTCACCCTGGCCCACCGCCCGGACGAGTTTCGCGCTTTTTTCGCATATCACGACGCGTTGATGGAGAAAGAGGGAGGGCTCACCAAGGCGGAACGTGAGATGATCGTTGTCGCAACCTCGGGCGCCAACCAATGCCAGTACTGCGTCGTCGCCCATGGGGCCATTCTGCGTATCCGTGCCAAGAACCCCTTGATCGCGGACCAGATTGCCACGAACTACCGCAAAGCGGACATTACGCCGCGCCAGATGGCGATGCTCGGGTTCGCCATGAAGGTATCCCAGCACTCGGGCGAGATCGGGGATGCCGACTTCGACGGGTTGCGGGCTCACGGCTTTTCGGACGAGGACATTTGGGACATCGGTGCCATTAGCGCGCTTTTCGCTCTATCCAATCGCATGGCCAACCTGATAAGCATGCGACCGAACGACGAGTTCTATCTCATGGGCCGGAACGAAGCGGCGAGAGCGAAGGACGTGAAAGCCCAACCGCACACTGCAGGGGACGCGCCCAAGACGTAGCTGCTGCGGACCGGGGCTCAGGTAAACACCGACCCAAGCGATGTGCTTGCGCTGCTCTCGGAGCAGATCCGGCGGCAGACCGCCTACGACCGCAAGCGGATGACGTGGTGGATCCCGTGGATCTTCGTCATTGGTCTTTGCGTCTCGGCGCTTGGCCTGTTCACGTCGATCGCATCGTGGCGGGACGGCGGGCTATTCACGCTCAAGGATTTTTTCTTCGCGTTCTTTACGCTGCAATTCGGGCCGATCACGGCGTCGACTTCAGCCTCGTGCTGCGGCGTCTTAAGAAGGATAACATCCAGGGTGTGTCCACGATGGAATACCGGCAAGGCAGGTTCTGGTAGCGCCTGGAGTTCGCAGCACCGCCCTGGGGCTACGCGCCTGCGGCGATTAGCGCCAACTTGCTTGCCGGGCAGTCGTGACGTAGATTGCTATCGAGGTGCGCCAGAAGGAAAAGGAGAATTCGCCATGGACCTTCTCGTCGAGCGTGTTGATGTTTGGGCGGCGGCCATCCCGGATAAGCCCGGCGGGCTTGCGGCGGTGTTGGCTACCCTGCGGGAGGCGGGGACAGATCTGCAATTCATCATAGCGCGGCGTGCCCCGGATAAACCCGGGACGGGCGTTGTGTTCGTCACGCCGCTGCAGGGTGACAGGGAAATCCGCGCGGCCGCAGTGGCGGGTTTCAACGTCACCCACTCCCTCCACTGTGTCGGCTGGATGGCGGGCCCTGCCTGCCTCATCCCGCGGCAGAGCGTTCGGCTTTACGAGCTTTGCCGCAGCGGCGATTGGCAGCGCGCGATGGCGTTACAGCGCGGTCTCTGGGCCTTCAACCAGGCCTTCGCCAAACACGGTCTGGCCGCCTGCATCAAAGGCGGGCTTCAGCTTCAAGGTTATGACGTCGGCGCGCCGCTCCCGCCGCAAGAGCCATTGTCGCGAGAAGGCATCGAGGAAGTTCGCCAAGCATTGGCCGCCGTGAGGGCAATCGAGTCGCGGTAGGTTAGGCTGAGGCTGCGCCGATGCCCAACACGGAACGGTACGCGGTGTTGGGGTTCACTCCGTTCACCCCAACCTACGCTCCCTGGTCACGCGATCTTATTTTTTTCCATCAATCGCGCCAGCGCCAGATCGCCCTCGGAGCCGGTGGCTTCCAGTTTCGCCACCACGGCGGCGCGATCGGCGGCAGAGCGGTTCTGGCTCAGCTTGAATTTGCCCTGCACTTCCTTGATTCTGACTTCGATTCCCACGATGGCGCCCAGGAGCCTTGGATCGTAGGTTGGCACCCAAGGCGGTTTGTTATTGCGTTCATATTTCCCGGCGAGGCGCTCGATAATGCCCTTGATCCTCGATGGCTCCTCCAGAGCTTCGGCGCTGCCATAAACGTGCGCCACGGCGTAGTTCCAGGTCGGCACGCCGGGTGACCGGTACCACGACGGCGAAACGTAGGCGTGCGGCCCCTGGAAGACGACCATGACCTCCGACCCGATCGAGAAGTGGCGCCATTGCGGATTGGCCCGCGCGACATGCCCCAGTAGCACGTTTGCTTCGCGTTCGTAGATGAACGGAATGTGGCTCGCAAACGGACGGCCTTCGGATACCGTCACCAATACGCCGAAGCCGTTCTCGTCGATGAGCGCGGCGAGTTTTTCGCCGTCGCCCTCGCCAAAATGTTTGGGCACGTACATTGAATTTTCCCGGTCGAACGGTCACGGCTTTTTGCCAAGACCGATCGAGTCGATGAATTCCTTTTGCGCCGCGCGCTGTTCGGCGAGGTACTTGGCGAAATCCGCGCTGCCCATCCAGCGGTCTTCGTACATGTTCTTCTGCGAGTAGTCCCTCCAAAACGCGCTCTTGTGCACTTTCCCGAGGACGCCCTCCATATGGGCGACCGCCTCCTTGGGCACGCCGGCGGGCATGCCGAAGCCGCGCCCGGTGCCGATCTGGACGTTGTAGCCGAGTTCGGTCAGCGTCGGCACGTCAGGCAGCGCGGGCATGCGCTTTTCCGTCGTCACCGCGAGCACCCGCATTTTCTTCGCCTCGATGTGCGCCCACGCTTCGCTCACGTTCTCGGTGGTGAACGGTACGTGCCCGCCCAGCACGGAGAGCACGGCTTCGGAGCCGGCCTTGAACGTAACGAACTTGAACTTCGCGCCGGTCGCACGCTCGATGCGCCAGAGCGTCTGCCGGCCGGTACCGGTGGCGGAGGTGACGGCGCAGACGATGGCTTCGGTCTGCTTCTTCGCGTCGTCCACCAAGTCCTTGAACGTGTTGTATTTGGAGTCGGCTGGAACGATCACGCCCTGCGGGTCGCGCGCGAAGAACGCGAGCGGCGTAAAGTGTTCCAGCCCGAGATCGAGATCCGTGCGCGAAATCGCCGTCACGAACGAACCGGTCGCAATCGTCAGCACCGTGTGCGGTTCGCCCCGCTTGCTCTTGATGTAGTTGAACGCGACCGTGCCGGCGCCTCCCGTCTTGCTCGAGACGATCATCGGCTGCGAGATCAGTTTCTCCCGGCCGATGATTTCCTGGATCAGCCGCGCGAAGACGTCCGTGCCCCCGCCCGGATTCACATGGACGACGAATTCGACCGTCTTCGAGGGAAAACCCTGTCCTGAGCTTGTCGAAGGGGCCTGCGCCGACGCGGCTGGGGCGACTGCAACGCTCGCAATGAATGCACATGCCACGGCCAGACGCCGGACGCCGTTCTCTTTGCTCATGATCGCTTCTCCTTCACTCGCTTGGTCTGTCGCCCGTCGCCCGAGACTCAACAAGGGCGGCTTCAGCCGCCCCTCTTTTTTGGGGGCCTTCGTTCCCGCTTTTTTTTGTGAAACGTTGTGCCTTGAAATGCAGTGCTGATCCGCGCAACAGCATCGTTCAAGGCCGTGCAGGAGTCAAGCGGCTCACCGCATGCTCGCCTTTCACAATCTGGAAGTCACAAGGATATCTGTCATTTCCGCGGAAGCGGAAATCCATAGGGGCTCATGAATTCTCACGCCACCCCGCTCTGTATGGGTCCCCGCCTCCGCGGGGACGACCCTCATTGAACAAGTACCGAAGAATTAACCGGCCGGCTTGCGCTTGAGCAAGAACGTCTGGATGCCTTCCTGCACGACTTCCCCGCGCTGATTGAGCACGTGCAATTCGCGCTTCATCACGCCGCGGTCGGAACGCGATGTTTCCCGCTTCTCCAGCACCTTGATCCGGGCGTGGATCGTATCGCCCGGCCTGACCGGTTTGGTGAACCTCAGATGTTCGAAGCCCAGGAAAGCGATGAGCGTGTCGTCATAGAGATGGAGCTGGAACAGGAGCCCCGCGGCGATGGCGTAGACCAGCGGCCCATGGGCTATGCGTCCGCCGAACACCGTCTGCTTGCAATATTCTTCGTTGACGTGCAGCGGATTGTAGTCTCCGGAGAGCCCGGCAAACAGCGCGATGTCCGTCTCGGTGACGGTGCGCGCCGGGCTTTCGAATTCCGCCCCGACTTCCCACTCTTCCCAATACATTCCTCGCATTTCAGTACCTCCGCTGGAGCAGAAAGCGGATACCACGCATCCGCTACATATGACTGTCATTCCCGTGTAGACGGGAATCCCATTTCAGCACTCGACAGATTGGATGCCCGCCTCCGCGGGCACGACAACCTGACTTACGACATCAAGCGATTACGCCTTGGCGGCGCAGGCTTGCGATCTGTTCTGCCGACAAAGCGAGCAGCTCGCTGAGAATGGCATCGGTATGCTCGCCCAAGCGCGGCGCCGGTCTCGAAAGCGTGCCCGACATGCCGGACATCTTGATCGGATTCCCCGGCAGCCGCACTTTCCCGACCTCCGGATGATCGTACTCGACGATCATCTCGTGCTCGGCGACCGGCGGCTCGGCGAAGGCGCCATCCAGATTGTTCACGGGGGCGGCCGGCACCTCTGCGGCGCGCAGCTTGTCGATCCACTCGGCGACCGTGCGCGTGCGCACGATGTTCTCGATCAGGGGTATCAACACCGCGCGGTTTTCCAGCCGCTTGGGGTTGGTCGCGAAGCGCGGATCGTCGGCCAGCCCCGGTTCGCCCAGCACCACGCACAGTCTGCGCCAGAAATTCTCCTGGCGGGTCGCGATCACGACGTAGCCATCCTTCGCCTGGAACGCCTGCCACGGCACGGTGAATTCGTGCGCCGAACCCTGTGGCGTCGGCACTTCGCCCGTGCTCAGATAGTGCGTGCCCATGTAACTCAGGAGGTTCAGCATGCCGTCGAACATGGACGTCTCGATGCGGCATCCCCGGCCCGTGCGCTCGCGTTGGTAGAGCGCGGCGAGTATCCCCTCGCACGAAAAAATCCCGCCGCAAAGATCGGCGAGCGGGATGCCCACGCGCGCGGGCGGGCGGCCCGGCTCGCCGGTGATCGCGAGATACCCGCTGATCGCCTGAATGATGATATCGAGCGCCGGATAATCCTTGTAGGCGCCGTCGCTGCCGAAGCCGGTCACCGAACACTGGATGATGCGCGGATTGATCGCCGAGAGCGTCGGGTAATCGACCTTCAGGCGCTCGAGCACCCCGGCGCGAAAATTGTCGAGCACCACGTCCGCGACCTTGACGAGATCGTAGAAAAGCGCCCGTCCCGCGTCGGTCTTGAGGTTGATGACCACGCTCTTCTTGTTGCGATTGAACGTGAGAAAGAGCGTGCTGATGCCCTTGTACGGCGCAACCGACGGAATGCGGCCGAGATCGCCTTCCGGCGCCTCGATCTTGATCACCTCGGCGCCCAGATCGGAGAGCATCTGCCCGCCGTAGGTGCCGGCGATGATCTGGCCCAGCTCGAGTATGCGTACTCCGGAAAGCGGGTGTGCCATTTATCCCAAAATACAATTAGCCGCCGATAAACGCCGATACACGCCGATAATGCGAGCAGCAGTTACGCGATTCCGTTTCCACCATTCACTATTCACTGTTCACCGTTCACGCTTATAGCCCAAGGCCGCGGGCGATGATATTGCGCTGAATCTCCGAGGTGCCCGCGCCGATCGTGGCAAGGCGCGAATCGCGGAAAAAGCGCTGTATCGGGTACTCCATGCAATAACCGTAGCCGCCGAGGATTTGCAAGCCCAAGTCGGAGACCGTCTTGTAGGTTTCCCCGGTGTAGAGCTTGACGACCGCGGCATCGTGCCGGGTCGCCTTGCCCTCACCCATCAGCCAGGCAAAGCGATAAACCAGCATGCGCGAGATATCCAGCATCATCTTCATGTCGGCGAGCTTGTGCGATATCGCCTGGAACTGTCCGATCGGCCGGCCGAACTGAATGCGGTTCTTGGCGTAATCGAGAGCGTACTCGAAGGCGGCAGCGGCTGCACCTGTGCGCGCTGCGGAAAGACAGAGCCGCTCGTACCAGAGATAGGAATCGACGGCGTCCCAGCCGCGGTCCACCTGCCCGAGCACCGCGGAAGCCGGCACCTTCACGTCGGTATAAAAAACCTGTGTGGTCCCGATCGCACGCTGGCCCAGCGTCTCGATCTTGCGGATTTCAATGCCGGGCAACTTGGTGTCGACCAGGAAGTTGGTGATGCCCTGCTGCTTTTTCTCTCCGGTCGAGGTGCGCGTAACGAGCAGGCAGTAGTCGCTGATATCCATTCCCGAGGTGAACACCTTCTGCCCGTTGATGACATAGCCGCCATCAACAGCGGTTGCCTTGGTCGTCAACGCCGCCGCATCGGAGCCCGCCTGCGGTTCAGTGAGCCCGAAGCAAAAGGAGAGTTCGCCGCGCGCGACTTTGGACAGCAAGGCTTCCTTCTGCCCGCGGCTGCCGTGCTTGAGCACCGCATAGCCGCCGTAGGTGAGCGTGCGGAAGAGCCACATCGCCAGCTCTTCGAAATGCCGGCCCGCCTCTTCCAGCAGGATGGCGAGCTCGATGGGGGAGCCCCCGGTCCCGCCGTATTCCGCCGGAAGAATGAGACCGAACCAGCCGTGCTTCGCGAGCGCCTCGTACGCCTCGCGCGGCGGGTGCGCCTCGCGATCGCAGCGCTCGGCAT
>JACQOK010000142.1 GCA_016202565.1 Betaproteobacteria bacterium | reverse complement strand
CGTCATCAACAAGAAGAAGTGGGACGCGCTGCCCAAGGACCTGCAGGCAGTCTGGCAGTACGCCGTGGAGGCGGCGAACTCGGCCAACTACTGGACGGCGATGGACAACTACTCGCGCGACCTCGTGGTGCTGAAGGAAAAGCACAAGGTCAACATCATACGCACGCCGAAGTCCGTGTTTGAGACGCAGCTGGTGGCCTGGGACACGCTCACCAAGAGGCTCTCGGACGAGGATCCGTTCTTCAAGAAGGTGGTGGATTCGCAGCGCGCCTGGGCCAAGCGCGTGGTGTACTACCATTTCCTCAACGAAGCGGAATACCGGATGGGCTACGAGCACGTGTTCAAGACCAAGATTTACTGATCGAAGATAAAGGGCGACGAATCATACACGCCCTTGGGGTGACGCCTTCCGGTGTCGCCCCATTTTTATACCCGCCGGATCGACGTCATGATCGATAGATTCATATACGGTGTGGACCAGTTGAGCAGGATGGTCGGACACGCGTTCGCCTGGTGCATCATTATCCTGACCTTGGGCACGTCCTACGAGGTGTTCGTGCGCTACGTGCTGGACAATCCCACGAGCTGGGCGTTCGATTTCAGCTACCTCATGTACGGCGGGCTGTTTTTCATGGCGGGCGCGTACACGCTGTCGCGCAACGGCCACGTGCGCGGCGACTTCATCTACCGCATGTGGCGTCCCCGCACCCAGGCGATCGTGGAACTGTCGCTTTACATCCTGTTCTTTTATCCCGGCGTGCTCGCGCTGGTGATCGCCGGCTGGCAGTACGGTTACGACGCGTTCAAACTCCGCGAGGTAAGCGTCAACAGCCCGGTCGGAATTCCGGTGTGGCAGTTGAAGCTCCTGATCCCGTTCGGCGCCGGTCTGCTGGCGCTGCAAGGCTTTGCCGAGGTGCTGCGCTGTTTTCAATGTTACCGCGACAACCGCTGGCCGCAGCGGCTGCACGACGTCGAGGAACTGGAAACGGCGATCCTGCACGAGAAAGAGAACCTCGCGAAGATGCAGGCGGACCAGGGAGGAGCGAAATGAGCGATCCGGTGCTCGCCCTGGTGATGCTGGGGCTGTTCATCTTTTTGATCCTGCTCGGGTTTCCCATCGCGTTCACGCTGATGGGGATGGGCGTCGCGTTCGGCTTCTACGGCTACTATCAGGCCGGCCAGGAATTCTTCGACAACAGGATTTTCTACCTGCTGACGCAGAACACCTGGAGCATCATGAGCAGCGACGTGCTGGTCGCGGTGCCGCTGTTTCTCTTCATGGGCTATGTGATCGAACGCTCGAACATCCTCGACCGGCTGTTCTACAGCCTGCAGGTGGCGCTGCGCCACATCCCGGGCTCAATGGCGGTAGCCGCGCTCCTGACGTGCGCGATGTTCGCCACCGCCACTGGCATCGTGGGGGCGGTGGTCACGCTGATGGGCCTGCTCGCGTTGCCGGCGATGCTGAAGGCCGGATACGACCAACGACTATCGTGCGGTGTCATCTGCGCGGGCGGGACGCTTGGCATCCTGATTCCGCCCTCCATCATGCTGATCGTGTATGCGGCCGCGTCCTCGGTTTCGGTGGTACGGCTTTACGCCGCGGCAATGATCCCGGGTTTCCTGCTCGCGGGGCTGTACATGGTCTACGTGATCACGCGCGTGGTCATCAATCCCGCGCTCGCGCCCAAGCTTCCCAAAGAGGAGAGCGACGTGCCGTGGGGCAAAGCGATCCTGTTGCTGATGGAGGCGTTCGTACCGCTCGCCGTGCTGATCCTCGCGGTGCTCGGCTCGATCCTGGGCGGCCTGGCGACGCCGACCGAGGCCGCCGCGGTCGGAGCGTTGGGCAGTCTTCTTCTGGCGGCGGCGTATCGGGCACTTACATGGCAGCGTCTCCGGGAGGCGGTCTACCTCACCGCGCGCACCTCGGCGATGGTGTGCTTCCTGTTCGTGGGCTCCTGGACTTTCTCGTCCGTGTTTTCGTACCTCGGCGGCGAGGGGATCATCAAGGAGTTCGTGCTCGGCCTGGAGCTCAATCCGGTCCTGTTCCTGATCATCTCGCAGATCATCATCTTCCTGCTCGGCTGGCCGCTGGAATGGACCGAGATCATCATCATCTTCGT
>JACQOK010000022.1 GCA_016202565.1 Betaproteobacteria bacterium | reverse complement strand
GTGCGTACCGCACCCCAATTCGTTGCACACGCGCGCGCCCGCGTTGGCGTGCTCAACTATGCCTCGCTCGGCATCGGAGCGGCGTCGCATCTCGCCGGCGAGGTCTTCACGCGTGCGGCCGGCATCGACGCGGTACACGTGCCGTTCCGAAATCTGTCCGACTCTTTCATCGAGATGGTGCTCGGGCGGGTGCATTACGCCGTCCAGACACTGCCGGCGGTACTGGGGGCGGTTCGGGACGGACGGATGCGCGCGCTCGCGGTGATGACGCCGCAACGCAGTCCCGCGCTGCCGAACGTGCCCACTATCGCCGAATTCGGCCTGCCCGAGGCTCAGTTCGACAGTTGGTCGGGCATCGTCGCGCCCCGGGGCACGCCGCGGCGCATCGTCGAGCAGCTGCACGGCGATATCGTGCGCGCGCTGCGCAAGGCGGCGCTGCGCGACCAGTTCATGCGCCAGGGCGCCGAGTCGATGCCCGAGACCACGCCGGATGGCTTCACGCGGCTCATGCAGAACGAATACCTGCGCTATCAGATGCTCATTCGCCAGGAGGGCATTACCGTGTTCAGGGAATACGCCTGCACGTCCCCGGATCAAAAGCGTATGCCGCCGTGCACGACGCTGGAGATCAGTTTAAGATGAATTGATTACCCGACTGGAGGCTGTCTCACAAACTCCATTGTCATTCCCGTGAAAACGGGAATCCAAGTATCGTTCGCGCAAGATGACGGGCCCTATGGATTCCCGCCTCCGCGGGAACGACATTTTCGAGATAACTTATCGAGGAGGTGTCTCATGACGCTGAAGCTGAACCACCTGCATCTGAAGACCAGGGATCCGGAAACGACGGCGAAATTCTACGTTGACACGCTCGGCGCGAAGATCGTGAGCAAGAACCCGCGAGGCGGCTACCGCCTGGATCTGCACGGACTGCATCTGAACGTCACGAATTTTCTCGATGACCAGAAGCGCGAACAGAAGTACGGCATGGAGCACATCGCCATCGACACCGACGAGCTGGACGCGCTCATCGAAAAGCTCAAGGCCCAGGGCATCAACATCCTCGAGCAAACCATTGTTTCAGGCGGCCGGCGGGTGTGCTTCTTCGAGGGGCCGGACGGCGTGCAGCTCGAGTTCATCGAGATGAAAGCATAGCACTCGCGAGCGCGCGCTTCACCGACGTAGAATTACCGACGTAACTTCTTTACTCGAGGTTCGCGTGATCATTGACACCCACATCCATATCTACAGCTATCCGTCATTCCGTGATCTGAGCAAACATATCCGGACCATGGAAGACGCGATTGCATTCCGGACCCGGTATCCCGATCTCTACAATTGCAACCTCACGGAAGAGCCGATCGACAACACCGATCAGCTGATCGCGGACATGGACAAGAACGGCATCGACTTCGCGCTGGTGCAGGCGCGGGCGGGCTTTGTGTCGAACGATCTGGTCGCGACTGCAGCGAAGCGGCATCCGAAGCGGATGGTTGCGTTGGCGCGAGTGGGGCACGATCAAGAGGCGGCGGGCTATCATGAGGACCCGGGCCCGGCCCGCGAAGCGGCGCCGGCCGAGCTCGAGCGCTGTCTCACCTCATTGGGGATGAAGGGCGTGGGCGAGACCTTCGTCCGCGCGCTTACCGATCACGTGAACCCGGAGAAGATCGCCAAGGATCTGTCCGGCATCATGCGCGTGGTGGAGAAGCATCGGGTCCCGATTCAGTTTCCGACTGCGTGGTCGCAATTCCCCGGCGGCCTCTTCTACGGCGATCCGCTCTGGGTCGACGAAGTCGCCCTGCGTCATCCCAGCGTGCCGATCATCCTGACCAAGATGGGAAGGAGCATCACCAGGTATTTCGATAGCGCCATGACGGTCGCGATGCGCAATGTCAATATCTATTTCGACGTGGTCGGGACCAACCCACAGCACCTGCGCTTTGCCATCGATAAACTCGGTGCCGATCGTATCCTGTTCGGGACGGACTGGTCGACGACGTGGAGCTGGCTGAGCATCCCGGCAACGCTGCATCAGATCCGGCTGAAGGTCCTGGACGATGCAAAACTGAGCGAAGCGGAACGCGAACATATTCTTTGGAAGAACGCCGTGAGGCTTTTCAAGTTGGAGTCGATCGTGGAAGACACCTCGCGCATCGCGGCATAGACGCATCTGCTCTTGCGCAGAGCTGTCATGGATGTACTGTGTCATTCCCGAGTAGTCGGGAATCCAATTACTGTCAGCACACTGGATGCCCGCCTCCGCGGGCATGACATAGTAAAGAGAGCCACAATCAATAACACCCGAGGAGGAAGCAAACCATGAACCGACGTCAATCGCTGGCATTGGGACTTGCATTGGTTGCGGCGACCGCGCTGTCGCCATTCGAGGCATTCGCGCAGGCGCAATATCCGACGAGACCGATCAGGCTGGTTGTTCCATTCCCGCCCGGCGGGGTGATGGATACGATCGGCCGCATCTGGGCGGAGAAAGTGGGGCCCTCCCTCGGCACGATCGTCGTCGACAACCGGGGCGGCGCGGGCGGCGTCATCGGTGCGGGCGAGGTCGCGCGCGCCCGGTCCGACGGCTACACGATTCTGATCGGCAACACCAGCACGCAGGTTCTCAACCCGGCGGTGATGCGCCGCCCGCCGTACGACCCGGTCAAGGAGTTCGTCACGATCGACATGATCGCCCTCTCGGCGACATCGATCATCGTCCATCCTTCGATGCCGGCACGGACCCTGAAGCAGCTCATCAGTTACGCCCGGGCAAATCCCGGCAAGCTTTCGTACGGGTCCGCAGGCGCGGGGACCGTGACCAATCTTGCCGGCGAGATGTTCAAGCAACGCGCCGGTGGCCTCGACATCGTGCACGTCCCGTACAAGGGCGTGGGTCTGGCAACCGCCGACCTCGTGGGCGGCTATATTCCGATGATGACGCCCAACGTGACCGCCCAGTTGCTCAATTTGCATCGGTCCGGGAAGCTTCGCATCCTCGCGGTGAATGCGCCAACGCGCCTCAAGGCGGCGCCCGACATCCCGGCCGCGGTCGAAATCCTGCCGGAGATGATTGCCCAATTGTTTAGCGGGCTGTTTGCGCCGGCTGGAACGCCCAGGCCCATCATCGAGCGGATTTCGCAGGTCACGCGCAAGGCGCTGTCCGAGGAGGGTTTCCAGAACACGCTGATCCAGTCCGGGTTCGAGCCGGTGCTGGATTCCAGCCCCGAGAAAGCGCAGCGCTTCGTAGACCAGGAGCACGACCGGCTCCTGCCAGTGATCAAGGCCACCGGGTTCAAAATCGATTGAGCCGCGATCAGGAGTGCGGTTGCCTCCTATCGGGCTAATTGTTTCGTGATTTCGGCGGCCGGTATCTCTCTGCATCCGCTCGCGTTCTGTCCCGACCATAGCGGAGAGAAGTCGCCGCTGCCGCGTGCTTCAGCCTTGGCACGCAGCGGAGCGATGGCGGAAGTAGCGAGCGGGAACGCGGGCGCGGCGCCGCTCATCGGCCCCAGTTCTCGCATGATGCGGTTTACGATGCCGCGAGCCGGTCTGCCGGTAAAGATGTTGGTGAGCGCCGTGTGGCGGGCGGCTTCACTCTTGAGCGCGCCCCGATGCACGCCGCTTGTGGTGGCTTCGGGGCAAAGCAGATAGGCCGTTCCGACCTGAACGCCGGCTGCGCCGAGAGCCATTGCAGCCACGACTCCCTGGCGATCCGCGATTCCTCCAGCAGCGATGACAGGCACACGCACCGCCCGCGCAATCTGTGGCAGCAAGGCGAATGTGCCGACCTGTGTCGTGAGGTCTTCGGAGAGAAAAATGCCGCGGTGGCCTCCCGCCTCCAGTCCTTGCGCGATGATGGCGTCCACGCGCTGGGACTCGAGCCAGCGCGCTTCCTCCACGGTAGTGGCCGAACACAGGATCTTCGCGCCCATACTTCGAACGCGTTGCAACAGCGCAGGCGCTGGCAAGCCGAAATGAAAGCTCACGATCGCCGGCTTGAATTGGCTGAGCAGCGCGGCCGCTTCATCGCTGAAGGGAGTGCGCCCCGCTCCTGCGGGAATGGTGTCCGGATCAATGTCGAATTCCCTGAAATAAGGACCAAGCGCCTTGCGCCAGCCCGCCTCGCGTTCCGCGCTTGGCGTGGGTGGCGTGTGACAGAAGAAGTTCACATTGAACGGCCGCGTGGTCTTGGCCTTCAGCGCCTCCAGTTCCTTGCGCATGCCATCGACGTTCAGCATGGCGCACGGCAATGATCCAAGTCCGCCAGCGTTCGAGACGGCGGCGGCGAGCGCGTGGCCTTGGACGCCTGCCATGGGCGCCTGGATAATCGGAAGTTCGATACCGAGGAGCGATTGAAGAGCGGTCATATCATTCTCCGGAAATCACGTTCACGGCGTGCATCGTCGGGGAGCAGCGCGAAGTTGTTAATATATCGCCTTCGTGCATGTGCATTCGCGACGACAGGAAGCAAGCTTAGCGTGCCTCGTTGGTTTTAGAAACTGCCGGCCTGGCCGTGAGAAAATAAAGGATGGCTGCGTCGTTTACCGAGCGCGTGTGGTAAAAACGTTCCCAGCCGGGATCGAATCAACCAGAAGGAGAAAACCATGACATCCTCCAATCCTTTGCGCGTGGGTCTTATCGGAGCCGGCGGGCGATGGGGTCCATGGGCACATGTCCCGGCCCTTCAGGGGCTGCCGGAGACCCAGCTCTATGCGGTGTGCACGGCGCACGCGGACACGGCGCAGGCGGCGGCCGAGAAGTACGGCGTGAAGCGCGCGTACAGCGATGTCAAGGCGATGGGCGCGGACCCCGAGGTCGAGGCGGCGCTTGTCGCCGTGCGCGTGCCGGCGCACTACGCGCTCGCGAAGGACGCCCTGGAAGCGGGCAAGCACGTTTATTGCGAGTGGCCGCTGGGCGCGAACACGAAGGAAGCCGAAGACCTTGCCGCGCTCGCGCGCAAGATGAAGGTCCACACGATGGTGGGGCTGCAGAGGCGCGCCTCACCCGCGTACCTTTACATGCGTGAGCTCATCAAGGACGGTTACGTCGGCGCGGTGCTATCGGTCAACATGACGCTGATGGGAAGCGGCGTGCTCACGCGCACCTCGGACCGCACCTGGCAGCGCGACGTCACGCTCGGCGCGAACACGCTGACCATCACCTTCGGGCACGTCATCGACGCCTTATGCATGGTCGTCGGCGAGCTGACCGAAGTCTCCGCGCTCGTGAGCACGCAAGTGCCGCAGTGGTTCGAAACCGACACGAAGAAATACGTGGACGTAACCTCTCCCGACAACATCATGATCCAGGGCCGGCTCGAAGGCGGCGCGGTCGTCAACGCCTGCGTCGGCGTCCATCCCTATCACGGCAGCGGCCACCGCTTCGAGATCTACGGCAAGGACGGCACGCTCGCGATGATCGGCGGCGGCGAAGCGGGACAGGAAGCGCAGCGCAGGATCGTCGGCGGCCATAAGGACGACCAGGCGCTGAAGGAGCTTCCTGTCCCCGAGCGGCTCAAGTGGGTGCCGGAGGAAGTGCGCAATGTCGGTCGCGCCTACGACGTTGGGCAGATGTGGGTGAATTTCGCCAAAGCGATTCGCACCGGCGCACTGGTCGAGCCCGACTTCGATCACGCCGTGCGCCGCCACCGCCTGCTGGACGCGATCAGGCGCGCATCGGACACCGGGCAGCGGCAGAAGGTCGCGTTGTAGATAGACGCCGGACCTACTTCGCTCCCGCGAGCTGTTTCAGCGTAAACAGGTAGCTCGTGTTATCGAGCGGCTTGTGGCAGCCGAGGCATAAAGCCTGGTTCGTGCCGGGACGGTGCTGCTTGTCGGTGGTGAAGATCGTGTAGTTCCAATTCTCGTTGCGCAACATCTCTGGGATGTCCTTGCCCCACCCCGCACCGCGCGCCATTGCGGTGTAGAAGAGGAGCCTGTCCGCCACGTAGAAGCCGTCACCGCCCATCACCGGTTTCTTTTCGGCATCGAGTTTCGCCGCGTATACCTCGACGAACAGCACAGCGCCATCGGGCAGCGCTGGGCCTTCTCCTTGTAATGGCCGGGCGATGCGGGTCGCGGTCCAGCGTATGGCTTCCGCAGGCATGTTAACACTGGCCAACATGGAATATTCCAGGCCGCTCCGCCGGCCGATGCAGGTGGTATTCTTTGCAGAATGAAGCCGATCCGGGCAGTGCTGACGGGCATCCTCGCTTTCGCGGTGGCGCCCGGGCTTGAGCGGGACACGGCGCGCGAGATCGCTGGATCACCTCGCAGGGTCGATGACAGTCCGCTGACCGGAGAGCCGGCCTGTAAAGACAGCCCATGATCACCGATGCCATGCCTCCGAGATCGACGGCAATATTCATCATGCTGTTGATATGGAATATGGCGGGGCATTCGATGGCCGCGGTCGGCGCGGACTCCCGTCCAAGCGCCTCCGCATCGGGAACTGAACCCGCTCGCCAGATCAAGCACTCGCCGGAACTGGTCGCGAATAACACCAACACCGAGCGCTACGTTGTCAACGGCGTCTGCGAGCACCAGGGTATTCGGGAAATTTCTCGGATTCTAAAAAACTCCGACTTCGAAGAAATGTGGGCTTTTTTGCCGCGCGCGCGCATTACTCAAGATTGTCAATGGCACGAAATCGGCCGCGAAGAGAAATCCGAGGGAGACAGCGCCTATCTGCGCGTGGACATGGCGTACCTCGAGTCGCTCATGGCGGAAAACACCGAAATTCACGTCGTTCACTTTCATCCACTGAAATACTTCGAGTGTGCAGCCGACGCCGGCTGTCCGAAAGAAGCGGCGGCGGGCGGGAACAGGTCGTTCGACAAGCGATGGATCGCCGATCTGGTGTTTTCGATGCCAAGTCCCAGCGACGTTCATTTCATGATGGACGTGACATCGCGCTT
>JACQOK010000141.1 GCA_016202565.1 Betaproteobacteria bacterium | reverse complement strand
TCGAAACGGCGGCGAAGATCGCGAGCGCGCGCTTCGTGTTGATGATCGGGGCGCTCGCACGGCTGCACCGGGCGATCGGCCAGTTCATGCTTGATGTGCATACGCGGGAGCACGGCTACACCGAGGTGTACGCCCCCTATCTCGTCAACGCGGCGAGCGTGCAGGGGGTGACCAGTCTGCAGAAATTCGAAGGAGATCTCTTCGCCGTTCCGCGGGAGAACAACGAGAAGTTCTATCTCATTCCGACGGCCGAAGTGCCGGTCACCAACATTGTGCGCGACGAGATCCTCTCCGGCGACAGGCTGCCGCTCAAGTTCGTGTGCCACACGCCGTGCTTCCGGAGCGAAGCGGGATCCTACGGCAAGGATACCCGCGGCATGATCCGCCAGCACCAGTTCGACAAGGTGGAACTGGTGCAGATCGTGCATCCGCAGCAGTCGTACGAGAGGCTTGAAGAACTCACGGGGCATGCCGAGGTGATACTGCGACGCCTGGAGTTGCCGTATCGCGTCGTGACGCTGTGCACCGGCGACATGGGCTTCTCATCGGCCAAGACGTACGATATCGAGGTCTGGCTGCCGGCACAGAACACCTACCGGGAAATCTCTTCCTGCAGCAATTTCGAGGCGTTCCAGGCGCGCCGCATGCAGGCCCGCTTCCGCAACGAGAAGGGCAAGACCGAATTCGTGCACACATTGAACGGGTCGGGGCTTGCGGTCGGCCGGACGCTGATCGCGATCATGGAGAACTATCAGCGCGCGGACGGCGGGCTCGATATTCCCACCGTCCTGCAGCCTTACATGGACGGGCTGAAGGCAATCGAGCCCGTGCGTACATGACACTGTGGAGCCGCCCTATGCGGTGCGGAGCCGCGCTGGTAAAATCGCGCCTTCGCGCCCAAGAGTTCCGGAGCCAAAACCGGTATCCGAGCCCGAATTGAACGGAGAGATGCCAGAGCGGTTGAATGGGCCGGTCTCGAAAACCGGTATACGCGCAAGCGTATCGTGGGTTCGAATCCCACTCTCTCCGCCAGACAGCCACCGCCGGCGTGAACCGAGGAGACAGACGATGTTCAGACGCATCCGCCTTTGCAGCTTCGGCATCGTGCTGTCACTGGTGGCCGCGTTCGGCGCCGGCGCACAATCCTACCCCAGCAAACCCTTGCGTATGGTCATGCCGTTTCCGCCGGGCGGCAGCCTGGATGTCGTGGCGCGGCCGCTGTCGCAGAAAATGGGTGAACTCATGGGTCAGCAGGTCGTCGTCGACTATCGGGTCGGCGCCTCGGGCAATATCGGCATGGAGAACGCTGCGCGTGCCGCCGCGGACGGCTATACGATGGTCATCAATACGCTGCCCCTGGTGGTGAATCCCAGCATGTACAAGAAACTGCCGTACGATGTGGTGAAGGATTTTGCCCCGGTGTCCCTGCTTGCCGCTGCTCCGTTCGTGCTGGTCGTGCACCCGTCGGTACCCGCGAAATCGGTAAAGGAACTGATCGCGCTCGCCAAGTCGCGCCCCGGCAAGCTCAATTACGCCTCGGCCGGCAATGGCACCAATCTGCACGTTGCGGCCGAGTTGTTCAAGCACCTGACACACACCGATGTCGTGCACATTCCGTACAAGGGCGGCGGCCCGGCACTGACGGCAGTGCTCGGCGGCGAATCCGACCTGAGTTTTCTCGGCGTCGTTCCGGCCTCGCCCCATGTCAAGGCGGGAAGAATGCGCGCACTGGGAATAACGAGCCTCAAGCGCTCATCGGTCCTCAAGGATGTGCCGACCATTGACGAAGCGGGGGTATCCGGCTACGAATTCGCGAGCTGGTATGGCGTGCTGGTGCCCGCGGGGACCGCCCCGGACATCGTGAAAACACTCAACGAGTACATCGTAAAGGCGATGCGTTCCGCCGATGTCGAGAAGTACCTCGCCGCCGAAGGCGCTGAAGTCATCGCCAGCTCGCCGGCGCAGTTTGGCGCGCATATTCAGAAGGAACTCGCCCGCTGGGCCCAGGTGATCAAGGCGGCTGGAGTGCGGGCCGACTGACGCCACGATGCCTCCCGGCCCAGAATCGGCCCACGACTGCTAATTACCGGAAGAACTTCAACTTGACCAAGGACCCTTCAAAAATCAAGCGGTGCCCGGAATGCCGGCGCCTCGTCGAAGCCTCGACCATGCGGCCGTTGTCCCGCACGCGGTTTGGAGGGGGCGTTCGATACGCTTGTCCGGAATGCTTCAAGCGCGTCATGGCGCTCCGAAAGGCTGTGGCGAGCGCGCGTTCCAAGTAGGGACACTCCGAAAAAGTGTGAGTTGTGTCGCGAGCGAGCGCAGCTCGGGCGAGCGCGGGTGATGTAAATCAACGCGTTGTAGCATCCAGCTTGGCGACGCCGTACATCAAAATACGTTATCCAGAGCTTCCGTAGTCGCTGCACGCTTTCGCCCGGTAATTCATTCCCGCGAAGTTCCGCGCGCCGGAACGCGCGCATGCCATGATCAGTCGTGCGGGCGGCCGGCATGATCCCGACGCCGCGGGGTGTCCGTAGCGCTTGCAGAAGATACGACGGGCGTGACGCTCTCAACGCCAAAGCGATAAAATCGGCGCAGACGGTATCGATGCTTGGGACGCTGCCAGGCTCGGTTCCAATCGGCATAGAGGGAAGGCATGCGCGCAGGCCACAGAAAAGCGATAGTGTTCACCATCCTCGGCGGGGTGGTGGCGTGGGTGCTGTTGGGGCCTGAGCGTGACAAGTCATCGGCACCTTCCCTCTCGCGAACCTCGACGCATGCCAAGACAGAGACCATGGCAACGCCGCTCGAGCCCAAAGGGGGGGCCTCGTCTGCGCTGCTGGCGCTACCGGAGCGGCCCGCGTTGAGCGAACCTGTGGGAGCGCTGTTCGGCGCGCAGTCCTGGCAGCCGCCTCCGCCAAAGGTCGCCGCCCCGCCGCCGCGTGCACCACTGATGCCGTACCGCTTCGCCGGCAGAGTCATGCATGGCGGAAAGCTTCAGGTGTTTCTGTCCAGGGGCGATGGCGTCATTCCGATCAGCGAAGGGCAGACCCTCGACGGCACGTACCGCGTCGAGTCGATCGCACCGAACGGCATCACGCTGGTCTACCTGCCGCTCGGTTACACGGAATTCATTCCCGTCACTGCGGGGACGCGAACCACCAGTGCGAGCGCTCCGGCAGCAGCCGCAGTCACGGTCGCACCCCCTCCGACGGCGAACACAAGCGCGTCTGACGGCGCGCCGCGCACGGCGATTGGCGCTATTCCCAGCAAGGCGGTCATCGGCTCTACTGCGCTTTCACCGCCGACGCTGCGACAAAGCACCGACACAACACGTGCAGGCGGACAGATGGCCGACGGCAGACCCGCTCGTCTGCTGTGGGACGGGCCCGCACAGGTGAAACTGGGCGCGCAGTTTTCGGTCGCGCTGCGTCTCACGTCGGACCAGCTCATCCACGCCTCGCCGATGCAGGTGCGGTTCGACCCGACGCTGCTCGAAACAGTGGCGGTGAAGCCCGGTCGGTTTTTCGGGCAGGGCGATGGCAACTTCAACTATCGCGTGAATGCCGACGGCTCGATTTTCATCGGCGCATCCGGCCAGGGCTCCGTGCCCGCGTCCGACGCGGAATTGCTCGTGCTCACGTTCCGGCCCATCAAACCCGCTCCCATCGCCGAGCTTTCGATCGCCTCGCTCACCCTGCAGGGAACAGCGGGTCGCGCGATCGCATTCGATTCGCTGACCGCGTTCAAAACAGCCATCCTTCCGTGAGTAACACCGGTTCACGGCAAAAACTGACAAAATTGGTCACACGACGGCGAGTCCGCTTTGCTGGTGGCATCGGCTTTTTTCATCATTACAGCGGCCTACGACGGGCCGGTGATTGCACATGTTATACCCCTGCCTGGCACGCCAGTGCCGGTCATCTGTGAACCGGGCTCCCCAAGATTCTCGCACATGCGCCCCGGACCGGGCATGACGCATGCTCTGAACCACCTGTCGCAGATTCTTGTGATTGGGTTTATTATTGACGTGTCGTTGAGTCGAGAGGGGGTGCCATGAAACGTTTATTGACCATACTCCTGGTTCCGCTGGGATTGGCCGCGTTTCCGGCCGTCACCTACGCGGAGCATTCGTGGGGAACTTATCATTGGGCGACGAGCACTCCGTTCACCCTGGGCCTCGGCGATAACGTGTCGAGCAAGTGGGATGCGTATCTCGGCGAGGCTTCCACGGATTGGACTTCCTCCAGCGTGCTGGACACCCAAATTGTCGCGGGCGGGACGACGAGCGACCCGAAGAAGTGTCGCCCTACCTCTGGGCGGGTGGAAGTCTGTAATGCCAATTACGGCGGTGCCTGGCTGGGCTTGGCCCAAATCTGGGTCAGCAGCAGCCACATCTACCAAGCCACCTCCAAGATGAACGACTTTTACTTCAACAAGGAGAAGTACAACAAGCCGGAGTGGAGAAGGTTCGTGATGTGCCAGGAGGTCGGCCATACCTTTGGCCTCGATCACCAGAACGAGAACTTCAATGACGCGAACTTGGGAAGTTGCATGGATTACACGTCCAACCCGCTCGGTCCACCCAGTAACGAGCACCCAAATTCGCATGATTACGAGCAGCTTGAACGGATCTACAACGCGCATCAGGACGGCTCGACTACCGTCGCGCAGATTGCCGCCAAGGCGCCCTCTGCGATGAACGATATCGATTTCTCGGGACCGGGCCAGTGGGGCCGGCTGATCCGCTCGACCAACCGCGGCCTGACCGAACTCTACGAGCTCGATTTCGGCGGCGGGTACAAGCTGTTCACGTTCGTCATTTGGGCGGCAGGAGAAGACCGGGGGCGGCGGTAATCGACATTGATTGCATGCGGGCCCCGGGCCCGTCGTGACGCCATGGTTTGCCGGGGGGGTGAGGCTGGTGCCTCGCCCCTCGTGCGTTTTGGGATTGACTCGCGAGAATGCGGCTCTCTGCGATCTGCCTGCTTCTTGTCGCTGCGGCCGGTGCCGTGGCCTGCAGCGCGAAATTATCGGCATCGGATCCCCCCCAGCAGGGTGAGTCGCGCGCAGGCCTGGTGACTGACTACGCAAGTCTGGTGGCCAACTTGCATGCCGCAGGCGCAAGCGTCAAGCCGGGAAAAGAGGTCGATCAGCCTTTCTTCTCCGTCACCGGAAAGATGATCGAAGTTCACGGCGAAGACGTGCAGGTCTTTCAGTATCCCAGTGCTGCGGCGGCGGACGCGCAGGCTGCTCAGATCTCACCGAGCGGCACCACGGTGGGAACAACGAAGATCCACTGGGTTGGACCCCCGCATTTTTTCAAGACAGGAAGCCTCCTCGTGCTGTACGTGGGCGACACCGACAAGGTGCTGAAAGCACTGGACGCTGCGCTCGGTCCACAGTTCGCCGGCATGTGATGCCGCCGCGGAGCTACTGGCGCGAAGCCGGATTAAGCGGTGAGGGGGAAGCGGAAGGAGAGGCGCCGCCAGGCGGTTTGGTCGGTGCGCCCCGTGCGGCCAAGTCTGCAGGCGTGGGCACAAACTTCCAGTCGGAGTACTTCGTCATGCCATCGAATGCCGTGTCACGGGGCTGGAAATTCCCCGACTTGAGCGGCTTGTCTTCCGACAGGCTATACACGCCCATGATGCCGCCGTCTGGCCCTTTGACGAACCCCCACTCCTCCTTGCCGGTGATTGGATCGGGATAAATCCGCCGCAAATAGCGTTCGGTGGTGGGTCTGCGTGGATCCTTGATGAGATCGTTCAGTGCTCGCGGGAATTGCCGCTGTCCGGTCAGGTAGTAGCGCTCGATCGCCTTGCGATACTGGTTGCCGATGTGCAGGAGTTCGGCTTCCTTCTCGCGCAGCGCTGCGGTGTGCCAGACCTCACCGATCAGCGCGAGGCCACCCGCCAGGATCGCCACGATGAATAGAACCGTGAGGTAGGTGAATCCTTTGACGCTGATATGCCCGCACCTCGCCCGCCACCGTGTGCGCATCACCACTCCCCGTAGGTCGAGCCGTCCAAGGCGTTGCCCTGCGCACCGCTTTTTACGTCATAGACGCCGCCTTTCTGTGGATCTTCCGGCGGCACGGCGACCCAGGTGACGGTACTTTCGGTGATCGGGTCCACTGGCACCTTGCGCAGGTATTTCTCGTTCGCGAGGGTCTCGATGGATTCGGGGTACTTGCCCTTGTCGGCATAGTATTTCCCGATCGCGTCGCGCATCTGGTTGAGGTTCTCTTTGAGCACAGCTTCTTTCGAGCTGTCCACGCTTGAAAAGTAATAGGGCACGGCGATCGTAAGCAGCATGGCGATGATCGCGAGCACCGCCAGTAGCTCAATGAGGGTGAACCCCCCGCGCCGCATCGTCTTGCTCACCACTCGCGGTAGAGCCGGCCGTTGATGCCTTTGCCGGGCGCAAGCGAAAATACGTCGAACACGTCATCGCCCTCCTTGGGCTCGTCCGGCGGGCTTGCGTAGCTGCGTTTGCCCCATGTCTCCGCAGCCGTGAGGTTCGAGTCCGTGGCGAGGGGATCGCGCGGAAGGCGACGCAAGAAATAAATTTTCTCCTTTTTCGGGGTTTTCTGATCTTCTATCCCCTCAACCAGATCCTCGAGCCGCTTGGGGTAGCCCGACTCCCCGACGCGTTTCTGGATGCGGCCGTCGTCCCACGCCTGCTTGTAGCCGTCGATCGACTCACGAATTTCGCGCAGCGCGCGCCGCAGGTCCTGTTCCTTTCCGCGCTGCACGGTCAGTTCGTTGAGGGGAAGCGCGACGGAAGCGAGGATCGCGACGATGGCAACCGTGATGACCAGCTCAATGAGCGTAAAGCCGGAATGGTGATTGGCGATTCGCATCGGCTGCTAAGGTTTGACGCCGCCGAAGGGCACCATGTCCGGGCCGCGCGGCGGCGCAGGCGGGGCCACGGACTTCGGCGGAGCGGGTGGCTTGACGCTCGGCTGTACAGGCGCCCTCGGCGGGCCCAGCGCAGGTGAGGGGGCGCTCCCGGAAGCTTCCGTGCCGGCTGCGAACTCGATGGTGCGCATGTCGGGGCGGGTGATGGTGCGCACGAGCCGCGGGGTGATGAGCAGCATGACCTCGGTCTTGCCGATCGAATCGCGCGTGGCCGAGAACAGCCGCCCGAACACCGGCAGCTCGCCCACTCCGGGCACGCGGCTCGCATTGCGCCGGTCCTCGTCACTGATCAACCCGGCGAGGATCTGGGTTTCCCCGTCCTTCAACCGCAGCACGGTGGCGGCATTGCGGGTGCCGACCTGGTAGGTAAGGGTGCCGCTCTTGCTGGCGATCTCGCGCACGATGTTGCTCACTTCCAGCGCTACCTTGATCCCCACTTCGTCCTCGAGATAGATGAGCGGCTCGACCTCGAGCTTCAGCCCCACATCGAGATAGCTCACCGACTCGGAGATGAAGCCGCCGGTGGCCGCCGCGGTGGTGGTGATCACCGGCACCCGGTCCCCGATGTGGATCTTGGCCTTCTCCTTGTTCTTGACCCGGATGCGGGGGTTGGCGAGCACGCTGGTGGTGCCGTCCTGCTGGCGCAGCGTCAGCACGAACAGCGGATTGGTGACCATCAGAC
>JACQOK010000126.1 GCA_016202565.1 Betaproteobacteria bacterium | reverse complement strand
TTGGACTTGCCGCGGAATTGGGAGCTCACGATGACGGCCTCGAAATGATGGCCGTCGCCCGCCACTTCCACGTGGTCGCATTGCAGACCGTCCTCAATGACGGATTTGATCTGTTCCGGTTGAATCATGTAAGCGACTCTTAGTGCCTCAATTTATAGCCAGTCTTCAGCAACCAGAGCGTAAGCAATGATAAGGCGAAAAAACATGCCCCGACAATTGCCAAGCTCAGGAAAGGCGAGACATCGGCGTGTCCGAAAAATCCGTAGCGAAAGCCGTCAATCATATAGAAGATCGGATTCAGGTGCGACAGGCCCTGCCAGAACGGCGGCAGCGAATGGATCGAGTAGAACACACCGGACAGAAAGGTGAGCGGCAGGATGATGAAATTCTGGAACACGGCGAGTTCATCGACCTTTTCGGAATGGATGCCGGCGATGATGCCGAGCGCGCCCATGATGCCGCTGCCGGCGAGGGCAAAAGCGATCGCCCACAACGGATGGGCAAACTGGAGGTCGACGAACCAGACCGTCGCGGCAAAAACCCCCGCCCCGACCACCAGGCCACGCGCCGCCGCGGCAAGCAGATAGGCGAGAAAGAACTCGCGGTGCGAGAGCGGCGGCAGCAGCACGAAGATGATATTGCCGGTCATCTTCGACTGCATGAGACTCGATGAGCTGTTGGCGAACGCATTCTGCAGCACCGACATCATCGCGAGCCCCGGCACCAGGAACGCGGAATAGGACACTCCGGGAAACGGTTCCACGTGGCTGCGCAAGGTGTGCGAAAACACCAGGAGAAACAGCAGCGCGGTCAGCACCGGCGCCAGGATGGTCTGCACGCTCACCTTCCAGAAGCGGAGCCACTCCTTGTAGAAGAGCGTGTAGAACCCCGTGACGGGTGACGGGCGACGCGTGACGTCCATGTTACCTATCGCTGATCGGTCGTCGCTCATTGCTCGTCACTCATCATGCCTTGCGCATGATCTGCACGAAAACCTCTTCAAGATCGGGCTGTATCACTTCCAGCTCCTGCACCCGCACGCCCGATGCGCGCAGTTCGCGCATGAGATCCTCGAGCTCGACGTAGTCCTTGAGCGCGAGCCGGTAGGCGCCATTGGCGCGCCGGTCCACCACCTCCGGCAAAAGCCGCTCCGGCAGCCGGTCGGGATCGAGCCGCAATTCCACGTAGCAGCCGGAGTGCCTTCCGAGCAGGTTCTGCGTCGTATCGAGCGCGACGATTCGTCCCTCCTTGAGCATGGCGATGCGCCCGCACAGCGCTTCCGCCTCCTCCAGGTAGTGCGTGGTGAGCACGATGGTGTGGCCGTCCTGGTTCAGCCTGCGGATGAAACGCCACAGCGCCTGGCGCAGTTCGACGTCGACCCCGGCGGTCGGCTCGTCGAGCACGATCACCGGCGGCTTGTGCACCAGCGCCTGCGCCACCAGCACCCGCCGTTTCATGCCGCCCGAGAGCGCGCGCATGTTGGTATCGGCCTTGTCGACAAGGTCGAGATGGTGCATGACCTCGTCGATCCAGCCGCGGCCGTTGCGCATGCCGAAATAGCCGGACTGGATCGTGAGCGTCTCGCGCACCGTGAAGAACGGATCGAACACGAGCTCCTGCGGCACCACGCCCAGCGCGCGCCGCGCCTCACGATACTGGCTGCGCACGTCGAATCCCATCACGCGGGCGCTGCCGCTCGAGGCGATCGTGAGGCCGGCGAGGATGCTGATCAGCGTCGTCTTGCCGGCGCCGTTCGGACCGAGCAGCCCGAAGAATTCGCCCGGCGCGATCTCCAGGCTGACCTCCGCCAGCGCCTGCAGGCGGCCGTAACGCTTGGAGACATTTTCGACCTGGATTGCGGGAATCGGCCTCACGCCGCGCGCATCTCAAGCAGTTCGGTAACACCGTAGAGCTTGGCGAGGCTCTTGAGGTTGTCGGGAAGATTGACGAATTCGATCCGCCGGTTGGCGCGGCGGGCGGCCCGGCGCCATTCGAGCAGCAGACTCACCGCCGCCGAATCCACTTCGGTCACCGCGGCGAGATCGAGCGTGACCTGGTCCGCGGCAAACAGCCGGTTGCCTTCTTCCAGAACAGCGGCGGCGTTTTGTATCGTTACCGGCCCCTGCAGCGTGCAGCGGCCGCCCTCGCACGAAATCATTGACCTTGCACCTGCTGCGCCAGGACCTTGTTGCGCTCGGAGAGCGACTTGATCAAGCCGTCCACTCCGCTTCTCTGGATCTCGGTATTGAAGGTGTTGCGGTAATTTTCCACCAGGCTCACGCCCTCGATTTTCACGTTGTAGACCTTCCATCCGCCGCCGGTCTTTTCCATGCTGTAGTCGACGGCGACCGGCTGGCCGCCCGGCTGCTTGATGAAGGACTGCACGACCACGTCGGTGTCGGCGGCGGCCATGCGGGGGGCGCGGTATACGACCGTCTGGTTCTTGTATTGCGTGAACGCGGAAGTATAGGTTCTCACCAGCAGCGTGCGAAATTCGTCGATCAGGAGCTTCTGCTGGCCGGCGCTCGCCTGACGCCAGTTCCTGCCCATCGCGAGCTGGGTCATGCGCACGAAATTGAAGTGCGGCGCCACCTTGGACTCCACCAGCTGCACCACTTTTTTCTGGTTGCCCGACTGGATCTCCTTGTCGGCACGCACGATTGTCAGGACCTCGTCGGTGACACTCTTTGCCAGCGCGTCCGGCGCCAACGTGTCCGCAGCCTGAATCGGCGCAATGCAACCACACAACGCCACTGCCATCAAGAGAAAACGGTATTTCATTGCTTTACCCATCGTTCACCATTGTCCGAAAAAGTCACTTCTTGGTATCGCCGCCCTCGGCCGCCTTGTTGAAGAGGAACTGCCCGATCAGCTTCTCCAGCACCACCGCCGACTGCGTGAGCTTGAAACTTTCGCCGTCTTTGATGTTTTCGGTGTCCCCGCCCGCCTCCAGTCCGAGATATTGCTCGCCGAGAAGCCCTGAAGTGAGAATCGAAAGGGAACTGTCGCGCGGAAACTGGTAGCGCTTGTCGATGTTCATCATCACGCGGGCGCGGAATCGTTCGTTATCAAACTGAATCTGGTCGACGCGACCGACCACCACCCCGGCGCTCTTCACCGGCGCACGCGGCTTGAGACCGCCGATATTGTCGAACTCGGCGCTTACCCGATAGGTATCCCCGACGTTGAATGTGGCGCTCGCATTGCCTACCTTGAGCGCCAGTATCAGCAGCGCCGCGATGCCGGCTGCCACGAATACCCCTACCCACAGATCGAGAACGGTTCGCTCCATGAACTCACGCTCCTCTGAACATTAACGCGGTGAGAACAAAATCAAGACCCAGGATTGCCAGCGATGAGGTCACCACCGTGCGCGTCGTCGCACGCGAAACGCCTTCCGCGGTGGGCGGCGCGTCGTAGCCCTCGAACAGCGCGATCGCCGTCACGGCCACGCCGAACACGACGCTCTTGATCACGCCGTTGAGAATGTCGTCGCGGTAATCCACGGCATTCTGCATCTGCGACCAGAACGCGCCTTCATCCACTCCGATCAGCACCACCGCGATCAGGTAACCACCGAACACGCCCACCGCACTGAACATCGCCGCCAGGAGCGGCATGGATATCAGTCCGCCCCAGAAGCGGGGCCCCACGACGCGCGCGATCGGATCGACCGCCATCATTTCCATCGCCGAGATCTGCTCGGTCGCCTTCATCAGCCCGATCTCGGCAGTCATGGCGGATCCGGCACGGCTCGCGAACAGCAACGCCGCCACGACCGGCCCGAGCTCCCGCGTCAGCGACAACGCCACGAGCGTGCCCACCGCCTCCGCCGAACCGTACTTCTGCAGCGTTTCGTAGCCTTGCAGCCCCAGCACCATCCCCACGAACAATCCGGACACGATGATGATGATGAGCGACAGCACGCCCGCAAAATAGATCTCCTTGATGACGAGCTGGAAGCGCCGGAAGCTCGTGCCCGAGCGCATCAGCACGAACAGGAAAAAGCGGCTGGCATACCCCAGGCGCCAGACGGCGTTGATGCACTGCCGGCCCAGTCGGCGCAGCGGTGCCGCGAGGCGGTCAAGCATGGCTGCTCCCCAGCCCCAACTCCTGCGCGATGCCCGCCCCGGAATAATGGAACGGCACCGGCCCATCCATCTCGCCCCAGACGAACTGGTGCACGAAAGGCGCCTTCGAATTGCGGATGTCTTCGGACGTGCCATGAGTGACCACCACGCCCTCCGACATGAAATAGACGTAATCGACGATCTTCAGCGATTCCTGCACATCATGCGTCACCACGATCGAAGTGGCGCCGAGCGCATCGTTCAGGTGCCGGATAAGGTCGCCGATCACGCTGAGCGAAATGGGATCGAGACCGGCAAACGGCTCGTCGTACATGATCAGCATCGGATCGAGCGCAACCGCGCGCGCCAGCGCCACCCGCCGCGCCATCCCGCCGGACAATTCCGAGGGCATCAGATGCTGGGCGCCGCGCAATCCCACCGCATCGAGCTTCATCAACGTGAGATCGCGGATCATCGATTCCGGGAGATCGGTGTGCTCGCGCATCTGAAACGCCACGTTGTCGAACGTCGACATGTCGGTGAACAGCGCGCCGAACTGGAACAGCATCCCCATCTTGCGGCGCATTGCATAGAGCTCTTCCTGGTTGAGTTCGTGCGTCGCCCGCCCCGCAACGCGCACTTCGCCCCGCGTGGGCTTCAAGGAACCGCCGATCAAGCGCAGCAAGGTCGTCTTGCCGCATCCGCTCAGTCCCATGATGCTCACCACCTTGCCGCGCGGCACCACCATGTTGATGCCCTTGAGCACGGGACGCACTTCGTAAGCAAAGCTGACGTCCTTGATTTCGACCAGGTTTTCCATTGCCAAGCGGCGCCGCCGATAAAAAGCGCTAATTCTAAACCAGTTCTCGGGACGCGACCAACGACGGATCCGCGCCTTACATGGCGGAATGCGATCTTGTTGGTAAATCGTGCGACCCGCTGGCATCATGATAATCTCAAATGCAATTCGATCTGTTCTTCGAAGTCGCCCTGCCTTCTCACCGCGGTTTGTCGGAGGCCCGGGTCTATGCCGACACGCTTGCCACGATCGAGCTTGCGGATAACCTGGGCTATCGCTGTGCATGGCTGGTCGAGCACCACTTCATGCGCGGCTACTCGCACGCTTCCAAGCCCGAACTGCTGCTTGCGGCCGCAACGGCGCGCACCGGCCGCATTCGTCTGGGCCACGCCGTCATTCCGCTGCCGCTGCACCATCCGGTGCACGTCGCCGAGCGTGTGGCCACACTCGATATCCTGTCCGCCGGCCGCCTCGAAGTGGGCATCGGGCGCGGTTTTTCACCGCGCGAGTACGCCGTTTTCGGTGCGCAGATGGAAGCAAGCCGCGAACTGACCGATGAAAGTCTGGAAATCCTGCGCGCGAGCTTCAAGCGTCAGCCCGTCACCTTTCACGGCCGGCATTTTCATCTGGAAGCGCTCGATATCCTGCCGCACGTCGTGCAGGAACCGCATCCTCCGCTGTGGACGGCGGCGGTGAGTCCCGACACTTATGCTTGGGCGGCCGCGCGCCAACTCGGCGTCCTGGCCGGGCCGTTCAAGCCCTGGTTCATGGTGAAGCACGACATCGGGCGCTATCGGGAAGCCCGGCGCGCCGCCGATGCGCCGCGGGTCGGGATGCCGGTGGGTGTGCTCTGCCTCGAGGACAGCAGCCGCGCTCACCGGCTTGCCGCTGACGCTTTCACCTGGTTCTACCGGGAACTGTTCCGGGTTACCCTGCCGGTCTTGGAGCGGCTTTACCCGAGCTACGAGCAGCTGCACGAACTCGGGCGCTTCCGCAGCCTGATGAAACTCGGCGTCGACTTCGGCTTGCTCGATGCCTTCGGTCTGACGGTCGTCGGCAACCCGCAGGAGTGCGTCGCGAAACTGCGCAAGTACGCGGCTGGCGGCGTCACCCACCTGTTGTGCGCCTTCGGCGCGGGCGCGCTCGAGCATGAGGTGGTGCAGGAGTCGCTCAAGCTTTTCGCGCGGGAAGTGATGCCGGTGTTCGCCGAAATCGAAGATTCAGGATTGAGGATTGAGGATTGAGGATGCTTGGGCAGATATTTTTCCCTCGATCCTCGATTTTCGACGCTCGGTCCTGACACGCGATGCGCGTCCTCGTCACCGGCTCCAGTTCGCATCTCGCTGCAGCGCTGCTGCCGTGCCTGTGCGCGCACGCGGACGTGGAACAGGTCACCGGCATCGATCTCAAGCCGCCCCATTTCCAGCATGCCAAATTCCACCCGCGCCAGCTCGACGTGCGCCATCCTGCGCTCGAGCACCTCCTTCACAGCCACGATGCGCTGGTCCACCTCGCTTTTGTGGTGCTGCGCGGGCGCATGGACGAGCGGGAGATGTACGACATCAACGTCGCCGGCAGCCGCAAGGTCTTTCATGCGGCGCGCCGGGCCGGCGTCCGGCGCCTCGTTCACATGTCGAGTGCGGCGGTCTACGGCGGCGGCGTGGATCTGCGCGAGGAGGCTGCATTCGATCCGATTCCCGGGTTTCTCTACGCCACGCATAAGGCGCGCGTCGAGGAGATGCTCGCCGCCGAATTCCCGGAGTGCGTACGGCTGCGGCCCCATGCCATTCTCGGGCGGCACGCGCAGCCCTTGCTCAAGCAGCTGCTCGACCAACCCTGTTACCTGCGCATGCCCGAGCCGTATCCGCGGCTGCAATGCGTGCACGAGGACGACGTCGCGCAGGCGGTAGTGCTCGCACTCATGTCGGACGTGATCGGACCCTTCAACCTTGCGGTCCCGGATAACGTCAGCTTCCGCGACGTCATCCGCCGCCGTCACCCGATAAGCGTGGCGCTGCCGCGGATTGCCGCGCAGGCGGGGCTCAACCTGGCATGGCGTCTCTTCGGTTGGGGGGGTGAGCCGGCGTGGATCGAGGGCCTCGCCCGAACGCTTCTGATCGATTGCTCCCGCGCCGCCGGGGAGCTCGGATGGCGCAGCACCCACGACGCGGCATCGGCGCTCGCATCGGTCTCCCGCGCAGGGGATGGCCGTGCCGTGTGATTGCGTAATAGAATTTTCCCCGGACGGACCATCGCAGGAGAAGCCATGCGGCTACTCGACCAGCTGCAGCGACGCATCGACGCAGAGCAAAGCCCCTTTCGCGCGCAGCTTCTGCGCGAGGATGTGGCACGACTGACGAGGCTCCAGGAACTCGCGCGCTCCGCCGAGGATCTCGCCGCGTTCAAGCGGGCGGGCATACGCATCGGCTGGACGCAGGGCGATCTGCGGACGCAAGAGATCAGCGTGCCCTTGGAACGGCTACTCGAGGCAGTCTACGTTCACGCGACGCGGCCCACCGGGCCCGGCGAGGAGGCGCAACTGGAAGCGGCCTGGCTGGAACTCCATCGCGTCCGGATGGAACGGCTGATCGGTTGCCTGTCGACGCCGGTGCCTAAACCCACGGAGTAGTACGGCGCGGTCTTCCCATCCTGCGGCCGTGTTCAGGCGGACTTCGCGCCAAGCCTGCGCAGGGATCCTCGGGAATCCTTCCTGCAGAACACGTCATAAAGCGTGGCCAGGACCGCCGGGGCCTCCATGCCGGCAAGCGAGTAGAAAATCGCTTGTCCCGCGCGTCTCGCGGTGACGATGTTCTGGCGCCGCAGGAGGGCGAGGTGCTGCGACAGCGCCGATTGACTCAAGCCGACGATGCGCTCCAGTTCACCCACCGATTTCTCCCCTTCCGACAGCTGGCAAAGCACCATGAGCCGGGAGGGGTTGCTCATCGCTTTGAGCAATGCGGCAGCGCGCAGCGCATTCGGCTGAAGCTCGGCGACGTTCATGCCGGACGCGATCGTTGAGAGTTCCTTCGAAAAACTTCGCTTCATCTTGCCGGAAAATTCAGGACGATGGACTCGTCACGGGGAGCAAGCGCAGCCCGCGAACCCGTCCGCATCCATTTTCGCTTCGTATTTCGCTGCGACCTGGGCGCCGGGTGTCAACGTTGCCTTGGCGGTGGCCCAATCCTCGGGCTTGAGGATCACCAGCCACCCGGCCCCGTACGGATCTTCGTTGGCCAGCGCCGGTTTGGCGACCAGGTCATCATTCACCGCAACGATCTCGCCGCCAGCCGCGGACTTTGCCGGGCCCACCCACTTTCCCGACTCCACCGTCGCGCAGGATTTGCCGGCCTGGACCCCCCGCCCGACTTTCTTGGGCGTAAAGGCAACCAGCTGCCCAGCCATGGCCGTCGCGACGGTCGTCATCCCGATCTTGACCGTCCCGTCGTCCAGTTCCTTGAACCAGATGTGGTTCTCCACGTCGTAGAGCAGCTCGTCCGGCAGGTGGCATCCGCGTACATCGGGCATGTTGCGTGCTCCTTTTTATTGAGACGGTTCCAGGCGCAGCGGCCGCGACGCACAGCAGAACTCACCGAGGCCTTCGACCTGCATCTTGCCGCTCACGAACAACACCACATGCTTCGCAAGCATCGCCATCATGCGCTGGCGGCGCGCCGCCTCCTCGTGCCCGGGCTCCATGCAAAGCATATTGTAATGGTAGGCGATCTCGCGGCAACTCTCACGGCACGCATTGAAGCTCGGCAGCCCCCGCGCGCCCTGCCGGTGCAGCGCGAGCAGCCGGAAGCCCTCCCTTTCCTCGGCGGTGGGTATTTCCCCCCGCGCCACAATCCACTGCTCCAATGCCTCTTCCGCGATCCGGAGCAGACGCTGCGCCGCGGCTGCTGCCTCGGGCTGCGCGTCGAACGAATCGAGCTCGGCCTCGAGCGCCCCCAGTGACCTCATGCCAGCCCTTTGCTTTTCAGCATGTCGCCCGAATCCGAAACGTTTTCGTGCACGCCCACCCTGCGCGGCGAGAGTCCAAGGGCGATGCCGAGCAGCTGCGTGAAGTAGAGCATCTTCACGCTCGTCTTTTCGCCCAGCACCTTCTCCGCGCGCACCTGGTGCATCTCGAGCCCGGAGTGGCACGTCGGGCATTCGGTCGCGATCACCTCGGCCCCGGCCGCTTCGGCCGCCCGCAGGATGTTCAGCACGAGCTTGGTCGAGGTGTCGCTGTCGGAGAGCGTATGCGCGCCGCCGCAACAGGCGGTCTTCAACGGGAAATCGACGTTCTGCGCGCCTGCGGCGGCGAGCAGGTCATCCATGAAGTGCGGCTGCGAGGTGGACTCGCTGCCCGTGCCCTGGTCCTTCTCCGGAAAAATGTGACGCGGCCGCGTATACATGCAGCCGTAGTAGTTGGCCACCTTGAGGCCCTGGAGCGAGTTGCGGATGCGCCGCTTGAGCTCGTCTTCTCCGATGCCGTGCTTGATCCAGTCGAGCGCGTGTATGGTCTCGAGTTGACCGGCGCGATAGGTCGCATGCCCCGCTTTCTTGGAAATCCGATCCACAACCTCCCGCGAAGCTTCATCATGCGCGAGATCATGCTCCGCCTTCTTGAGGTTGTGATAGCAACCGTTGCAGGGCGCCATCACCACCTGCGCGCCCATCTCATTGGCGGCGATCGACATGACGCGCGAGGAGAGGTATGTCTGCACCTTGGGGTCGATGTTCTTCACCTCCATCGCCCCGCAGCAGTTCCAGTTCTTGACTTCGTCGAGCTTGAGCCCGAGCGCCTTCCCGACCTCCTTGGTCGAGCGGTTGTAGGCGTGGCCCGAGCCTTCCAGCGCACAGCCCGGATAATACGCGACGCGCTCGTAGCGGGACTTCCTGTTATCGGCCGGACTATCTGACATCGTCTGCTCCATGATCCCCCCTATCGCGGGGGCGCTTCGTCGCCGCGCCCGGGAGTTCGCTGCTGGCCAGCTCGACGAGCCCGAGCGCGTCACGCTGTTTCGCCTGTTGCTCCTCGACGTATTCGCTGATCGCATCGCGCGCCTTGGCCCAGCCGCGGGTCCGGGGACGGATGAGCGCGGCGATCCCCATCAGCAGGCCCAGCTTGATGGGAAACTTCCGGGCGATCCGCCGCGCCATTTCGACCAGCCACTCCTGGAACAGCGGCTGGCCGGTCCGGGCGAAGAAGCCGCGAATGATGCGCCCCTCTTCGATCTTGCCGGTCGCAAAGACCTGCTCGGAGAACTCCTCGTCGAAGTGCATCGATTTCGACTTCGGGGTATGCCCCTTGAGTTCGAGCCAATGCGCGGTCGCCTTCATGACGCCTTCGGGAACCACGTCGCGCGGGCACGCATAGGTGCATTTGTGGCAGGACACGCACTGCCAGATGATCTCCTTGTCGCGCAGGAGTTCCGACTCCATGCCCATGCGGACGAGATAGATCCAGTAGCGGGGATTGAAGTCCGGGTTGACCGCATTGACGGTGCAGGAATTGGTACACGAGCCGCATTGCCAGCAGCGGTGGATGTGCTCGCCCCCGGGCAATGCCGCGATTTCCTCCTCGAGCCGCTCGTTGTAGTCGGTGACGACCCGCGGCGCGATGAACGTGCTCCAGTGCCCGGAGACATCCACCCCGTCGAGGACGAGCTTCTCGTGCGACTTGATGTTTTCCGGCCGGATCAGTGATTGTTCGTGGATGGGCATTGAGGACTACCGGTCAGTTGAGCAGGTTCACGTCGTCCACGATGAACGCCTCGCCGTCGGCCGCCTTCAGGCGCGTGCGGCCGCGGGGATCCATGCCGTCGAGCCCGAGCAGGCGCCGGACATGCACCATCGGATCCTCGGGGCTCGAAAAGTCGGCGCGCAGATAGGTTCCGCCCTGCTCGGAAATGTAGCCCGCGTAGACCTGAGCGGCAAGCAAGTCGACGTAATGGATCACGTCGCGGAAGACTCCGTTTCCCGCCAGATACTGCGCAAGCTCTTCGCGCAGCATGACGAAGGTGCCATAGCGATCGGGCACATCGATGACGAGTTGGTCGACATTTTCCGCGTGCCAGATTTCGCGCAGCACGCCGGTGTTGGTCCGGGCATCCCACACCCAGCGGCACATCAGGGGGTAGCGCTCCGGATCGACGTTGTGCAGGATTTCGGCGGCGAGATCGCGCACCCAGCGGTGCGATCGATCCTCGGGAAAGCTCGCGCAGAAGGCCGCGATCCGCGCATCCGCCGTGGCGGTATCCTCACGACCTTCGAGCAACGCGCCAACCGCCAACCGCAGCCGCTCGGATGGCTGCGGGTCGAGGTATGGGCCGATGCGCCGGCGCACGGTCGGAATGTACGCGCACAGCGCCTTGAATGCCGGAAGGCTGAAATCGCGCGCAGCCCCTCCTGCGAGCGCTTCCCGAAACAGTGACGACTTGAGCCGCAGGGCAGCCACGTAGCGCTCAACGCCGCCATGCTCTTCGCTGCCGGAGACGAGTATCTCGAAAGCGCGCGCGAGCTTGGGGCCGCTCAACTCGAGCCGAGGCCGCTCCAGTTCCGCCACGGGTAATGCTCGATATTCCGGAGTCGCCATCACCTCGGCTCGTCACGCGGCTGCCGCGGCCGGCACCCGGCTCACCAGCGCGAACGCCGTCATGGCGGCGGCCTTGGCCTGCGCGATCGAATCATCGATCGTTTCCGGCCCGGTGGCCGCGCCCGCCACAAATAAGCCCGGGCGCGAAGTCTCGCCCAGCGCGCCGTATGAATTTCCCTTGCCGATGAATCCGTGGCGCTCGAGCGCGAAACCGAATGTTCTGGCGAGCGCGCCGTTGTCGACGTTCGGATCCATGCCGATGGCGTGGATCACCATGTCGAATGGAATGGTGATCGGGCGCTTTACCAGCGTGTCCTCGCCCTTGATGATGAGCTTCTTCCCGTCGGAGGTCACTTCGGCGATGCGCGCCTTGATGTACTTGACCTTGAATTCCTCCTGGCTGCGCCAGTAGTAGCTGGTCTCGTAGAGGCCGAACGTGCGGATGTCCATGTAGTAGATATAGACATGGCAGTCCGGCAGCGCTTCGCGGATCTCCATGGCAATGTTGCAGGACACCGTGCAGCAGATCTTCGAGCACCACTCGCGTCCGATCTGCCGGTCGCGCGAACCGACACAGAGCAGAATCGCCACCCGCTGCGGCTTGCGCCCGTCGGAGGGACAGCGCACCCCCTTGCCCGAGGAGATCATCTGCTCGACCTGCGTCGTCGTCACGACATCGGGAAAAGTTCCGAATCCCCACTCCGGCTTGTTGACGGAATCGAAGTGCGTGAACCCGGTGCAGAGAATCGCCGCACCGATATCGAGCGGCGCCCCGTCCGACAGACGCGCCTTGAACGCGCCGGGCTCGCCGCCGAACTCCTGCACCGTGCATCCCTTGTGAACCGCCACGAGCGAACTCGACTCGACACGGCCCACCATGCCGCCGATCGCGTCCTTTGCCCATTCGCCGGAGGGCACGAGCTTGGCGTAGCCCGAAAGGATCGGCGCGCCGCCCAGCCGCTGCTCTTTCTCCACCAGCACCGACCGCTGGCCGACGGTTGCGAGCGCATGCGCCGCGGCCAGTCCCGCGGGCCCGCCGCCTACGATCAGGATCGGCTGGCTCATGGGCGTCTCGCGATCGGAATGTAGCCCGGGCCGGAGGTGATCATCCGCCGCGGATCGTACAGGTTCTCGCCCTTGCCCGCCTTCACCTGCTCGAGATAGGCGACGAATTCCGCCTTCTTCTCTTCCCAATCGATGCCAAGTTTGGCCATCAGGTCCTCGACGGGCGAGGCATGCCAGTGCGACTGCACGATCTTGTAGGGATGCGCGCCGCACACGAGCGCCGCGAACTGGCAGTCGGCGAGAATCGGCAGATCCACCGCCTTGCCGGCGGCCTTGCCGATCCACTGGTTCTTGTCCAGCGTCGTGATGCAGCCGGTGTCGTGGCCGATCATCACGTCGGCGTGCGCCTCCTCGATCGCAACGCGCACCTTGCGGTCGATGGCGAAAGAGCGGGTGAACTCGCGCTCCGAGATGATGTGGCGGAAGCCGAACCCGCAGCAGTCGTACCACGTCGAGTAGTCGATGACCTGCGCGCCGAGCGCTTCCATGATGCCGGTGGACACCGCCACGCGGTTGCCGCCCAGCACGGTGTCATCGTAGACCGCATCCTCCGGAACCATCTTGTAGACGTGGCAGGCCGGGTGAATCGTTGCACGAATTTTGCTGCAATCGATTTCCTGCACCGCGGCGATGCGCTGGCGCATCACGTGCACCCATTCCGAGTAGTGGACAACCTCCTCGGGGATGAGAATCTTGCCGTCGACCAGACGGCCGAGCTTGCCGAGAATTTGCCGCACGCGCTCGCGCAGCTTCGCCGAATGGAGGAGGTAACTGCGCACTTCCTTGTAGTTGCCGAACGAAGTGCCGCAATGCACGAGCGGGTAATAGTAAGCGTCCGGCAGACCCTGCGCGCGGGCGGCCACATACGCCTGATGAAAGTTGCGCAGGAACACCGCTGCGAGGCTCTCGAGATTGCCGATGCCCGAGCCATGGTAATTCCACGCCGTGCAGGAGGTCTGGTCCGTTTCATCCAGATACTCGATGCCCAGGCGATTCATGAGCCAGAGCAGAGACGCCGGATAGCCCGGGATGTTGCCGCACTGGCCGCACGACTTGTGATGCCACAGGCGTTGCGTCGGAATCTTCTTGTCCCAGCCGTAGAGCGTCTTGACCATCACCGGTTCGTGCTCGTCCGCTACCCGGTGGACGGCGATCTCGCCGTCCTTCTCGAGCTGCCACATGACGTCGCGCACGTCTTCCACGCGGTCCTTGTTGGTGAGCATCGAGCGCCGGTCGATCTTCAGCTCCACCCAGGACGTGGCGATTTGCGCTTCTTGCGGCGAGAGATTCGAGTCCCGCCACTCGGGTCCGTGACCGGTGAAACGCTCCTTGCTACCTTGGCCGTTGGGCGTTGACATAGGTTCCTCCTTCTGCAAATGGGGACGAAAGCCGTCGGTCACCCGGCTCTCGCCGCATGGTTAATCGTCCTTGTCTTCCTCTTCCTGGTCCGCGAGCCAATCCTTCCAGTCCTCCCGCTTTTCGTCCATGATGTCCGAAATCACGTCGAACAGGTTCTCGTCGAGCCCCTCCAGCTGCTTGAGCACGCCGGTCTCTTCCCAGATGGTATAGAGCTCGATCGACGTCTTCAGATTGACTTCCCACGCCGTCGCGGTGGTGTTGAGCGTGGGCATCGGAATCGCCTTGCGCAGATCCTTGAGCGGGGCATCGATCTTGGAAATGTTCGGGCCCCAATCCGCGAAGTGGTCGGGGTTGATCATGTCGGGTGCAAGCTGGTTGCCGGTGGAAATGAGCTTCAGCATGACGCGGCTGAATGGGCGCAGGACTTTCTTCGCGGACTCCATCTGGTGCTTGATCGCCGTCTCGCGCATGAGCATCACCAGACCGCCCGGCGAGTTGCCGAACGGACAGCGCGCCGCGCAGGTGTAGCACTGGGCGCACGCCCAGATCTTCTCCTGCATCGCGTCGTAGATGCCCTCGAGATTCTCCGTCCACAGCAGCTGAACGATCTCGCGCGGGCTGAAGTCGTAGTAGTGCGCGGCCGGGCAGGTGGCGGTGCAGATACCGCAGTTGAGACAGCCGTTCAGCTCATGGTCGTAGCGCAGATCCGACTGAATGTCCTTGAAGATCTCTTCGAGTTCCGTCCGTTCGACCGGCGGCTTCCCGGAGATGGGATCGCCGATGTGTTGCTGAACGCGAGTGGTTGCGGGATGCGTCATCACTGGCTCGACGGCAGATCAATACGTCATGACCTTGCAGTCGCCTTCCATCACTTCTTCGATGAGGTGCGCGCCGCCGACCACGCCGCTGCACTCGGGAATGAGATCCTCCTGTTTCATGTCGAAGAGGTCGAGGTTGGGCGAGCAACAGTAGAACTTGACGCCGGCCTCGTGCGCGTCCTTGATGAAATCGTAGACGGACTTCGGCGAACCTTCCTTCACGAACAGCTTCTCCGCAACGCCCTTTTTCATCAGCCGTCCGGCGGTGGCGGTGCAGATCACGTCGACCTCGTAGTCCATCGCCGCCGCAACGGTCGCCTGGAAGAGGGGCGCTCCGAGTTCCTCACCGTTGCGGGGGTCGGTATTGGCCATCACGATCACGAGCTTCTTGGTCATTGTCTTCTGCCATTGAGTTGTCGCGCCGACGCGTGCGCCATCGGCTCTAGTATATTAGGATTCTCTAAAATATCAAGCGGACGCGAAGTGCTTGTTCGCCCTAGATGCGACCTATTCCCCTTATGGGCGCGTGGTCTCCATCCATCCCGTCAATTGCACGAGGCCGGTCATAATCGGCACCAGCGCGTCCTCCAGCGGGCGCTGCGCCGCGCGCAGCCGCACCAGTTCGCGGCCGGCGTCAGCAGGCGCTTCCTCGAATTCCATCACCAAATCTTCGATCATTGCGACTTTCAGGCCCGGGTGACCGGCAAAGCCGAGCGCCGAGCGGCCGATCTGCCAGAGCGCGGGGCGTCCCTTCGGGTCGCGCGCAAGCACCGTGGCGTAATCCGGCGGAACCGGCCAATCGCGCATGTACACGGCAAGCGGATAGGTCTCGGGCAAATACCCGTTCAAGGCATCGGCGCTCACCCGGTGCGCGCTCGTGACTTCGAACTCGAGCGGCGTTGGCTCCGATCGTCCGCCGGCCGCAATGGCGAGGATCTGCGCACCGAGCCCCAGGCCGACGATCGGCCACTCGCGCATGAGGCAGGCGCGCGCCAGCGCGACTTCTTCCTTGAGCGTCGGCACGTCGCGCGCGCCCGCGCTTCCCCACGGTCCCCCGCCCAGCAGGATTACGCCGTCGGCGACGGTGTCCCGGTGCGGCAAGGGCGCCTTGCCGGCAAACGGGCGGTAGTACTTGAAGCGCACGCCGCGACCCTCGAGATGATCTTCGATCAGCCCGAGATACTCGGCGGAGGTGTGTTGGATGACGTGGAGCAGTTTCATCTGGAGGCCCGGCGCGAAATCGAAACGTCGCGGAAATTGCCGGAAACCGAGCGACTCGGCGCCGCGCTGTTATCGGCGCGGGCCGACAGCGGCATCGACCGCCGCGCGAAAATCCGCGGGCGACACCGTAAGCAGCCCGACGTCGGCCTGTGCAAAAAATCGCTCGACCGCCGCACCCGCTTCGGCAACCGCCACGTTCCGCAATGATGCCTCCAGATCGAACACGGTACGCGGCGGCGTTACAAAAAAATCGCCCGTGATGAGCACCTCGCGGATGCGGTCGTGCCGCTCGCCCTCGAGACGGACATAGGCCGTCACCGTCCCCCCCGCGCTGGTCTGGCTGCCCGACAGCACGCCTTCACCTGCCCCCGGATCGTCGATCTCGCTCACGAACGCATCGGTGCCGATTTCCTGGTCGTGGCACCGGGCGGCGAGCGCCTCTTCCTCCGCGGTGATCTCGCCGCGCATGGGTGTGATGCCGAGGTGCGCGGCAAACCCCTTGAGCAGCGCCTCCTGAATGGCGCCGATCGGCGGCGCCGCGCCGATCAGTTCCTTCAAGGTGACCACCCGCTGCGCGGCCGAATCGAGCGCACGTTTCGCAAGTTTGGCTTCCGGCACATTCAACGCTGCCACCATGTCCGCCGCGTTCATGTCGACCAGCACCGTGCCCTGATAGAACAACGTGTCCGCGTCGAAGAAGCCGCCGGTGCCGCCGAGCTTGCGCCCGTCAACCTCGATGTCATTGCGCGGACGATACTTGGCGTTCACACCGAGCCCGGACAGGCCGGCCGCGGCCGCTTCGCAAATGTCGCGCGCGAGATCGGCGAGCGTGGCAATCCCGAGCGTGGAGCGGTGAAAGACGAGTTCCCAGCCGAGCTGGCCCTCATCGAAGTAGAGCGCGCCGCCGCCGGTGATCCGGCGGGCGATCCCGATTCCATGCGCGCGACAGTGGTCGAGCTTCAACTCGCGCGAGAGCACCTGATGGCGGCCGATCAGGGCGGTGGGTGGAAAGCGCAGGAAACGGATCGTGTCCGGAATCCTGCCCGCCTTGTGGGCGTCGATCAGCGCCTGATCGAAGGCGATCTGGCGGCGCCCGTCGCGGATGCCGGTATCGATTACGCGAAAGACCTTCGCCATGGCCTCAAGGCTTCCGCTCCACGATGCGCAGCTGGCGGCGGATTTTGCGCACGTCGCCCTGGTTGGGCTGAAACGGATAGCTCGCGATGTTCGACGGCGGCGAATCACCGTACGGACGGTCACAGGCCGAGATGTCGTCCTGGAACTTCCCGGGACAGCCGGAAGTGCGGAATGCGATGCCGGCGTCGATCACGTCATCGAGCTCGTTTTGCGGAATGCCGAAATTGATCACCCGCCCTGCGCCATCGAACGACATGTGCTCCACCCGGACGTTGCGGTAGTCGATCAGATAACGCGCCAGCTGCACCCGCCGCCACTGATCGCGCGGCGTGGCCGGCAGGTGATCCATCAAGGAGCCCTTCTCGGGAAAGAAGCAGAACATGTGGCTGTGCCCGCCCACATCGACGAGTTGCTGCACGAGCGCGAGCACGTCGTATTCGGTCTCGCCCATGCCGACGATGATATGCGCGCCGAATTTCTGCGGGCCGAAGATGTCGCGCGCGGCCATGAGGATTTCCCAGTACTTGGCCCAGCTGTGCGGCGACTGGACGCCCTTGCCGCGCGTGCGATCGAAGATTTCCGGCGTGGCCGCGTCGAGCGCCACGGTGAAAATGTCGGCACCGAGATCCTTGAGGCGTTCCACGTCCTCACGCGCCATCGTCGTGGGATTGGACAGGATCGAGACCGGGATCGTCGCCGGGTCGACGCGCGCGGTCCATTTCCGCAGCACCGTCACCGCATCCGCGTCGGAACGCGGGTGCGTGATCATCGAAATGCACATGCGATGAAAGGGGCTCGCCGCGCCGTCACGCGCCACGATGTCGATCGTCTTGTCGAGCGGTACCGCCGGCCAGTCGACGCGGATGAAAT
>JACQOK010000124.1 GCA_016202565.1 Betaproteobacteria bacterium | reverse complement strand
TCTGGTTGCCGCGCCAGTTCTTGAGGTCGATTTCCTTGTGCGCGATGTTCCAGTCGCCGCACAGCACGATCTCACGGCCCTCCTCCTTCAGTTTCCTGAGATGAGGGAAAAAACGCTTCATGAAGCCGAACTTGACCTGCTGACGCTCCGCCGAGCTCGAACCCGAGGGCAGATAGACGGAGATCACGCTCAGGTTGTCGAAGTCGGCGCGCAAATAGCGACCCTCCCGGTCGATGTCCGCAATGCCGATGCCTTCGATCACCTTGGCGGGAACGTGCCGGGAATAGAGACCGACGCCGCTGTAACCTCTTTTATCGGCATAGTGGAAAAAGCCCTTGAACCGCCCCGGCGCGAGCATGTCCTGCGTCATGTCCGCGGCTTGCGCCTTCACCTCCTGCACACAGATTACGTCCGCCCGCTGCCTGGCGAGCCAGCTGAACAAACCCTTTCTCGCCGCGGAGCGGATGCCGTTGAGATTGAGAGTGATAATGCGTAACATAGAACGCGCATCCAGATTTACGGCGCAGAGATGAGTGATTTCAGGCGGGATTTCATCCGGTTCGCGATCGCCAGGAAGGCCGTGAGCTTCGGGGAATTCAAAACGAAGGCCGGAAGATTATCACCGTATTTTTTCAATTCGGGCCTGTTCAGTGACGGCGATTCGCTCAATCAACTCGCGCAATTCTACGCGAAAGCGATCCTTGCGTCCGGGGTGCAGTTCGACATGCTGTTCGGCCCGGCCTACAAGGGCATCCCGTTGGCGGCGGCGGTGGCCGTCGCCCTGGCGCAGGCGGGCCGCAACGCGCCCTTTTCGTTCAACCGCAAGGAAGCGAAAGACCACGGCGAGCGCGGCAACATCATCGGCGCGGACCTTGTGGGTCGGGTGCTGGTCGTCGACGACGCGATTTCCGCGGGCACGGCCGTGCGCGAATCGTACCGCATCATCCGCGCCGAGCACGCCACACCGTGCGGCGTCATGGTCGCGCTGGACCGCATGGAACGCGGCGCTGGCGCGCTCTCGGCGGTGCAGGAAGTCGAACAAAGCTATAATATTCCCGTGATCAGCATCGCGACGCTCGATGATCTGGTGAGCTATCTCAGATCGGACCCCCGATTCACCCGCAACCTCGAGGCGGTCGACAAGTATCGTCAACAATACGGAGTCAGAGCTCATGCTTAAGCCCAGGCGCGCGCAATTCGTTTCAGCACTTGTCTTCGCATTGGCGGGGATCATCGCGGCCCCGCTGATGGCACAGTCCAAAGCTGGCGGCAAATTCGTTTGCTGGAAGGACAAGACCGGCAAGGTCGTCGGCTGCGGCGACACCGTCCCGCCCGAGTATCGCGACAGCGCCGCCCAGCAGCTCGACAAGCGCGGCGTGGCGCGCGGAGCCGTCGAGTCGGCGGAGGAAGCGGCCAGGCGCAAGGCGCGGGAACAGGACACGGCCAAGCAGAAGGAGGAGGAACGCCGGCGCCTGGCAGAACAACAGCGTCTGGACACGGCGTTGCTCAACACCTACGCGAACGAGAAGGAAATCGATCAGCGCCGCAACCGCGACCTCCAGCAAGTCGACCTGACGATCATCCAGTTGCAGGCGCCGCTCAAGAACGCCATCGACCGCCACAACGACGCCAAGAAGCGCAATTCCCAGGAGGATATCGCGCGCGCCGCCGCCGAAAAGGAAAAGCTCGAGCGGAACATTGCGGCCAAGGAAAAGGAAAAGGCGGATATCGTGGAGAAGTACGCTACTCAGAAGAAGCGCTTCGTGGAACTGAGGGGCGGCGGGCAGAGCACGGCGGCGGCGCCCGCGCCGGCCCCTGCGGCGAAACCCAAAAAATAGCTAAAACGGGTTAATCCGGGACGCTCTGCGCCCGTTTAACTGCGCGCGTTCGAGCGGCGGAATTTTAGCCGCTCAACGCGCGCCAGACCGCAACCATCCGGCGCAAGCTCTCCGGCTGATAGTCCCTGGCAAAAATGGTTGTGTGCGCTTTGACAGGTCCCGGCTGAACGGTAGATTCGCGAAGGGCCGTTCGTGGTGAATTCCCCGAACCATGGACGACTCGGATTCATTTTTGTCAAGCACCCTGAGAAGAGAGCTTGCGCTTCAGGACCTCGTTCACCTGCTGCGGGTTGGCCTTGCCCCTGGTCGCCTTCATCACCTGGCCGACCAGCGAGTTGAAGGCTTTCTCCTTTCCGCCACGGTAGTCCGCCGCCTGCTGGGGGTTGGCGGCGATCACCTGGTCGACGATCCTTTCGATTTCCCCTCTGTCGGAGATCTGTTTCAGACCATGCTTTTCGATGAGGGCGTCGATAGCGTCGGAAACAGCTACTGTCTCGTGGACAGAGATTTCGAGGGTGTGCCACATATGCTCGAATAGTTGCTTCGCCGTGTTGTTATTGAGCGTGCGATCCACAATGCGCTCGACCAGCCGACGTAACTGCTGAGCGCTGACCCGCACGTTCGCTGGGTCGAAATCAAGCCCCCCTTCATTCAACTTGGCGCTGATCGGACCGGTGATCCAGTTCGCACAAAGCTTTACGACAGCACCAGGGGCGTCGCGCGCCGCGGTAGCGAAGTAGTCCGCGATTTCGCGGTTTGCAGTCAACAGAGTCGCGTCGTAAGGGGTGACTCCGAACTCTGCTATGAATCGCTCGCGCTTGGCCTGAGGCAACTCAGGCAGCGCGGCTTTCACTTCATTCACCCACTGCTCGCTCACCGCAAGCGGCAGCAGATCGGGATCGGGGAAGTAGCGGTAATCGTGCGCGTCCTCCTTGATGCGCAGCGACCGTGTCTCGTCCCGGTCCGGATCGTAGAGCCGCGTCTCCTGCACGATCGCGCCGCCGTCCTCGAGGATCCCGATCTGGCGCCGCACCTCGTACTCGATGGCGCGCTCCAGGAAGCGAAACGAGTTGAGGTTCTTGATCTCGCAGCGTGTTCCGAGTGTAGCGGAGCCCTGCGGCCGCACCGAGACGTTGGCATCGCAGCGGAACGATCCTTCCTGCATGTTGCCGTCGCAGATGTCGATCCAGCGCACCAGGGCGTGCAGCGCTTTCGCGTACGCCACCGCTTCCTGGGCCGAGCGCATGTCGGGCTCGGAGACGATCTCCAGCAGCGGGGTGCCGGCGCGATTCAAGTCAATGCCGGAAGCGCCGTGAAAATCCTCGTGCAGCGATTTGCCGGCGTCTTCTTCCAGGTGGGCGCGCGTCAGCCGCACGCTCTTCTCCGTGCCATCGACCTGAACGGCAATCGCTCCCCCCGCGACGATGGGGATTTCGTACTGGCTGATCTGATAGCCCTTGGGCAGATCGGGATAGAAGTAATTCTTGCGCGCAAAGACCGAACGCCGGTTCACATTCCCGCCGACTGCGAGCCCGAAGCGGATCGCGCGTTCGACCGCGCCGCGATTGAGCACCGGCAGCACGCCCGGCAGCGCGATATCGACCGCGCACGCCTGGGTATTGGGCGCGGCGCCGAAGGCGGTGGATGCGCCCGAAAAAATCTTCGAGCGCGTCGAGAGCTGCGCGTGCGTCTCGATCCCGATGACCGTTTCCCATTTCATGAACAACACCTATTTAACCGCCAAGACGCCAAGAAAATCAATAAGGATAAAAAAGTAACAACCCTCGCCGCTCCGTCGAGAGTGTGAAAATTTTCCGCGCAAGCGATCGAGCCAAAAAACAAAGCAAGACCTCGAAGAAAAATTCGTTCCATCCGAACACCCTCCTTTGTCACCAAGGAACTCAGGGAAGGCTCTTTATATCCAAATTCTTGGCGTCTTGGCGTCTTGGCGGTTCAATCGACATCAATGCCCGGCGGCACGCGATCGTGCCAGTCGGTCACGAGCTGGTACTGGTGCGCGACATTGAGCATGCGCGCTTCCGAAAAATAGTTGCCGATGATCTGCAGTCCCGCGGGCAGCCCCCCGTTGCCGAAACCGCACGGAATCGACATGCCCGGCAATCCTGCGAGGTTGACCGCAATGGTGTAGATGTCCGACAGGTACATCTGCACCGGGTCGTCCGCCTTCTCGCCGAGCCTGAAAGCAGTCGTGGGACTGGTCGGGCCCATGATGACGTCGCACTTGCCGAACGCTTCGCTGAAATCCCGGGCAATCAGCCGCCGCAGCTTCTGCGCCCGGAGGTAATACGCGTCATAGTAGCCGTGGGACAGCACATAGGTGCCGATCAAAATCCGGCGCTTCACTTCCGCACCGAAGCCCTGGGCGCGGGTCTTCTTGTACATGTCCGGCAGGTCCGCGTATTCCGGGGCGCGATAGCCGTAGCGCACGCCGTCGTACCGGGCGAGATTGCTCGAGGCTTCCGCCGGCGCCAGCACGTAATACACGGGGACGGAAAGTCCCATGTTGGGCAGGCTCACTTCGACCGTCTCGCAGCCGAGCTTCCGGAATTGCCCCACCGCCTCCCCGACAGCCTTCTCGACATCCGGTGCGACACCCCGGGCGAAGAACTCCCGCGGCAAGCCGATCCGCAAGCCTGAGAGGGAGCGGGTGAGCTCGCGCGTATAGTCCTCGGGCGGGCGTTCGAGGCTCGTGGAATCGCGCGCGTCGTGACCGGCCATCACATTGAGCATGAGCGCCAGGTCTTCGGCGGTCCGCGCCAGGGGACCGCCTTGATCGAGGCTCGAGGCGAACGCGATCATGCCGTAGCGCGACACGACCCCGTAGGTGGGCTTGAGTCCCGCAATGCCGGTCAATGCCGCCGGCTGCCGGATCGAGCCCCCGGTGTCCGTCCCGATCGCGGCGGGCGCAAGCCGCGCCGCGACCGCCGCAGCCGAACCGCCCGAGCTGCCGCCGGGCACGGTCTGCGTATCCCACGGATTGGTCACCGGCCCATAGTAGGACGTTTCGCTGGAGGAGCCCATGGCGAACTCGTCCATGTTCGTCTTGCCGATGTTGACCGCGCCGGCAGCGTTGAGTCGTTCCACGACGTGCGCGTCATACGGGGAGACAAAATTGGAGAGCATTCTGGAACCGCAGGTCGTAAGCCATCCTTTGGCGCAGAAGATGTCCTTCTGCGCGACCGGCACGCCGGTCAGGGGTTGCGCCCGCCCCGCAGCGCGAAGCTGATCCGCCGCCCGCGCCTGGGCGAGGCTTTTGTCCTCATCGACCGTGATGAAACAGCGGTATTTCTGGTTTAACGCCTTGATCCGGATAAGAAAATGCCGGGTCGCCTCGACGCTGGAGAGTTTCTTCGCGGCAAGATCGGCAGACAGGCTTTTGATCGTGGCGTTTTGCATGCAACGGTGAGAACTCAGGAGTGACGGGCGGTGAGCGCATTCTGCTCGCCCGCGCCTCACGCCTTACTCAATGACTTTTGGTACCAAGTAAAGATCGGCCTCGACCCGGGGCGCCACCGCCTGGAACACGACGTGCTGATCGGACTCGGTCACCGCGTCCTCGCGCAGACGCAAGACCACGTCCTGACCATGAGACATCGGCTCAATGCCGCCGACATCCACGGCTTGCATCTGCTCAATCAGGCCGAAAATGTCGGCGAGATCGCGGAGAACAAGCTCCGCACCCGCGTCGGAAATCTCGATTCGGGCGAGGTGTGCAACGCGCTTTACGTCGTCGAGTGTCAGCGCCATGACTACCCCATGAATACCGGAAAAACGCTTAAAAATCGAAGCTGCATAGGGTATCATAAGCCCCCAACGCACAGCACCATTTTCGTGGCCCGGAACCTTATGTTCGGTTTTTTGAGCAGCTACTTTAACGACGATCTCGCGATCGATCTCGGCACGTCCAATACGCTGATTTACGTGCGCGGCAAGGGCATCGTGCTCGACGAGCCGTCGGTAGTAGCGATCCGCCAGGAAGGCGGTCCCAATGGCAAGAAAGTGATCCAGGAAGTCGGCAGCGCCGCCAAGGCCATGCTCGGCCGCACGCCCGG
>JACQOK010000121.1 GCA_016202565.1 Betaproteobacteria bacterium | reverse complement strand
TCCATGTTCTTCAAGCATGCGACGCCGTTGTTCTCGATGCTCTCGGAATCCACATAGTTGATCCGGATCCTCGCGCCGGTGTGGATCCCGGCATGGATCAGCGCCTCCGACAGCGACTTGTACGATTCGGTCAGGTCGACATACTTGCCGACCAACGCGATGTTCACCTCCCGCTTCGGATGCTCGAGCGCGTAGACCAGCTTGTCCCAGCTCGAGAGATTTGCCGGGGGCGGCGCGAGACCGAGCTTGCGGCACACGATATCGTCCAGGTCCTGCGCGTGCAGCATCGCCGGAATCTTGTAGATGCTGTCCACGTCGACGGCGGAAATGACGGCTTCGACCGCAACATTGGTAAACAGCGCGATTTTCCTGCGCTCGTCGTCCGGCAACGCCCGGTCCGCCCGGCACAACAGCACGTCGGGCTGAATGCCGATCTCGCGCAGTTCCTTGACCGAATGCTGAGTCGGCTTGGTCTTGATTTCACCGGCCGAGGCAATATAAGGCACGAGCGTGAGATGAATGAAACAGGCGTTGTCGCGCCCCAGCTCGATCGCCATCTGGCGGATCGCTTCCAGAAACGGCAGCGATTCGATGTCGCCGACGGTGCCGCCGATTTCCACGATGGCGACCTCCGCATCACCGGCGCCGCGCCGGATGAACAGCTTGATTTCGTCCGTGATGTGCGGAATGACCTGCACCGTGCCGCCCAGATAATCTCCGCGCCGCTCCTTTTTGATCACGCTCTCGTAGATCTGGCCGGTCGTGAAATTATTGCGCCGGCCCATCTTGGCGTGCAGGAAGCGCTCGTAGTGCCCCAGATCGAGATCGGTCTCGGCGCCGTCTTCGGTGACGAAGACTTCGCCGTGCTGGAACGGGCTCATCGTGCCGGGATCCACGTTGATGTAGGGATCCAGCTTGAGCATCGAGATCCTGATGCCGCGGGATTCGAGAATTGCGGCGAGAGAAGCGGCGGCGATGCCTTTGCCCAGAGAGGAAACTACACCACCTGTGACAAAGACGTATTTGGTCATTTCATCCAGCGCCGTTTGCGTATTTTATCGCAAATCCACGCCTCGTCCAACGGATTTCAACCCCCGACTGCCGCAACCGCTGGCGCGAGGCCGACCCACGAGCCCCCGGTTACAACCCCGTTATCGCGCCGGACGGCTCTCCGAGGCGACCGCGAATCGCTCAAGCGGGAATGCCGGTGAATTGTGCGGGATTTCAAAACAGGATATTTTACCGGTTCCATCCGCTGCCGTAACGCATGCCCGACAAACGCACCGCATTTTTTCTTTCGGATCGCACCGGCATTACCGCCGAAATGCTGGGGCACAGCCTGCTCACGCAGTTCGAAAGCGTGCGCTTCCAGGAAGTGACGCTGCCGTTCGTGGATTCCGTGGAAAAAGCCCGAGACGTGGTCAGGCAGATCAACGAGTTTGCGGACAAAGACGGCGTGCGCCCGATCGTGATCAGCACGCTGGTCAACAGCGACATCGCCGAGGTGGTGAGCACCGCCAACGCGCTGTTCCTGGATTGCTTCGAGATATTCATCTCACCGCTGGAGAAGGAACTCGGCGTGAGGGCTTCGCATGCGATCGGCCGCAGCCACAGCGTCAACGATTTCGTGAACTACCATCACCGCATCGAGTCGGTAAACTACACGCTGTCTCACGATGACGGGGTGTCGACGCGCGATCTCACGGAAGCGGACGTCATTCTCGTCGGTGTTTCGCGGTGCGGCAAGACGCCTACCTGTCTTTACCTCGCCATGCAGTACGGCATCCGTGCCGCCAACTATCCGCTGATCCCGGAAGACTTCAGCACCATGCAGCTGCCCGCCCAGTTGCGGCCGCTGCGCCAGCGTCTATACGGCCTCACCATCAGGCCGGAACGGTTGCAGCAGATTCGCAATGAACGCCGTCCCGGCAGCAAGTACGCAACGCTCTCGAACTGCGAGTTCGAGGTGCGCGAAGCCGAGGCGCTGATGCGCCAGGAAGGCATCCGCGTGCTCGACGTCACCACCAAATCGGTCGAAGAGCTCGCCACCACCATTCTGCTTGAAGCGAAGCTCGTGCGGCGGATCTACTGAGGAGCGGTGAATGACGAGTGCAAAGTGCAGAGTTGTCTGTCATCACCCGGCACGCGACAGCCTGCGCTCATTGCTTTGCACTCTGCACTGTTCGTAGCTGCCGGACCCGCTCAAACAGGCAGACGGCAACCGCGGCCCCCACGTTGATCGATTCCATGCCCCCCGGCATGGGCACGGCGGCCGAGACATCGGCTTGACCCGCCAGTTCGCGCGACAGTCCCGCCCCCTCGTTTCCCACGACGAACGCCGTTGGCCGCGTCAAGTCGATTTCAAAGATCGACTGTCCCGCATCGGCTGCAGTAGCCACCACTTGGCCTTGGTAATCGCGAGCAAACGCGGGTAGATTCGCGCGCTCCTCGATGACGAGCAGATAATGCGCCCCCATCGCACCCCGCAGCACCCGCGGCGACCAGGCGTCGGCACAGCCTCGGGACAGCAGCACATGCCGCACCCCCGCTGCCGCTGCGCTGCGCAGAATTGAGCCGAGATTGCCGGGATCCTGGATGTCGTCGAGCAACAGACAGCAATCGGCATCGGGGGGCACCGACTGCGCAGCCGGAATCGCCACGACGGCAAGAATGCCGGATGGCGTGGTAACCGGGGAAAGTTCGCGGAACAGCCCCTCGCTCAGAACGATGGGTTCGAGCGATTGCACCTGTCCCAACAATCGCTTGATCTCCGGCGTTTCGGTTGCGCCGGCACTGACCGCTAGCGCCCGCGGCTTGCCCACGCGGTCGAGGTAGGCGGCAACGAGATGGGCGCCGTCGAGCAACGCGCTGCCCTCGCTGCGCCGCTCGCGCGGCGATGCCTTGAGCTTCAGCAGTGACTTGAAGAGCGGATTGCTGCGCGAGCGGATGAATTTCACGGCGCGCAGGTCCGGAATCCGGCAAGAACGTCGCGCCGGTCCGGCGTGTAGAAATTGCGCCAAGTGTTGCGCAACAGGCTGGCCCGTGTAGCGAAACATCCGCCGCGCAATACCTTGTGATCGCCAAACCACGGTTCGGAGTATTCCTTGTACGGATCACGCACGAACCCCGGATACGGACAGAACCAGTCGCCGGTCCATTCCCATACGTTGCCGAACATCTGGCGACAGCCCCATGCGCTGTCTCCCTGGGAGAATGCCGCCACATCCGCGCAGTCTCCCGTCACGCCAAACAGATTGGCCAATGCCGGCGATGGTGCAGCATCACCCCATGGATAGCGCCTTTTCTGGCCGCTCGATGCGGGAACGGTTGCAGCCGCGAATTCCCACTCAGCTTCCGTCGGCAGTCGGCGACCGGCCCAACGGCAGTACGCCTCCGCCTCAAACCAGTTGACATGGATCGCGGGAGCATGCGGCGGCAACGGTTCCCAGTTATCGTAGCGGCGGCGAAACCATTTTCCGGCTTCCCGCCGCCAGTAAACCGGACTCTCGGCCCGGCACTCGCTGCGCCACGTCCAGCCTTGAGTGCTCCACAGCTCCTCCCGCCGGTAGCCGCCGTCTTCGACGAACGCCGTGAATTCGGCGTTCGTCACCGGTGCCCGCGCGATGCAAAACGGTGTTACCTCGACCTCGTGCGCCCATTTTTCGTTGTCGAAGACAAAACCGGCATCCGCAGTCGCACCAAGCATCATTTTGCCGCCTGTAACTTCCACATCACCTTCCCACGCGCCCGCTCCTGCGTCAGGCAGGGCCGGTGCAATTGGCGGCGGCGGATAACCCAGCGTCTGGCGGGTGTAGGTGAACGCTTCGCAATGCATTTCCTCATGGAATGCCGCAAGCTGCACAAAATAGCTCATGTGCTGCGTAACGCCGTCGCGGTCAATGCGTTCGAGCACGCGCTCGAGCACGCGCTGCAGGTAGGACAGCGTGGCCGCGAAATCCGGCAGCGGCAGGTCCCAGCGCGTGGCGTGCGGCACGGCTGCCGAATCGTAAAGTTCATCCGCGTCCTCGCGCATCGAAGGCGCAAGCGCGCCCCCTGGTTCATGACGCAGGCACCAGCGCTCCTGAAACCAGCCAAGGTGGCCGATTTCCCACAGCGGCGGGTTTACGATCCTGAGCCGGGGCCCGAGCAGACGTTCGCCGTCCAGGTCTCGTGACAGCAGGAGCGTGCGCATGCGCGCGGCGACCAGCATCCCGCGCAGTCCGTCGGCGTCCACCTCTGAAGTTGACATCATGTACGGCACTTTTTGCTATAGTTCGGCAGGAGTTTATCGTGGATCGTTCGACGTGAAAATCGTGATCGTGACGCCCGCGGGCGCGCGCACCCGGCACGGCAATCGCCATACTGCGGCGCGCTGGGCCGTCCTGCTGCGCGGGCTCGGTCACCACATTGCGATCCAGCGCTCATGGGATGGCGCGCCGGCCGATGTCATGATCGCATTGCACGCGCGCCGCAGTCACGATTCAGCCGTGCGCTTCAAGCGGGTGTGCCCGGATCGGCCGCTGGTGCTCGCCCTGACCGGCACCGATCTCTACCGTGACATCCACGCCGACGCCGATGCGCGGGAATCGATGCGCGTTGCAGACCGCATGATCGTGCTGCAGGACATGGGGCGCGAGGAGTTGCCACCGACGCTGCGCGGAAAGACGCGCGTCGTCTATCAGTCGGCGCGCGCGGTCCGCGTCCAGGCGCGGCTCAAATCCTGCTTTGAAGTCGTGGTGAGCGGGCATCTGCGCGAGGAGAAGGACCCGTTCCGAACCGCCGCAGCGCTGCAACACCTCCCCGCTGCCAGTCGCATCCGCGTCGCCCACCTGGGGGCGGCCATGAGCGAGGAGATGGCGCGCGAAGCACGGCAATGGATGGCGCGCGAACCGCGCTACCGCTGGCTCGGCGAGTTACCGCACGGACGGGCGCAGCGCCGTCTCGCGCGCGGCCGACTGATGGTGATCAGTTCGCGCATGGAAGGCGGGGCCAACGTCGTATCGGAAGCGCTCGCTGCCGGCGTGCCGATCATCGCCTCGCGCATCTCCGGAAACATCGGCATGCTGGGCCGCGATTACAGCGGCTACTACCCGCTGGAGAACGAAAAAGCGTTGGGGCAGCTCTTGTGGCGCGCCGAATCGGATGCGGCCTTTTACCGCCGGCTCAAGGCCCAGTGCGCCGCGCGCAGACCGCTCGTCGATCCGCAGCGTGAGGCACGCAGCCTGCGCCAGCTGATCGCCGACCTTGACGGGAAGTACGTCAAATCGCGCCGGCCGTAGCAACGACGATATTGGCAAGCCCGAGACCCAGATTCACGGCCACCGCCATGCGGATCTGGTTGAGCGCCACGCCGGCCTGCTGCCAGTCCCGGCTCGCCACCGCGCGCTGCAGGGTTGGAAACGGCGAAAAGAACACGTAGGCGAAGATCAAGCTCATCACCACGCCGATGAAGAGCATCGCGTGCACGTACAGCGGAACCTGTCCGGCGTTGGCGATCACCGACAACATGTAAAAACCGCTGCCGAGGAGCAGCGCGATGGAGACCCAGACCCACCGGAAAAAGCGGCCGAGCGTCGCTGACCATAGCGGCAGCCGCTGCGGCGGTTGCAGCAATTCCGCGGCGGCTGGCCGCAACGCAAGGTACGCGAAAAACATGCCGCCGATCCAGACCACGGCCCCCAGCAGATGCAGCATGAGCGCGAGTTTCATCGCCACCTCCTGGCGCACATCATAGGGGCATCAATCCGGCGGGAAAAGCGTGCCGGATTCCAGCATCAGCCTGACCGGCGCGAAGCTGCGGCGATGGACCGCGCACGCGCCATGCGCGCGTAAAGCAGCGAGGTGGAGCTCGGTCGCATAGCCCTTGTGGCAGTCGAAACCATACTGCGGGTAGCGCAGGTGCAGCTCCATCATCGCCGCGTCTCGCGCCACTTTGGCCAGAATCGACGCCGCGGAGATCGCGGCGACGCTCGCGTCGCCGCGGACAATGGCGCGCACCGGGCACGCCAGTTCGGGGCAGTGCAGCCCGTCCACGACGACCCGCCGTGGCGCAACCCCCAAGCCCTCGACTGCACGCTGCATGGCGAGCAAGCTTGCCCGCAGAATGTTCAATGCATCGATCTCGGCGACGCTCGCGCTCGCCACCGCCCACGCGGCTGCGCGACTCCGGATCTCGATCGCCAGCGCTTCCCGCCTGACCGCCGGAAGCGTCTTGGAATCGGCAAGCCCCTCGATCACGACATTTCCCGGCAGAATGACCGCTGCCGCGTATACCGGTCCGGCAAGCGGTCCTCTACCGGATTCATCGACACCGCAGATCCCGCCCCGCAGGCTCATGCCGCCCCGCCATTCACCATGGGCAGCAGCGCCTGCGCCACTTTCTGCGCCGTATTCTGCCGGAGTTCCCCCAATAGCTCGCTGAAGCGCGCGTCGATCCGGCTGCGCACCGTCACGTCGGACATCAAGTTGAGCACCGCCTGGGCGAGGTTGTCCGGCGTCGCCTCATCCTGCAGGATTTCCGGCACGACGAACTCGCCGGCGAGAATGTTGGGCAGTCCGGCATACGCCTGGTGAAGCCGGCGGTTCATGATCCACCATGAAATTCGCGGCATCTTATAGGTGATCACCATCGGGCGCCGAAGCAACGCAGCCTCCAGCGTGGCCGTGCCGGACGACACGAGCACGACGTCCGCAGCGGCCATCGCTTCGTGCGCATGCCCGAACAACATGGTCAAATTGAGCGATGGCACCCCGCGACGATAGAGGGCCGCCTCGAACAGCTCCCTGGTCTCAAGGTTGACCAACGGCGCCAGAAACAATACTTCGGGATCGCCGGCCGCGATCTCTGCAGCGGTAGCGACGAACAGGTCGGCCATTTGTTGAAGCTCGCTCACCCGGCTTCCCGGCAGCAGCGCGACGATTCGCGCCGTAGCCGGCAGGCGCAACTGCTCGCGCGCCGCATGCATGCCGGGAAAATCTCCCAGCATGTCCGCAAGCGGATGGCCGACGTACGCGACCGGAATCTGCGCTGCCTCGTACAGCGGCCCCTCGAACGGAAACACCGTGAGCATCTTATCGACGGCGCGCTTGATCTGGTGCATGCGTTCGCTGCGCCATGCCCAGATCTGCGGGCTCACGTACTGCACCGTGCGGATGCCGGCGCTCTTGAGCCTCCTTTCCAGATCGAGATTGAAGTCGGGCGCATCGACGCCGATGAAACAAGCGGGACGCTCGCGCAGAAAGTATCCGGCCAGCTGGCGCCGGATGCCGACGATCTCGAAGTAATGGCGCATCACCTCGACGTAGCCCCGCACCGCGAGCTTGTTCATCGGAAACAGCACTTGTAGTCCCGCCGCTTCCATTCTCGGGCCGCCAATGCCGACGAAGCGCGCTTGCGGCAGATGCGGCTTCAGCGCCTGGATGAGATGAGCACCCAGCAGATCGCCGGACGCTTCTCCCGCGACGATGCCGATGACGGGCATGGCGGCGGCCATGCCAGAACCTATCTCAGTAATAGGCACGTGTGCGACGGAGGCGATGTGGGATGCAGTTCGAGGAGGGCGAGTGCAGCAATATCGCCAATATTGCAAGGGAGTCCGACGACGAAATGCGCCCAGAGCGCCCCGTCCCTTCGGGTTGTGGCCAAAACGCGCGCCTGCGTTGTCGCGGGTCTTGTCAATATTCGCGATATTAACTGCGCCCCGCTCCTAGCATTCATCGCGTTTTGGCCACAACGCATCACGCGTCTATTATTGAGATAGGTTCTATCGAATGATGCCGCGGGTCGAAGCCGCCAGAAAGTCGAGCAGCGGCTGAACCGCAGGACACTGCGCAAGTTGCCGCTCGAGCTCGCTCGTTGCTTCGTTCAAGGTGAGCCCGGACCGGTAGAGCGTCCGGTAGGCCCGCTTGAGGCCGGTGATGGTTTCCGCCGCAAACCCGCGCCGCCTCAACCCTTCGGCATTGATGCCATACGGCTGCGCGGAATTGCCCGATGCTCTTACGTAGGGGGGGATATCCTGCAGCACGATCGTTCCGAGTCCGGTAATCGTGTGCGCACCGATGCGGCAATGCTGGTGGACCGCAGTGAACCCCCCGAGTATCGCGTAATCGCCGACGTGCACGTGGCCTGCAAGCTGTGCGTTATTGGCGAATACCGTGTGACTCCCGACTTGGCAGTCGTGCGCCAGATGGGTGTAGGCCATCATCCAGTTGTGGTCGCCGAGCCGCGTCACCCCGACGTCCTGCGCCGTGCCGCGATTGAAGGTGCAGAACTCGCGAATGGTGTTGTGATCCCCGATTTCGAGGCGCGTCGGCTCGCCGCTGTATTTCTTGTCCTGAGGAGCTTCGCCCAGGGATACGAATTGATAGATGCGGTTATTGATGCCGAGACGCGTATGTCCGGTAATCACCGCGTGCGCGCCGATGCTGCAGCCGGACCCGATTTCGACGTGCTCGCCGATCACCGCGTACGGACCGATCTCGACGTCGGTTGCGATTCTGGCGCGGGGATCGATGACGGCGGTCGGGTGGATGTTCACTTTGACTTTGGTGTTCACCTGTCGCACTCGGCCTTGCCTCACTCCGCCGCGTCCTTGAGGGCGCGCACGGTACACATGAGCTCCGCCTCGGCCACGACTTTGTCGCCGACCCGGGCTTCCGTCCAGAACTTCCAGATTCCCCGCACATAGCGCTGCAGTGTGATGTCCAGCCGCAGCGTGTCCCCGGCGGTGACCGGTTTCTTGAAGCGCGCTCTGTCGATCCCGACAAAATAGTAAACCGATTGATCGTCGCCCCGGGCGTCCATCGTCTTGAAGGACAGGATCGCCGCCGCCTGCGCCAGCGCCTCGATGATCAGGACGCCCGGCATGACGGGATGGTGCGGGAAATGTCCGCCGAAGAACGGCTCGTTGATCGTGACATTCTTGATCGCGACCAGGTTCTTGCCGGGCTCGTAGGAGAGCACCCGGTCGACCAGCAGGAACGGATAACGGTGCGGAAGAAATTCGAGGACCTGCTGAATGTCCATGCTGTTCAAGATTCTCTCCTTTCCAGGGCCGCGAGTTTCTTTTCCAGCGCCCGGAGACGTTCGGCCAGATCGCTCAGATGCCGCAACTGTGCCGCGTTCCGGCGCCACTCACGATTGGCTTCGAATGGATAAGCACCGGTATAAGTACCGGGTTTGTCGATCGACTTGGTAATGATGGTGTGTGCGGAAATCTCGACGTGATCGGCGATCGTGATATGTCCGGCAATGCCGGAGGCACCGCCGATCCGGCAGTAGCGGCCGATTTTCGCGCTGCCGGCAATCCCGGCACAGGCGGCAATCGCGGTGTGCGCCCCGATCCGCACGTTGTGCGCCACCTGGATCTGGTTATCGAGTTTGACGCCTTCCTCGATGACGGTGTCGTCGATCGCGCCCCGGTCGATTGTGGTGTTGGCGCCGATCTCCACATCGGCTCCGACGATGACGCGCCCGATCTGCGGGATTTTCACCCAGCGCTCGTCGGCCATGGCAATGCCGAAGCCGTCGGCGCCGATCACCGCGCCGGAATGCAGGATGACACGGTCGCCGATGATGCAGCGATCATAGATCGTGACGTTGCCATGAAGACGCACGGCGGCTCCGAGCGTCACGCCGTCGCCGATCACGCAACCGGGGCCGATGACGGAGCCGGCTCCGATGTTCACGTGCTTGCCGACCACGGCCAACGGCCCGATTTCCACGTCCGTCGCGACAACGGCGGACCGGTCGACTACTGCGGTTGCGTGCGCGCCGGGTACCGGTTCGCGCGCCGGATTGAGCAAACCGGATACACGTGCAAAGTAGACATACGGGTTCGCGCAAACGATCCTGGGCAGGTCCGTGGCATCGCGCATCGCCGTTCCCAGGATGACCGCTCCCGCGCGGGTCGCCTTGAGCTGTTGCAGATAGCGCTCGTTGGCGAGGAACGTCAGCGTGCCGGGACTCGCGTTCTCCAGCGTCGCCACCTGGCGGACACCGGTGTCCGGATCGCCTATGATTTCTCCGCCGAAGCGTTCGGCGATCTCTCGTAGCGTATAGGGTTTTCGCTCGCTCATAACCCGATGGGCGCCGGCTCCGCCCCACCCGCTCCGGGAGTCCGATGCGCGATGGCGCGAGGCACGGTTGCCGCGCCTTTCACCTTGCCTATTTGCTTTCGGCGAGCGCCTTCAGAACCTTGTCCGTAATGTCGATACGGGGGTTGCGGTAGACCGCTTCCTGCAAAATAAGATCGAATTTTTCCGACTCCGCGATCTGTTTGATGACACGGTTGGCCCGTTCGAACAGTGCCGCGAGTTCCTGATTGCGGCGCAGGTTGAGGTCTTCGCGATATTCCCGCTGCATGCGCTGGAAATCAAGGCTCATGCGCGCGAGCTCCTGTTCCTTCCCCCGGCGGTCGCTTTCACTCATGGTCATGGCTTCTTTTTCGAGCTGCGCCTGCAACGCCTTGATCTGGCTTTCCCGGCGCTGCAATTCCTGCGCGCGGGGGGCGAACTCCTTTTCCAATTGCTTGCTCGCGCGCTCTGCCGGCGCGGACTCGCGGTTGACGCGCTCGGCGTCGATGAAGCCGATCTTCAAATCCGCCGCCTCGACCGCCGCAATGCCCAACGACAGCGCCAAAGCAGCAAGAGTCGAGCAACAGTACCTCAATGTAGTCTCCTTGCGATTAAGCGGCGACCGCATCCGTCGCTGCCCCTCTTCACTAAAACACCCCGCCGATCGTAAACTGGAATGGCTGTTTCCGGTCTCCCGGCTCGGCGCCGAGCGGCAGCGCGACGCTGATCTTGAGCGGACCCAGCGGCGACACCCAAAGCACACCCAACCCCGTCGAATACCGGAAATCGCCTCCGCCATACGTGTCGCCCACCATTCCGGCATCCACAAAGGCGCTCATCCTGACCGACCGGTCCTTCTCCAGGCCCGGAAACGGAAATAATAACTCAGCGTTGCCCACCAGCCTACGGCTGCCGCCGCGCGGATCGCCATTGGAATCTTTGGGACCCACCGTAAACGCCTTGAAGCCGCGCACCGAACTCACGCCGCCGGCAAAAAAATTCCTGAAAAAGGGCAGCGGCTTGCCGCCGTAGCCGTCACCGAACCCGCCCTCACCGTTCAGCATGAACGTGTAGGTACGGGTCAGCGGAAAGTAGCGCTGGTACTGGTACGCGGCCTTGTAGTATTTGAGCGTTCCGCCCGGCAGACCCAATTCGCCGCTGACCTTGTGGAGCGTCCCGGAGGTCGGGTAAATCAGACTGTCGCGGCCGTCGCGCGTCCAGCCAATTGTGCCCAGCACCGTCGAATTCTGGTCTCCGAACGTCGCCACGTAATCCTTGTAGAACAACGGGCTCTCAGGGAAGATCGTGATCTTCGTGTCCTCGTAGCCCAGCCCGTAATTGATCGTGTCGATTTCGGAGATCGGCACGCCCAGGCGGATCGTTCCGCCGACAGTTTTCGTCTGGTAAAACCCCAGGCCGCTATTCACCGCATCGATCTCACGCAAGTAAATATCGAAGCCTTGGCTTACACCGTCAACCGTGAAATAGGGATCCGTATACGACAACGCGTAGGTGGTGTTGAGCTTGCTGGTACCGACCTGGGCGGTGACATGCTTGCCCGATCCAAAGATATTCTGCTGCGAAACCGAACCCGACACGATCACACCCTCGCCGCTGCCGAAGCCCGCGCCCAGCAGGATTACGCCAGTCGGCTTCTCCGCCACCGATACGTTGACATCGACCTGATCGGTTGTGCCCGGCACGGCCGGCGTCTCGACATTGACCTCCGTAAAATAACCCAGCTTGTCAATGCGGCGCCGCGACAGATTGATCTTGTCTGCGGAGTACCAACCGCCCTCGAACTGGCGCATCTCGCGCCGGATCACTTCATCGCGAGTCCGGTTGTTGCCCGCAATGTTGATGCGGCGCACGTAGACGCGACGGCCCGGATCGATGAAAAACGTAAATGCCACCTCGCTCTTCTGCTTGTTCATCTCCGGAATGGCGTTGACGTTGGCAAAAGCGTAACCTTCGTTGCCAAGGCGGTCGCTGATCGCCTTCGTCGATTCCGTCAGCAGCGCCCGTGAGAAGGTGTCGCCGGCCTTGACCTTGATCAGCTTCAACACCTCGTCTTCCGGAATCAGCTTCTCGCCCGCCACCTTGACCCCGGAGACCGCGTACTTGGGGCCTTCCGTGATGCTGATCGTGATATAGATGTCTTTCTTGTCCGGCGTGATGGAGACCTGGGTCGAGTCGATGCTGAACTCGAGGTAACCCCGATCGAGATAATGAGAACGCAGCGTCTCGAGGTCGGCGGAGAGCTTCTGGCGGGAATACTGGTCGTGCTTGCTGAACCACGTAAGCCATCCCGGCGTGCGCAGCACGAGCAGGTCCGCCAGGTCCTTCTCACGGAACGCGTTCGCGCCAATGATGCTGATTTGGCGGATCTTGGCGATCTCCCCCTCCTCGACGTTGAAATTGATCGCCACCCGGTTGCGCTCCAAGGGCGTCACCGTAGTACTGATGTTTACGGCATACATGCCGCGGCTCAGGTATTGGCGCTTCAGTTCCTGCTCGGCGCGATCCAGCAGGCCCTTGTCGAAAATGCGGCCTTCGGCGAGGCCGACCTGGCGCAGCCCTTTCAGCACCTGCTCCTTGTCGAACTCCCTCATGCCGGCGAAGTCGATCTGCGCGACCGACGGCCGTTCCTGCACCACCACCACGAGCACGCCGTCGTCGACCTCGAGGCTGACATCCTTGAAGAAACCGGTGGCGAACAGCGCCCGAATCGTCTGCGCCGCTTTCTCCTCCGTCATCGTGTCGCCGACTTTCACCGGGAGGTAGCTGAATACCGTGCCGGCCTCAGTGCGCTGGATGCCTTCGACTCGGATATCCTTGATGGTGAAAGGCTCGATGGCTTCGGCCGGGAGTGCGCAGAGCGCGAGCAGCAACAGGACAAGGCGAAGAAAAACCATTAATTAGCCGCTTATGAGCCGGTTTATATCGTTATAAAGCGCGAAGGCCATCAAAGTGAACAACAGCGCCACGCCGACGTGCTGCCCGATTTCGATGGCCCGATCCGACACCGGACTGCCTTTGAGAATTTCGAGCATATAATACATCAAATGCCCGCCATCCAATAACGGTATCGGCAGCAGATTGAGCACGCCGAGACTGATGCTGATGAGCGCCAGGAACAGCAGATAGGCAATCCAGCCGCTTTGCGCGGTCTGGCCCGCGTAATCTGCAATCGTGATCGGGCCGCTCAGGTTCTTGAGCGAAACTTCGCCGATGATCATCTTCCCCAGCATCTTCAGGGTAAAGATCGAGGTATCCCAAGTCTTGTGTAACGCCTTGCTCATGCTTTCCAGCGGGCCGTAGCGCACTTCCGTAGTGAGGCCCGCCATCAGGCTGCGGTCAACCAGCGGCGCCGCGCCGATCTTGCCAACCGGCTGCCCGCTCTCGATCACTGATCCCGGCGTGACCGCGATGGCGGGGAGCATCGCGCCCCCGCGCTTTACTTCAAACGTCAGCGTCTTTTCTGGATGGCCGCGAACGAGCGCGACGACCTGTTCCCACTTCGTAATGCGCTGTTTGTCGATTGCGATGATCTCGTCGCCTTGCCTGAGCCCGGCGCGCTCGGCAGCGCCTCCGTTCACGATATCCCCGATCACCGGCTTGAGCGCGGGACGGTAATAGGTAAAGCCCACGGCCTTGATGAAATCGCTGTCGAGGTGATCCGCGCTCAGCCCGGATAAATCGAGCTCGCGCCAGGCGATCTCCCGTTTGTCGTTGTGCACCTCGATCGATACCCTGGCCTTTCGCACCGCGTGCTGCAGCAACACCCAGCGCGCGTCCTGCCAGGTCGCCACCGGTTCATCACCGATCTTTACGATCGTTTCCCCGTTTGCGAAGCCGGCGCGCGCCGCGGGCGTATCCGGTGCAATTGGGCCGAGCACCGGCTTCAAGCCGGGCACACCGTGCAGGAACAGAATCCAGTAGAACAAAATCGCAAGCAGAAAATTCGCCGTCGGCCCTGCGATGACGATGGCAAAGCGCCGGTATACCGACTGACGATTAAACGCACGCGGCAGGTCCTGGGGCGCCACGTGCCCTTCGCGCTCGTCGGCCATCTTGACGTACCCGCCGAGCGGAAACGCCGCAATGGCCCATTCCGTCCGATCGCGGCCCAGCGCCCTGCGCCACAGCGGCGTACCGAACCCTACCGAGAAGCGCAGCACCTTCACATTGCACAACCGCGCAACGAAATAGTGACCGAGTTCGTGAACGACGATCAGCAAACCCAGAGCAACAATGAACGCGAGCAGGGTGATCAGGAGATTCATGCAGGCAGCCCGCTAGGATTGTACAAGCTTCGAAAGATTGCCCACGCCGACCCCGTTCGCGCTGCCCTTCAGCCAGCGCTCAGCGCACGCGCGTGCCTCCTGGTCGGCGCCCAGCACATCGTCGATGCAGCGTATGGGTCGAAGCGGGAGTTGTTCGAGAACGGCCTCGATCAAGGCCGGAATCCGGGTGAAACTCAGTCTGCCGGCGAGAAAGTTTTCCACGGCGATCTCGTTTGCGGCATTGAGCGCCGTCGGCGCGCTGCCGCCCGCCCGCAGGGCTGAATAGGCGAGCCGCAGACACGGAAAACGTTTGAGATCCGGCTGCTCAAAATGCAGCGCTCCGATGCGGGCGAGATCCAGAAACTCGACCCCCGCCGCAATGCGTTCGGGATAGCCCAACGCAAAGGCGATCGGCGTGCGCATGTCGGGGTTGCCGAGTTGGGCGATCACCGATCCATCGATGTATTCGACCAGCGAATGGATCACGCTCTCCGGGTGGACGAGCACCTCGATCTGCTCTTCCTCCACCTGGAACAGCCAGTGCGCCTCGATCACTTCCAGGCCCTTATTCATCATGGTGGCCGAGTCGACCGAAATCTTGCGGCCCATCACCCAGTTGGGATGCGCGCACGCCTCATCCGGCGTCACGTGTTCCAGCCGGTGGGGCGGTGCCGCGCGAAAGGGTCCGCCCGAAGCCGTCAACAGCACACGTCGTACCCCGGCCGCCCCCGGCTTGCCCGAGTAGCCGCGCGGCAGCGCCTGGAATATTGCATTGTGCTCACTGTCGATCGGGAGCAGGCTGGCACCGTTATCCCGCACGGCTCTCGTCAGGACTGGACCGGCCGTCACCAGCGACTCCTTGTTGGCGAGCAGCACCTTCTTTCCGGCTTGCGCGGCGGCCAATGTGGGACGCAGGCCGGCGATACCGACAATTGCCGCCATCACCGTATCGACCTGCGGCAGGCTCACCGCCTGCTCCAGCGCCTCGGGGCCGCACAGGACTGTACATTCCAATCCACGGCCCTTGACGCGCCGCTCCAACTCCGCCGCAGCTGCCGGTTCCAGCATGACCGCGAACATGGGTTTGAAGTTGCAGCATTGTTCGAACAGCAGGTCGACCTGGTTGCGCGCGGTCAGCGCGGCGATCCTGAACATTCCGGGGTGGCGCGCAACGACATCGAGGGTATTGACCCCGACGCTGCCGGTGGACCCGAGGATGGCGAGGTTCTGCTTCGCAGGCATGGTCAGATCAGCCCTGGAGAATCCAAGTAGTGCAGCCACAGCGCGGCGAGCGGCATGCTTGCCGTCAGCCCGTCGATGCGATCAAGCATGCCGCCATGTCCCGGAAACAGTGTCCCGCTATCCTTGACTCCCGCTTGCCGCTTTATCCATGACTCGAACAGGTCGCCTTGCACGCTCATAACCGTAACCGCAGCAAACAGGATCATCCCGCCCGGCCAAGTGGGCGCCTGCTGTGCCGCGAATATAAACCAAACAAAGGCATAATACACCGCCACTGCAATGCATGCGCCGATCACGCCTTCCCATGTTTTCCCCGGACTGATCCGGGGTGCGAGCCGATGCCGTCCGAAGCGCCGTCCAAACACATAGGCTGCGCTATCGGCAATCCATACCACGCCCAACAGCATGAGCAGTCGCCCGGGACCGGTTTGCAGCGCGGTGAGCGCAAGCCATGCCGGCACCAGCACGATCCAGCCGGCAACACCCATGACGACCGGGTTCCGGATGCGCCACTTTCCGCACAGCCAGGCGGGCGCGAGCAACAACCAGAACGCAGCGGAGATCCAGTACACGAATAGGTGAAGCTGCGCCGAGGCTTCCACTGCGCCGGCGGTGCGGCGAAAACCAAGGAGGAGCGCGAGACCGGACACGAACACGACTGCACCGAACAACCAGCGCCCCGCATGCCGGTAGCCCGCGAGCGCGGCCCATTCCAGGCTCGCGATCACTAATCCTGCCAGCAGGACTGCGCCCCAATATTCGTTCGGCAGCAAGAGGAGCGCACCGGAGAATACCGCCAGCAGTACGGCAGCAGTAACAAGGCGCGCGGCGAACATCTTGCGGGGTTCTCGAGGGGCGTCCGCCGTCCAGGGCCGGCGGATTGCGCTATCCGGTCAGCTCGCGCTGTGACGCGAATTCGGGGTGTTCCGGCAACTGCTCACTCGTGCGCCCGAAACGGCGTTCCCGGCGTTGATACGAAGCGATTGCATGCTCCAGCGCGGCAGCGTCGAAGTCCGGCCATAGGATATTGGTGAAATAAAGCTCCGCGTATGCAAGCTGCCACAGCACAAAATTGCTGATCCGCTGCTCACCCCCGGTACGGATGAAGAGATCGGGTTCCGGCGCATAACTGAGCGCGAAGTACGGGGCGAGGTCGCTCTCGCTGAAGCAGGAGGCGAGCTCGGGACGCTGGGCAAGCATGCGCCTCACCGCCTGGAGTATGTCCCACCGGCCCCCATAATTGGCTGCAACCGTCAGGGTGAGCCGGCGGTTGTTTGCGGTCAGTTCCTCCGCCCCCCGGATCAAGCCTGCAAGCTCCGGCTCGAAGCGCGACAGATCGCCGATTACCTTGAAACGAATGCCGTTCTCATGGAGCTGGCTCACCTCCTGCTCCAGCGCCAGCACGAACAGCCGCATCAGAAACGACACCTCTTCTGCCGGACGGCGCCAGTTTTCGCTGCTGAACGCAAACAGCGTCAGATACTCGACGCCGCGCTCGCCGCAAGCGCGCACCACCTTGCGTACCGCTTCAACCCCGCGTTTATGACCCGCCATGCGCGGCAGGAACCGCTGCTTCGCCCATCGGCCGTTGCCATCCATGATGATGGCGATATGCCGCGGAACGGATCGCGCCTCGGGAATTTCCTCGGTGGAACTCTTGAACATGAGGCACCTAGATCGCCATCAGGTCGGTTTCTTTGGTCTGCAGCATCTTGTCGATCTCGGCGATGTGCCGGTCGGTAAGTTTCTGGACATCGTCCTGGGCGCGACGTTCCTCGTCTTCCGCCACCTTCTTCTGCTTGAGCAGATCCTTCAGATGATGGATGGCATCGCGCCGCACGTTGCGGACCGCCACCCGGGCGTTTTCGCCTTCGCCGCGGACCACCTTGATCAATTCCTTGCGGCGCTCTTCAGTGAGCGGCGGCATGGGCACCCGTACCGTTTCCCCCTGCGTCGCCGGGTTCAACCCGAGGTCGGAATCGCGTATTGCCTTTTCAACGACCGCAATCATTTTCTTGTCCCACGGGATGACTCCGATGGTCCGCGCGTCGAGCAAGGTCACGTTGGCGACCTGCGGAATCGGCGTCGGTGTGCCGTAGTAGTCCACCGCGATGTGGTCGAGCAGTCCCGTGTGGGCCCGTCCGGTACGGACTTTGGCGAGATCGTGTTTCAGCGCCTCCAGCGTCTTCTTCATCTTCTGTTCCGCGGTTTTCTTCACGTCGGAAATCATCTTCCACCTCCGTCTTATACGTGAACCATTGTACCCTCGTCTTCGCCCACCACGACCCGCTTGAGCGCCTTGGGCTTGAAGATGCTGAAAACGTTTACCGGCAGCTTCTGGTCGCGGCACAGGGTCAGCGCCGTCGCATCCATGACCTTGAGATTCTTGATGATAGCCTCGTCAAACGTCAGATGCTTGTAGCGCATCGCATCAGGATGCGTCTTCGGGTCGTCGGTATAGACGCCGTCGACTTTCGTCGCCTTGAGGACGAGGTCGACGTTCATCTCCATCCCGCGCAACGCGGCCGCCGTGTCGGTGGTAAAAAACGGGTTGCCCGTGCCCGCCGCGAAGATCACCACCTTGCCTTCCTCGAGGTAGCGCATCGCCTTGCCCCGGATGTAGGGCTCGACCACCTGTTCGATGTTGAGCGCCGATTGCACGCGGCTTACGAGGTTCACGCGCCGCATCGCGTCCTGCAACGCGAGCGCATTCATGACGGTGGCCAGCATCCCCATGTAGTCGGCGGTGGCCCGGTCCATGTGCGCGGCGGCGGGCGCCACGCCGCGGAAAATATTCCCGCCGCCGATGACGACCGCCACTTCGACGCCCAGGTTCGCGACTTCCGCGATTTCATCCACGATGCGCTCGATTGTAATGCGATTAATGCCATAACTGTCATCACCCAGCAGCGCCTCACCGCTGAGTTTAAGCAGGATGCGCTTGTAGGCGGGCGTCTCTGGCATGGGTGTCTCGCTTCGTGAGAGGGGTGGCGGATTATGAGGCCCGGGCTTGTTCCTTCGCCTTGTGTTGGGCTTCGCCCACCTGCGCCATGACTTCGGCGGCGAAATCGTCTTTTTTCCGCTCCAGGCCCTGCCCGACCACGAAGAGCGTGAATCCGGCGACGGACGCGCCCCGCGCCTTCAACAGCTGCTCCACCGTCTGCTTGTCGTTCTTCACGAACGGCTGGCCCAGCAGCGTGATCTCCTTCAGAAATTTTTGAACCGCCCCTTCCACCATTTTTTCAACGATGTTCGCCGGCTTGCCCGATTCTGCCGCCTTTGCCGCCGCTATGTCCCGCTCTTTCTGAACGACCGCCGCCGGCACTTCGTCGCTGGCGAGCGCCACCGGCCTGCTCGCCGCAATATGCATCGCAAGATCCTTGCCCAATACGTCGTCGCCACCCACGACGTCGACGATGACCCCGATCTTCGCCCCGCCATGGATGTAGCTTGCGAGCCTGCCCCGCGCGACGATCCGCGAAAAGCGGCGCACCGTCATGTTCTCGCCGATCTTTCCCACCAACGCCTTGCGCGTGTCTTCGACTGTCGCGTCGTTCAATTTGAGAAACGAAAGTGCGGCCACATCCGCCGGGCCGTCCGTTGCGATGAGTTGCGCCAGCGCGCCTGCAAACGCGATGAACTCCGCGTTTTTTGCGACGAAATCCGTCTCGCAGTTCACTTCGACGATTGCACCGAGCTTGGCGTCACCCGAGACATATGCAGCGACGACGCCCTCGGCGGTGATGCGCGAAGCCGCCTTGCTTGCTTTGTTGCCGAGCTTGATGCGAAGGATTTCCTCGGCTCTTGCCATATTGCCTCCGGCTTCGGCCAGGGCTTTCTTGCATTCCATCATCGGCGCGTCCGTCTTCTCGCGCAGATCCCTTACCATGGCTGCGGTAATTTCCGCCATTCGATGCTCCATTGGTTAAAAAAAAGGGGCTCGCGCCCCCAACTGCGGGTTCATTGAGCGCTATGCGTCGGCATCTTCGCTTTCTTCGACTTCCACGAACTCGTCGCCGCCGCCGACGATCTCCTTCACGGTGTCGCTGCGTCCTTCAAGCATCGCATCGGCCACGCCGCGCGCGTACAGACGAATCGCCCGACTCGAATCGTCGTTGCCCGGAATCACATAGTCTATGTTTTCCGGGGAGTGGTTGGTGTCCACCACGCCGATCACGGGAATGCCGAGCTTATTGGCCTCCGACACCGCGCCCTTCTGGTAGCCCACGTCGATCACGAACATTGCGTCAGGCAGGCCGTTCATGTCCTTGATCCCGCCGAGACTGCGGTCGAGCTTGGCAATCTCACGCTGGTAGTGCAGCGCCTCCTTCTTGGAGAGCTTCTCGATTGAACCATCCTGAATCATCGCTTCCATATCTTTCAGGCGCTTGATCGACTGCTTGACCGTTTTGTAGTTGGTCAGCATTCCGCCCAGCCAGCGGTAGTCGACGAACGGCGCGCCACAGCGCTGCGCTTCTTCCTTGATGATTTCGCGGGCCTGTCGTTTGGTGCCCACGAAGAGCACCGTTCCCTTGTTGCTGGCGAGCTGGCGCACGAACTTGAGCGCCGCCTGGTACATGGCCAGCGTTTTCTCGAGATTGATGATATGGATCTTGTTGCGGTGCCCGAAGATGTATGAGGCCATCCGGGGGTTCCAGTAACGGGTCTGATGTCCGAAATGGACGCCCGCTTCCAGCATTTCACGCATCGTGACTGACATGTCTACTCCTGAAAGGGTTGAGCCTCCACCCGCAGCAACACCCGCCGCCCGTGCGGCAGGCACCCTGGTTGATTCTGGTTGCAGGTGTGTGAATTGCAGCCCGCCGGCCTTCGTTTTCCGAGAAGCAACGAGCTAACTTTTTATTTTACCACATGAAAGTTCTCTTTCCCAACGCAGTCATTCCCGGGCCAACTCAGGATACAACCCTCCCCCGTTCTGGACTACAATCGCGGTTTTCCGAAAAACCAAGCACTTGGAATCCTTTCCCGCGCCGAAGTTCCGGAACACCTTATGGCGGTCCACATCAAGTCTCCCGAGGAAATACAAAAAATGCGCATCGCCGGCCGTCTTGCCGCCGAGGTGCTCGATTTCATTGCGCCCTACGTCAAACTCGGCGTGACCACCGGCGAACTCGACCGCCTCTGCCACGTATACATGGTCGAGCAACAGAAGACTACACCTGCCCCGCTCAACTATGCGCCGCCGGGCTACCAGCCTTTCCCGAAGTCAATTTGCACGTCGGTCAATCACGTCGTGTGCCACGGCGTGCCGGGCGAGAAGAAGCTCAAGCCCGGCGACATCATCAACATCGACATCACGGTCATCAAGGACGGCTACCATGGCGATACTAGTCGCATGTTCTACGTCGGCCAGCCTTCGATCCAGGCAAAGCGCCTGTGCGAGGTGACTTATGAATGCATGTGGCGGGGCATTGACTCAGTGCGGGCCGGCGCCTGCCTCGGGGATATCGGATATGCGATTCAGACCCACGCCGAGCGGAACGGATTCAGCGTGGTGCGGGAGTTCTGTGGACACGGCATCGGCGTCAAGTTTCACGAGGAACCGCAGGTACTGCACTACGGCCGGCCCGGCACCGGCCTCAGGCTGGAGCCGGGCATGACATTTACGATCGAACCCATGATCAACGCCGGAAAGCCGGATATCCGGCAGCTCGCCGATGGCTGGACCATCGTGACCAAGGACCATAGCCTCTCGGCACAATGGGAACATACCGTACTGGTAACGGCGGCCGGCAACGAGGTGCTCACGCTGTCGCCCGCGTCGCTTGAAGGCGGAACGGGGGCCGGTCGCCCCGCGCATGCCTGAGATTAATTTCTGGAAGCCATGGCGGGACTGAGCATCAGCCCCCCGGTGCGGCTGAAACCGCTCGCGGGCGAGTGGAAAAACGCGCTCGCCGCGGAGCGCGAGGCGCTGCGGCGGGCATTCTTCAACCGGCCCGCGGCCAGCGAATCGTTGCACCGGCACAGCCGGCTCATTGACCGCCAGCTCAAGCAGGTCTGGTCGACGCACGCCCTGCCGCGCGAGTTGGCGCTGCTCGCCGTCGGCGGCTACGGGCGCGGCCAGTTGTTCCCCCATTCCGACATCGACCTGCTGATCCTGCTGCCCTCGGGCGCCGACGCGCGCGTGCAACAGAAGCTCGAAACCTTCGTCGGCACGTTGTGGGACATCGGGCTGGAAGTCGGTCACAGCGTGCGCACCGTCGGCGAATGTGCGGACCTCGCGGCGCAGGACCTCACCGTGCAGACCAGTCTGCTCGAGGCGCGGCTGCTGCGCGGCGATCATCGCCTGTTCCGCAAGTTCGTGAACAGCATGCGCGAAGTGCTCGATCCGGCCGACTTCATGCAGGCCAAGCAGCTCGAGCAGCAGCAGCGTCACGCCCGTTATCAGGAAACCAATCTCGAACCGAACATCAAGGAAAGCGCCGGGGGACTGCGCGACCTGCAGAATATACTGTGGATCGCACGCGCTGCCGACATCGGCAAGACCTGGCGTGAGCTCGCGCGCCGCGGGCTGATCACGCTGCAGGAAGCGCGTGAAATCCAGCGTCACGAGCTGTATCTGCAGACCCTGCGCATACGTTTGCATTACCTCGCCGCGCGCCGCGAGGACCGGTTGCTCTTCGATCATCAATCTGCGCTTGCGAGGCAGTTCAATCTGCGCGACCGCCCGCATCGGCTGGCGAGCGAACAGCTCATGCAACGGTATTACCGGATCGCCAAGGCCGTTTCGGAGCTCAACACCATCCTCCTTCAGAACCTGAAGGCGCGCATCTCGCCTGCGCGCGACAAGGAGTATCACCCGATCAATCCGCGTTTCGGCGTGCGCGGCGAACTGCTCGAGGCCCGTGATGAACAGTTGTTTGAGCGCGAGCCGAGCGCGCTGCTGGAGAGTTTCCGGCTTCTGCAGCATCATCACGAGCTGAAGGGCGTGGCCGCGACGACGCTGCGGGCGCTGTGGCGCGCGCGCCGCCGGATCGATCCGGCCTTTCGCCGCGATCCCGTCAACCGGGAGCTTTTCATCCAGATACTGAAGAGCCCGTCGCATGTGGAACGCGCGCTGCGCCGGATGAATCAATACGGCATCCTGGGGCGCTATCTGCCCGCTTTCGGCCGCATCGTCGGCCAGATGCAGCACGATCTCTACCACGTCTACACCGTGGACGAGCACATCCTGCGTGTCATCCGCAACCTGCGGCGGTTTTCCATCCCGGAACTCGCTCACGAATTTCCGCTCTGCAGCCGCCTGATGAGCGACTTCGCACGGCCGGAAGCGCTCTATCTGGCAGCGCTGTTCCATGACATCGCCAAGGGACGCGGGGGTGATCATTCGCAGCTCGGCAAGATCGAAGCCCGGCGCTTTTGCCGGGCGCACGGTCTGTCGCGCGAAGACACCGATCTTGTCGCCTGGCTGGTGGAGCATCACCTCGTCATGTCGATCACCGCGCAAAAGCAGGACCTCACCGATCCGGATGTTATCCGCGCATTCGCCCGAAGGGTGGGCGAAGAACGCCGGCTGATCGCGCTGTATCTGCTCACCGTTGCCGACATCCGCGGCACCAGCCCGAAGGTATGGAATGCGTGGAAAGCCAAGCTGCTCGAAGACCTGTTTCACGCGACGCGGCGACTCCTCGCCGGCCACCGGGTCAGCCTGGAGAGCAGCCTGCAGGCACGGCAGGAAGAGGCGCTCGCCAAGTTGCGGCTCTATGCGTTGCCCGAGCACGCCCATGAAAAACTGTGGTCACAGCTCGACATGTCCTATTTCCTGCGGCATGACCCGCAGGAAATTGCCTGGCACACGCGCCTGCTTTATTACCGCGTCAACAGCCCGAAGCCCATAATCAAGGCGCGCCTGTCGCCGGCCGGTGAAGGATTGCAGGTGATGGTCTACGTACCGGACCAGAAGCTGCTGTTTGCGCGGATCTGCAGCTTTTTCGAGAGCATCAGCTACGACATCTTCGAAGCCAAGATCTACACTACGCGCCACGGCCATGCCCTGGACAGCTTCCAGGTGCATGACCCCAACAACCGGCGGCCGCAGTACCGCGATCTCATCAGCTACATCGAGTACGAGCTCGGCCAGCGTCTGCTCCACAAGGCGCCGTTGCCGCCGCTCACGAAGCCCCGGCTCAGCCGGCAGCTGCGACATTTCCCGATTTCGTCGGAGGTCAACATTCAGCCCGACGATAAAGGCGTCTACCGGGTGCTCTCGGTCATCGCCGGCGATCGCCCGGGTCTGCTCTCGCGCATTGCGCGGGTGCTCACCGTCTACGACATAAACCTGCACACCGCGATGATCAACACCCTTGGATCACGCGCCGAGGACACTTTTCTGATCACCGGCGCCGCGCTGTATGATCCGAAGACCGTGGTCAGGTTCGAACGCGAGCTGCTGGAGCAGCTGCGGACCTGATCTTTCATGGATCAGTCGGCAACGATGTCCTGGCCGGGGAACAGCTCTTCAATGAATCCGAAATTGCGCAGGTCGCGGATGCGCATCGGATAGAGAATCCCGGCAAGATGGTCGCATTCGTGCTGCACCACGCGCGCATGAAAGCCAGTTACGGTGCGGTCGACGGAGTTTCCATGCTGGTCGAAGCCGCGATAGCGCACGGTTTTGTGGCGCGGCACCAGCCCCCGCATCCCGGGAACGGAGAGACAGCCTTCCCACCCCTCTTCCATTTCTTCGCCCAGTACCGTCAGTTGCGGATTGATGAGGACGGTTCGAGGCACCGGCTCCACGTCAGGATAACGCGGATTGTGATCCACCCCGAAGATCACAACCTGGAGCCCGACGCCTATCTGCGGCGCGGCGAGCCCGGCCCCGTTGAGTGCTGCCATCGTGTCCTGCATGTCGGCAATCAGTTCGTGCAGTTCCGCAGTATCCAGTTCCGCGACCGGCTGCGCCTGCTCAAGCAGGCGCGGGTCGCCCATCCTGAGCACGGTTCTAGTCGTCATCGTGCACCACCAACCGATCAAGAATGTTGCGCACCCGGGCCATGGCCTCCTGTGATACTGCAGTGATGTCTGCAAGGCGGATGCCCTGCGCGCTGCCGCCGCGGCCCGCGGCGTAGTTGACGACTACGGCGATCGCCGCATAACACAGGCCCATTTCGCGGGCGAGCGCGGCTTCCGGCATGCCGGTCATCCCCACCATGTCGGCACCGTCGCGCTCAAGGCGGTTGATCTCCGCCGCCGTTTCCAGGCGCGGCCCCTGGGTCGCGGCATAGGTGCCACCGGCAACGATCCGCTCTGCGGCTTCTGCGGCGGCATTGAGCAGTCGCTGCCGCAGCGATTCGCAATAGGGAAAAGTGAAATCCACGTGCGTGACGCTGTGGTCGGTACTGCTCAAGAAGGTGAACTTGCGGCCATGGGTATAGTCGATGATCTGGTCCGGCACGGCCAGCGTTCCCGGTGTGAGATCGGCGTGGATGCCCCCGACCGCAGCGACGGACACGATGTCGCGCACATGCTTTGAATGGAGCGCCCAGATGTTGGCACGGTAGTTCACCTCGTGCGGCGGGATGGTATGACCGTAGCCATGGCGGGCGAGAAATATCACCTCTCGCCCCTGAATCGTACCGAAGGTCAGCGCGCCCGACGGTTCGCCGTAGGGGGTGCGCACCACCTGGCGGCGCTGCACGTCCAGATTGGCGAGGCGCGTCAGCCCGCTGCCGCCGATGATTGCCAGCATAAGTTCAGGATTGAGGATGGAGGATGGAGTAAAACACAGCACAGCACGCTTCGCTACACGAACAGATCACGCTTTGTCTCTCGATCCTCGATCCTCAATCCTCGATCCCTGATCCCCGATCCCTGATCCTTGATCCTCTTTGAGAGCGTATATCGCGGGAAGATTGCGCCAGACGCCTCTTACGTCCATGCCAAAGCCAAACACGTAGCGGTTGGGAAGTCTGACACCGATGAAATCGGCGGTAACGGGCTTCGCGCGCCCGATGTCCTTGTCAGCGAATACCGCGCTGTAGAACTCCTGCGCGCCCGCCTCCAGCATTTTGCCGCGGATCGCTGCCAGCGTGTGTCCCTGGTCGAGTATATCATCGACGACCAGGACCACTCTGCCGGCGACCGCAGTCCCGGGGCTCACTTTCCAGTTGATGGAGCCGCCGCGGGTGGTATCGCCATAGCGCGTGACATCCAGATAGTCGAACTCGAGCGGGAATCGGAGCAGAGGAAGCAGCCGCCCGGCAAATACCACGCTGCCGCGCATGACGCCCAGCACCAGCGGATTGCGGTCCCGAAGCTTGCGGCTTATCTCCTGCGCAATGCGCTCGACCGCTTCAGAGACCATGCTGACGGAACAGAGCTGCTCCGCCGAGTTGAGAATTTCCCAGGCTTGGTCGGCGGGAAGCTTCACTCAATAGGTAAACGTGACGACGTTGTCATCCATCGCCTGTTGGATGACGTAGGCGCCGCCGACGGTTTCCTCGATTTCGGGAATCAGATCGTTGCCCCAGAGGTCGAGCGTCGGCGTACACACCTTGAAGCGCACACCGGCTTCATGGGCGTCCCGGATGAAATCGTACACGCTTTTGGGGGAGCCCTCCTTGACGTAGAGTTTTTCCGCCACCCCTTTTTTTGCAAGCTCGCCCGCGCGCGCCGTGAGAATGACCTCGACCTCATAATCCATCGCCGCCGCGACGGTCGCCTGGAAAAACGGGGCACCGAGTTCCGAGCCGTTGTTGGGGTCGGTATTCACCATCACGATCATGAGCTTTCCCGGCATTGGAACCGTCCTCTGCTGCGCCAGGCAGAATATTAGCACGCATCGATACGCCGCGTGACCGGTCCTGGCACCTCAACGATCGAAGCGAGAAACTACAGTTTTCATATACTTGCGCAGCTCCGCCGCCACTTCGGGGTGCTTGAGCGCGTAGGCCAGATTCGCCTTGAGATAGCCGAGTTTGCTGCCGCAATCATAGCGGATGCCGGCGAATTCATAGGCCAACACGTCTTCCTCCGTAAGCAGCCCGGCGATGCCGTCGGTGAGCTGGATCTCGCCACCCGTTCCGGGCTTGATGCGCCGCAGGTGATGAAAGATGCGCGGTGTCAGAATGTAGCGGCCGACCACGCCCAGCGTGGACGGCGCCGCGCTCGGTGCAGGCTTTTCCACCATTCCCGCGATGCGGTGCGGCGCGCGGGTGCTGCCGTCCAGCTTGACGATGCCATACTGCCGCGTTTCACTGCGCGCCACTTTCTGCACCGCAATGACCGAGCACGCGTGACGCTCGAATACTTCTGCCATTTGCCGGAGCACGGGCGGCTCGCCATCGATCAGATCATCGGCCAGCACCACGGCAAACGGCACGTTGCCGACCACTGACTCCGCGCACAGGATCGCGTGCCCCAGTCCGAGCGCCTGCGGCTGCCGCAGATAGACGCACGATACGCGGCGCGGAATGATGTTGCGCACCATCTGCAGCAGCCGCTTCCTGCCGCGCTGTTCCAGCTCAGCCTCGAGTTCGAACGCCTTGTCGAAATGATCCTCGATCGGGCGCTTGTTGCGCCCGGTGACAAAAATCATTTCGGTGACGCCTGCGGCAACGGCCTCTTCCACCGCATACTGGATCAGCGGCTTGTCGACCACCGGCATCATCTCCTTGGGACTCGCCTTCGTCGCCGGCAGGAAACGCGTGCCCATGCCCGCGACGGGAAACACCGCTTTGGTCACTTTGCCCATGTACCTGCCATCCGCTATTCCTTCGGTAGGTTATTTCTTCAATAGTTCCAGCAATTGCTCTTCGTCCAGGACCGTGATGCCGAGTTCGACCGCTTTGTCATACTTGCTGCCGGGATCGGCGCCGACCACCACGTAGTCGGTCTTTTTCGATACGCTGCCGGTGACGCGCCCGCCATGTGCTTCGATCCGCTGCGTGGCCTCCTCGCGTGCCAGGTTGGGCAGGGTGCCGGTAAGCACGAAACTTTTCCCGTCAAGCTTGCTCGACTTCGTTGCCGCGCGCGGCGTGCGCTCGAAACTGACGCCCGCCGCCAACAGATGCCCGATCACCTCCCGGTTATGGGGCTCCGCGAAAAATTGGGCGATGCTCTGCGCCACCACCGGTCCGATCGCAGGCACCTGCTGCAACGTCTCAACATTCGCTGAACTGATGTCCTCAATGCTTCCGAAGTGTCGCGCCAGATCACCGGCCGTGGTCTCGCCGACGTTGCGGATGCCAAGCGCGTAAATGAAGCGCGCCAGCGTCGTGCGCTTGCTTCGCTCGATCGCGGCGATGACGTTGCTCGCGGATTTTTCCGCCATGCGTTCGAGCCCGGCCAGGGCGCCGGTGCCGAGCTTGTAGACGTCGGCCGGCGTCTTGACGATGTCGTTGTCGACGAGCTGGTCGACCAGCTTCTCACCCAGGCCTTCGATGTCCATCGCGCGGCGCGAAGCGAAATGCAGGAGCGCCTGCTTGCGTTGAGCGGGGCAATAGAGCCCCGCAGTGCAACGCGCCACCGCTTCACCTTCCAGTTTCTTCACCGCCGAGCTGCATACCGGGCAGTGCATCGGCATGGTGAACCTGCGGGCGTGTGCCGGCCGCTTCTCCGCGAGCACGCGCACGACTTCGGGAATCACGTCCCCGGCCCGCCGCACCAGCACCGCATCCCCCACGCGGATATCCTTGCGGCGAATTTCGTCTTCGTTGTGGAGCGTCGCATTGGTTACGGTCACGCCGCCGACGAACACCGGCTTAAGTCGCGCCACCGGGGTCAGCGCGCCGGTCCTGCCGACCTGCACTTCGATCGCCTCGACCACGGTTTGAGCCTCCTGCGCCGGGAACTTATGGGCAACCGCATAGCGTGGCGCGCGCGCTACAAACCCCAGTTCTTCCTGGGCCGCCAGGTCATTGACCTTGTACACCACACCGTCGATCTCATAGGGCAGCTGGAGGCGCCTTCTCTCTATGGTCTCGTAATAGCCGAGCAGCCCGTCCAATCCCCGCACGATCTTGCGCTCCCGGGCCACCGGGAAGCGTTTCTCCTCCAGATAGTCGAGCATTTCGCTTTGCTTGCGCAAGCGCGGCGTGCCTTCCGCGGCGCCCAGCCCGTAGGCAACAAAGTAGAGGCGCCGCGAAGCGGTGATGCGCGAATCGAGCTGGCGCAGTGCCCCGGCCGCGGCGTTGCGCGGATTGACGAACGGCTTCTCGCCCTTGTCGCGCTGAGCGCGGTTCAGTTGCTCGAAGTCGGCCTTGCGCATCAGCACTTCGCCGCGCACCTCGACCCGGGCGGGCGGACGACCCCCGCTGAGCTTCAGGGGAATGGCCCTTATGGTGCGCAGATTGGCGGTGACATCCTCGCCCGCATAGCCATCGCCGCGGGTTGCGCCTTGCACCAGGATGCCGTGCTCATACGTGAGGCTCACGGCCAGACCGTCGAATTTGGGCTCGGCGCTGTATTCGACCCGATCCAGGCCCAGCGCCTCCCGCACCCGGCGATCGAAGGCCGTGACCTCCTCCGCATCGAATGCATTATTGAGCGAGAGCATCGGCATGCCATGCTTCACTTCCGAGAACTCGGCGAGCGGCGTCGCGCCGACCCGCTGCGTTGGAGAATCGGGGGTGATGAGTGCCGGATGACGCGCCTCGAGCTCCCGCAGCTCGCGGAACAACCGATCGTATTCCGCGTCGGAAATCAGCGGATCATCCAGTGCGTAATACTGGTAGTTGTGCCGCTCAATTTCCTCGCGCAACCGCTTGACGCGCTTTTCGATATCCGGCGCGACCGTCATGAAAAAAGACGCAGGGCACGCGCCCCGCCGGCACTGATGCCAAACGCCTCCATTCTGGAACAAATCTCGCCAAGCTGCTGCCGGATGCGGGCGATGCCGGCTTCATTGAGCACGACCCGATTGTCGTCGACCAGCCGGCCGCCGAGCGCCTGCGCCAGATTGCGGCCGACGTCGAACATACGATCGAGCACGGCCGGACCGTCGACGACGCGCGGCACATCAAGCAGCAGCGTTATACCGCTGGTGGACAGGCTGTTGATCTGTTCGGGAAGGAAGGGCGCGGGCTCATGATTGTCGAGCGTAAACAACGTCTGCCGCTGCTCGTTGCGAAAATGGAACAGGCCGTCGGGCTCGAGCTTGAAGCCGGCGGATTCGGCCAGGGTGCGAATCCGGGTGCCCGGAAATGTCTGACCGTCCATGGCGATGATATTGACACCGATGGCCACATCGACCTCGGCGCAAAACTCATCGAGTTCGCGTGCCGCCTTGAGCGCCGCCTGCGTGTCGGGGCAGCTCGCAACCGCAGAGATCTTGCTGGCGGAATTTCGTATGGCATCGCAGAACATCGCCAGCTGCGCCGCGTTAACCGGCCCGGTCCGGTTAACCAGCTGGAGCGCCAAGGCGAGCGCGGCGTAGTGATCCCCTCCGGCGCGGGCCAGCTCTTCCCACTGGCCGGTCTCCACCCGCAGGCCGGCAACGCGGCACGGTTTGCCGCACGCCGCTGTTCGGGTGAGGAGTTCGTCGATCGCAGCCTCGGGAATCGGCGCCGCCCTCTCGATCCCGGCCACATACTCGATCGCGGCATCAAACGCCGGCTCCGGGGCCGGCTCGTGCGCCGCCGACGCCATTGCGGGCTCCGCCTCGTCCGTGACGGCCTGGGAGGCGGCTGTCGCGTCCGCCCACGACATCTGCGGCTCCACCCGCCCGCCACGCTTCGCGGCCGTGCCGAGCAGGACATCGTCGCGCTCCACATCGAATGCCTGACCGAGCTTGCGGCGGAACTTGCGTTCCTGAGCCCAGTTGAACAGATAAACCCCACCCACCACCACCGCGCCGATGATCAGCAGGCTTATCTGCAAGTCGCTCATAACAGGCAGCTCTCTATCAGGCGACCGCTTCTTCGGTGAGTTTCATGGCCTCCTCGATATCGACCGCCACCACCCGCGAGACGCCGGGCTCCTGCATCGTAATGCCAAGGAGCTGATGGGCGATCTCCATGGTGATCTTGTTGTGGCTGATGAACAGGAATTGCGATTGTTCGGACATTTTCCTGACCAGGTCGCAGAAGCGTTCCGTGTTGTGATCATCGAGTGGCGCATCAACCTCGTCAAGGAGGCAGAACGGCGCGGGGTTGAGCTGAAATATCGAGAATACCAGGGCGAGTGCCGTGAGCGCCTTTTCGCCGCCGGATAACAGATGAATGGTCGTGTTCTTCTTCCCCGGTGGCTGAGCGATCACCTGGACGCCGCTGTCGAGGATCTCCTCGCCGCTCAACACCAGTCTGGCGACCCCGCCGCCGAACAGCGCCGGAAACATCTGTCCAAAGTGCCCGTTCACCTCGTCGAAGGTCTGTTGCAGCCGCTCGCGCGTTTCCCGGTCGATGCGCCGAATCGCATCCTCGAGGGTGGTCATCGCCTCGCTCAGGTCCCGCGACTGCGCATCCAGATAATTCTTGCGTTCCTGCGCCGTCTGCAATTCCTCGAGCGCGGCGAGGTTGACTGCGCCCAGCCCCTTGATCTCTTCGGTCAGCCGGTTGATTTCGCCCTGCAGCGCGCCGGACCGGGTGCCCTTCTCCAGCAACGCCCTGAGCTCCTCCTCGCGTGCCCCGGCCTGTGCCAGCTGTTGCGTGAACTGGTCTTCGACCAGCCGCGCCTCCTGTTCCTTCAGCCTGATTTCGCCGATGCGCCCACGCAACGGATCGAGTTTTTGTTCGCATGCCAGCCGCTCCTGCTCGACCTCCTTCAGCTGCGACTCCATCCCCTCGAGTCCATCTCGCGCGTGCGCCAAGGCTTGCGTCCGCTCGCTGCGTCTGGAAAGCGCCTGCTGCAGTTGCTCCTGCCACGGCTTTTCGTCGTAGCCCGCGAGTTCGGATTGCAGTGCCGTGAGCGCTTCGCCGAGACTGGAAATATTCTCAGACAATACATTAATTGAACTTTCTATCTCACTGATCTTACTCTCTGATGTCCTTAATCTAAATGACGCTTCCTGATGTTCGCGCTGCGCCTCCTGCAAGGCGGCGCGCTGCAGCTCAAGCACCGCCTCGGCGCGCCGATAAAGGTCGGTCGCCAAGTCCAACTGCGCCCTGAACTCCCCGGCTTCCCGCGTCAGCCGCTCGAGGTTGGCGGCGGCCGCCTCCTTATGGCCGGTCTCGGTCGCCGTCTGCCCGGCGATTTCCTCCAACTCCGCGCTAACCTGCTCCCCCCGCTGGGTCAGGCGCTGCGCTTGTTCCGACAGCCGCAAAGCTTCAATCTGCAGGCTGTGATGGCGTAGCTGCGTCGCGTCGATGGCCTGGCGCAGCGCGCCCGATTCGGCCTTGCGCTGTTCGATCTCGCGCTCAGCGGCGGCGGCGGCGGCTTTGAGTTCGACCTGCTGTGCCTGGTCGCGGCCGATTGTCTCCTGCAACTGCTCGATTTCGCGCTGCCGCGAGAGCACGCCGTGCAATTCGGAATCGGGCGCGTGGAAACTCACGCTGTGGCGCGTGAACGCATGGCCTTCGCGGGTAACCAGCAACGCGCCGAGCGGTAACCGCTCCCGCAGACTCATTCCGGCGGCGGCATCGACCACAACGAATACGTCGTGCAACCATTCCGCGAGAACGGCCCGCAGCCGGCTGTCCCGGCAGGTGACGTGGCGTACCAACGGTTCACAACCCGTTACGGCATCGTGAGCCGCTGCGACGTCCGCGTCACCGGCACCGACGACGGTCATCTTGCCGGGCGGCGCATCACCGAGCCACGCGGCACATTGCTCGATGCTGTCGAGCGCAATCCCGTTCAGCCGCTCGCGCAGCACGGCTTCCAGTGCGTCTTCCCAGCCGGCCTCGATCGTGATCCCCTGCCATAGCCGCGGCGCCCGGTCGAGCTCGCGCGCAGCAAGCCATGCCTCCATCTGCGCGCCTCGCGCGAGGCGGTCCTGCAGCTGCTGCAGCGCGTGAATTCGCGCTTCGATGCCGGTCAGGCATTGCGTGGCGGCATCGAGCGCATCGTTCTTGCCGCGCAGATCCTCCTCGAGCTGCGGCACCAGGCGCTCCTTCTGCGCAAGCGTCGCGCGCTGCTCGTGCAGGGCCTGCTCGAGCGCCTGCATTTCCTGCCGCAGGCTGTCCATCGCCGCCGCATCCGGCCCCTGCAGCGAAGCCTGTTCTTCCAGCAGACGCTCTCCACGCTGCGCCAGTTGTTCGAGCAGGCGCTCGGCATGGGCGAGTTTCGTCTGTTCGACCTGCAATGCCTGCTCGGCGCCGGCCAGGCTGCGCTGCAGTTCGTCGCGGCGAGTGTTGGTTGCGCGATAGGTTTCTTCCGCCACCGGCAGCTTTTCGCCTTCCTGGGCGACCAGCGCGGCACGCCCTGCGACCTGTTCTTCGGCCCGTGACTTTTCACTGCGCCATTCACCCAGGCTGCCGTGCGCCGCCGCAAGCTGCGACTCGTTGTGTTCGAGTTGTGAACGCACCGTGGCCAGCTGGTGTTCGATGCGGTTCCGGCTGTCGCGCACGTGCGCGATCTGCTGCTCGAGCCGGGCGACTTCCGCGTTCGCCTCGTAGAGCGCGCCCTGCGCGGCGTGCATCTCATCACTCGCCCGGTAATGCTGCGAGCGCATCTCCTCCAGACGTTTTTCGGCTTCCCGCAGCTTCGCAGTCTCGGCCTCGAGCTCAATGCCGAGTCGCTCGATTTCCCTGGCATAGCGGTTGCGACTTGCCGCCGCTTCCTGTTTCCTGGTGAGCCACAGGAGGCTTTGCGTCGTCTGCAACTCGCCGTGCAACGCATGGTAACGCCGGGCGACCTCCGCCTGGGTCTGCAGGTGCTCGATCTGCTTGTCGAGTTCCTGGCGGATATCGTCGACGCGCAGCAGGTTTTCGCGCGTATCTTTGAGTCTCAGTTCGGTCTCGCGCCGGCGCTCACGGTACTTCGAAACCCCGGCGGCCTCCTCCAGGAAAACGCGCAGCTCCTCGGGCTTGGCTTCGATCACGCGTGAAATCATGCCCTGCTCGATGATCGCGTAGGCGCGGCTGCCCAGGCCGGTCCCGAGAAAGATATCGGCGACGTCCCGCCTGCGCACATGAATGTTGTTGATGTAATAGGATGAATCGCCGTCGCGCTGCAATACCCGCTTGATCGAGATTTCGGCATACTTCGACCACTGGCCCGCCGCCTTGCCGAGACTGTTGTCGAAAATGAGTTCAACGCTCGCGCGATTGACCGGCTTGCGCTCGCCCGAGCCGTTGAACAACACGTCCTGCATGGTCTCGCCGCGCAAATGGCGCGCGGAGGTCTCTCCGAGCACCCAGCGCACGGCGTCGATCACATTCGACTTGCCGCAGCCGTTGGGGCCAACGACGCCGACCAGCTGTCCGGGGACGGGAATACGGGTGGGATCTACGAATGACTTGAAGCCGGCGAGGTTGATCTGAGTGAGGCGCAATTTTTTCTGCTGTTGTCGGTAAGGTTATAATTCGAGCGAAATCAGCTGGTCATTTTAACCGATTTGCACCGTTACGCTAGAACCTATGCCGACCAAACCGAGCAGGCGGCTGCACACGTTCGCCAACCCGACGCCCCGGCGCGATTACCGGATTCACATGGAAATACCGGAATTTACTTGCCTGTGTCCGAAAACCGGCCAGCCTGACTTCGCCACGCTCGTCCTCGATTACGTTCCAGACCGGCTGTGCGTGGAGCTGAAAAGCCTCAAGCTCTACATCTGGTCGTACCGCGACGAGGGCGCATTTCACGAAGCCGTCACGAACCGCATTCTGGACGATCTGGTCAAGGCAACCCGGCCGCGCTTCATGCGGCTGACGGCGCGCTTTCATGTGCGCGGCGGGATTTTCACTACTGTCGTCGCGGAGCACGCGACGCCCGGCTGGACACCGGCGCCGGGTTTGGACCTCGGTGCGTTGCCGTCCGCTTCCAGCACCCGTTGAACGGCGCGCCCCCGCGACACCCGACGAACATCTCTATGATTCTCCGTGCTCGAGTCCGCACCGGCACTGCGCCCAACGGGCATTGCACCCTGGCAAGGCAAAATCCGACGTGAATCCGAATCTCGACCGACTGCAGAGTTATCCGTTCCAGAAACTCGGTGCGCTGCTCGATGGCACGGCACGCAACCCCGATGTCAAGCCGATCGCACTCCACATCGGAGAGCCCAAGCACCCGACTCCGGAATTCATCAAACGCACGCTTGCTGACCATCTCGACGGTCTTGCCAGCTATCCGCCCACGCTCGGCGGTGAGGCGCTGCGTCTTGCGATCGCCGAGTGGCTCCAGCGGCGCTACGGTCTCACCGCCGTCGATCCGCACAGTCAGGTCATCCCGGTCAACGGCAGCCGGGAAGCGTTGTTCGCGTTCGCCCAGGCCGTCATCGATCCAACGCGGCCCGACGCGGTCGTGGTCTGCCCGAACCCGTTCTACCAGATCTACGAAGGCGCGGCGCTGCTGGCGCAGGCAACCCCGCACTTCCTGAACAATGTGACGGCAAGCGGCTACGCCTTCAATTTCCGTGACTTGCCGGCCGCTATCTGGCAACGCACGCAGCTCATCTATGTGTGCTCCCCCGGCAATCCAACCGGCCACGTCATGACATTGGCCGAATGGGAAGAGCTGTTTGCACTGTCCGATCGCTACGGCTTCATCATCGCGGCCGATGAGTGCTATTCCGAGATCTATTTTGATGAAGCTCGCCCCTCGCTCGGGGCGTTGGAGGCGGCCCGGCACTTCGGGCGCACCGGATTTCCGAACCTCGTCGTATTCTCGAGCCTGTCGAAGCGCTCCAATGTGCCCGGCATGCGTTCCGGGTTTGTCGCCGGCGATGCGCAGATCCTGAAAAAATTCCTGCTCTACCGCACCTATCACGGGTGCGCGATGAGCCCGCCGGTTCAGCTGGCGAGCATTGCCGCCTGGAAGGACGAGGCGCACGTCCGCGAAAACCGGCGTCTTTACCGGGAAAAATTCGCTACCGCGCTCGCCATACTGAAGCCGGTCATGCGCGTCGAAATGCCCGCCGCCGCGTTTTACCTGTGGCTGCCCACACCGGCCAGCGATACCGAATTCACCCGGCGCCTCTACCAGGAGCAGGCCGTATCGGTGCTGCCAGGCAGCTATCTTGCCCGCGAAGCCCGCGGCGTCAATCCCGGCCGCGACCGCGTGCGGATCGCCCTGGTCGCGTCCACCGAGGAATGCGCTGAAGCCGCACGGCGCATACGCGATTTCGTTTCCCACCTTTGATTTTCAAGGAACCCCGCATGCAGCAATTGCAAACCGCCATCGAAAACGCCTGGGAGCAGCGCGCATCACTTTCTCCGGCCAGCGCCGACGCACGCCTCAAGCAGGCCGTGAACGAAACCATAGGCCTGCTCGATCAGGGCCGCCTTCGCGTCGCGGAAAAAAACGCCGGCAAATGGGTCACGCATCAGTGGGTGAAAAAGGCCGTGCTGCTGTCGTTCCGCCTGCAGGACAATGCGGTGATCAAGGACGGCTACAGCAGATACTACGACAAGGTGCCGTCCAAATTCGCCGACTACACCAGCGACGCTTTCCAGCGTGGCGGTTTCCGCGTCGTTCCTCCGGCTGCGGTCCGCAGGGGTGCCTACATCGCAAAGAACGTGGTGCTGATGCCTTCCTTTGTAAACATCGGCGCCTATGTCGACGAAGGCGCCATGGTCGACACGTGGGCGACGGTCGGCTCGTGCGCCCAGATCGGGAAGAATGTGCATCTCTCCGGCGGCGTGGGCATCGGCGGCGTGCTGGAGCCGCTGCAGGCCAATCCCACCATCATCGAGGACAACTGCTTCATCGGGGCGCGCTCGGAGATCGTCGAAGGGGTGATCGTGGAGGAAGGCGCCGTGATATCGATGGGCGTTTTCATCGGGACGAGCACCAAGATCTTCCACCGCCAGAGCGGGGAGATCCTTTATGGCCGCGTGCCCGCCGGATCGGTCGTCGTTTCGGGCTCGTTGCCGGCCGCCGATGGCAGCTGCAGCCTGTATTGCGCCGTAATCGTCAAACAAGTCGACGCCAAGACGCGCGCCAAGACCAGCATCAACGAGCTATTGCGCAGTGATTAGGCGTCCAGGTGAGCGTTTATTGTGCTAGGCAACCCTGCTGGGACTTGGCACAATATCCGGTGGCGCCAGGCGGGTAGCTGTCGCGGCCGACGCGTGATACCCGCGGCCGCGGGCCGGGCAATAACCATTACACGCGGAGGGAACGGTCATGTTCGTGACACCGCTTTTCAAGCTGATGGCCGAAAAACAGGCGTCCGACCTGTTTTTCACGGCCGGTGCGCCGATCCAGATCAAGATCAACGGCGTGGTGATGCCCATCAACAACCAGGCGCTCGACCCGGAACAGGTGAAGACCATCTGCTATGAGTTGATGACCGATAACCAGATCAAGGAGTTCGAAACCCGCCACGAGATGAATTTCGCCAAGGCCGAAGCCGAGACCGGCAACTTCCGCATCAATATCTTCCACCAGCGAAACAGCGCGGCGATGGTGATCCGCTTCGTGAAGCCGGATGTGCCGGCGTTCGAGGCGCTCGGGCTGCCGCCGATACTCCGGCAGGTGATCATGGAAAAGCTCGGCCTGATCCTGGTGGTGGGGTCCACCGGGTCGGGCAAATCGACCACGATGGCGTCCATGATCGATTACCGCAACACCATCAAGACCGGCCATATCCTCACGATCGAGGACCCGATCGAGTTCATCTTCAAGCACAAGAAGTCGATCGTCAATCAGCGCGAGGTGCGCGTCGACACTTACACCTACGACAACGCGCTCATCAGTGCCATGCGCGAGGCGCCCGACCTGCTGATGATCGGTGAGATCCGCGACCGTCCGACGCTGCAAAGCGCGTTGCTCTTTGCCCAGACCGGCCATCTGTGCATGTCCACGCTGCACGCCAACAACAGCTACAACGCGTTGAACCGCATCCTCAACTTCTTCCCGCGCGAGGGGCGCGAGGCGCTGCTCGCCGACCTGTCGATCTCCTTGCGCTGCATCATCTCGCAACGCCTGGTGCGCACCGTCGATGGCGGGCGCATGCCGGCAGTCGAGATCCTGCTCAACACCAAGCACATCCAGGAGTTGATCAAGGACGGCGAAATCGGCCAGATCAAGGAAGCCATCGACCAGAGCCTTGCGCCCGGTTCACAGACCTTCGAGCAGGCGCTGTTCTACCTCTACAGCTCCGGCAAGATCACGCTGGACGAAGCGCTGGCGTATTCCGACTCGCCGACCAACCTGCACTGGCTCATCAACAACGCCAAGGGCCCGACGAAACCGCCCACGGAGGAAGAGGTGACGACGATGCGGCCGGACGACCTGTCGAACATCAAGCTCAACCTGGACGCACTCGGATAGCAGTCCCTCACCGTGACGTGATTGCGTCGGAACACACCTCGCGCCCGGTGAACCGACGGTTTTGACGAAACGGTCCTCCCGTCTCCACCGCACGGGCGCGCAACCGCGGACGGTCGGCGATCTCGTACGCTACGGCGCGCGGCGTTTCAAAGCGATGCGCCTCGCGTTCGGGCACGGGACGGTCAACGCGTTCGATGAAGCCGCGTACCTCACGCTCCACGCGCTGGGGTTACCGCCCGATCAGCTCGCGCCGCATCTGGATCGACGGCCGACCCCGGGCAAGATCGAGAAGGTACTCGCGCTTTTCGAACGCCGCATCAAAGAGCGCAAGCCGGCCGCTTATCTCACCGGTGAAGCCTGGCTCGGCGACTTCCGCTTCCACGTCGACGAACGTGTCATCGTACCGCGTTCGTATATTGCCGAGTTGCTGCACCATGATCTTGCGCCGTGGATTGTGCGTCCCGCGCGGATCAAGTCGGCCCTCGATCTGTGCACCGGCTCGGGTTGCCTCGCCGTCATGCTCGCGTCGAGCTTTCCGCGCGCGCGGATCGATGCCGCCGACGTTTCGCGCGATGCGCTCAAGGTTGCACGGCGCAACGTGGCCGGCTACGCCCTGCAAGACCGCGTTCGGCTCATCCGGTCGGACCTCTTTGCCGCGCTCACCGGCCGGCGCTATGACCTGATCGTTTCCAATCCGCCCTATGTCCGGACGGCCTCCATGCGCCGCCTGCCGCAAGAATACCGCTGGGAACCGCGGCTTGCGCTGGCCGGAGGCAACGATGGTCTCGATGTCACCCGGGCCATCCTGTGCCATGCCGCTTCCCACCTCAATTCCGGCGGATTGCTGGTGGTGGAAGTCGGGCACAATCGCGCCCGGGTCGAGCGCGCCTTTCCGCGGACTGCGTTCACCTGGCCCCACACCAGCGGCGGGGACGACTGCGTGTTCCTGATCTACCGGGAAGAGCTGCCGGGGTTCAGCCTGCCGGCAGGCTGAGCGAGCGCAGGAGCTGTTTGACATCCCCCGGCGCCAGCTCGCTCAGCTGACCACGTTTAAGGCGCGGCGGCAGCCTGATGCTGCCGAAGCGCACCCGCATCAGGCGGCTCACCGTCATCCCCAGCGCGTTGAACATGCGCCGCACGATGCGGTTGCGGCCTTCGGCCAGCACCACCCGATACCAGTGATTGGCGCCTTCGCCGCCTTCGTCTTCGATGGCGATGCAGCGAGCGGGGCCATCATCGAGCGCGACCCCGCCGGTGAGCCGTGCCACCTGGTCGGGTTTCAATTGCCCGAGGATGCGCACCGCGTACTCCCGTTCCACTGCGAAGCGCGGGTGCATCAGGCGATTCGCGAGTTCTCCGGAAGTGGTGAAAATCAGCAAGCCGCAGGTGTTGTAGTCGAGCCGCCCCACCGCCACCCATTTCGCGCCCCGCACCTTGGGTAACTTGGCAAATACCGTGGGCCGGCTCTCCGGGTCATCGCGCGAAACGACCTCACCTTCCGGCTTGTGATAGACCACCACCCTCGGCAAGCGCTGCTGCACCGCCCAACGCACCACCCGGCGGCCCACCCTGATGAGGTCATGCGGGCTGACGCGGGTGCCGATGCCGGCGACAACACCGTTCACCGTCACCCGCCCGCTGATTATCCACTGCTCCATGGTACGCCGTGAACCCAGCCCGGCCTGCGCCAGCACTTTATGCAGTTTCTGCGAATTCTCCGCCGGAGGAGATCTGGGAACGGACTTCACTACCGCCTCGATTTGAGGGCTACGCCCCGGTCAGACTTCACGTCTTTCGAGCACCGCCTGGGCGAGCGTGCCGCTGTCCACATGCTCGAGCTCGCCGCCCACCGGGAGGCCGCGCGCAATGCGGCTCACCTTCAAGCCTTGTTCGCGCAGCAGTTCGCCAACGTAGTGTGCGGTGGCGTCCCCCTCGACCGTAAAGTTGGTGGCAAGGATCACCTCGCGTACGACGCCGTCGGCGGCGCGCCGGATCAGACGGTCGAGGTGGATCTCCTTGGGGCCGACGCCGTCAAGCGGTGAGAGCGTTCCCATCAGCACGAAGTACAGGCCCTGAAAACACTGCGCCTGTTCCATCATGAGAAGATCACCCGGCGTCTCCACCACGCAGAGCTGCGTGGGATCGCGCCGCGGCGAGCGGCACAAAGTGCATATCGCTTCTTCGGCGAAGCTGTTGCACTTTTCGCAGTGGCGAATGCGCTCCAGGGCAAGACCGAGCGCGCTGGCAAGGCGCCGGGCGCCGGGCTGATCGCGCTGAAGCAGATGGAAAGCCATGCGCTGCGCCGACTTGGGTCCCACTCCAGGCAGACAGCGCAGGGCTTCGATCAGTTCTTCGAGGGTGGAGGGAGTCATCATCAAAGGATGAAGGCGGAAGGATGAAGGCGGAGGGACAAACGCCACCGTTGCAGCACGTTTTTATTCATCCTTCATCCTTCGCTTGCTAGAACGGCATCTTGAAGCCCGGTGGCAACGGCATCCCCGCGGTGATGGCGGACATTTTCTCCTGCACCGTCGCTTCCACCCGCCGCACCGCGTCATTGACTGCCGCGGCGATCAGGTCTTCGAGCATCTCCTTGTCGTCCTGAAGCAGGCTCGCATCGACGCTGACGCGTTTCACGTCGTGACGGCAGGTCATCACCACTTTCACCATGCCGGCCCCCGCCTGGCCCTCGACTTCCATGGTTGCCAGCTGTTCCTGGACCTTCTTCATGTTTTCCTGCATCTGCTGCGCCTGCTTCAGCACACCAGCGAATCCGCCTTTCATCATTGTCTGTCCTATTGCTGTGTGGGTTTGATCGTGGATTCGACAATCCGCGCGTCGAAATTCTCGACCAGCTCGCGTACAAAGGGATCCTGCTCGATGTCGGCGATCGCCTGAGCTTGTCGCCGCTGTTTCTCCCGATCCGCGAGCACTGCAGGCGAACTGCCGCTGCCGTTTCCGACGCTGATCGTCACGCGCACGCCCGCGCCAAACCGCTGTTGCAGCGCCGCCTTAACCTTGTCCTGATACGGCCTGTCGAGCAGCCGCTCGTGGAGTCTCGAAATCGTCAATTCGACTCGATCCGCATCCCGCCGCACGAGTTCACAATGCTGCGCCAGCATGCGGGCCATGCCCGAAAGTCCGAGTCCCTCGACAATCTCGCCCCACGTCGCCTCATCGTCGTTTTTTTTTGACTCGACCGCAACGGCGGGCGCAGCCGCACGGACGGGAGCAAATGTGCCCGCTTGCGCCGGCCGCGCTCCCTCAACCGGAGGCCCGGGCGCGAACGCCAGCATGCGCAACAGCGTCATGGTGAACCCGGCGTAATCATCCGGCGCAAGCCCGATGTCATTCCGGCCCTGGAGCGCGATCTGGTAATAGAGCTGCAGGTCTTCGGCATCAAACATTCCGGCCAGTTCCAGGAGCACATCGCGGTCAGGGTCATCGTCGGCCACCGTTCCCGGAACGGTCTGGAGCAGCGCAAGACGGTGCAGGAGGACGCCCATGTCCTGCAGCGCCATCTCGAACGACAGGCTGCGGCCCGCCATGCGGTCCGCTTCCGCGATCAGCCCCGCACCGTCGTGCGCAGCGAGCGCCCTCAGCACGGCGTAAAGATAGGTGTGGTCCACTGCGCCGAGCATTGCCCGTACTGCGCCTTCTTCCACCCGGCCGCCGCCATGTGCGATCGCCTGGTCGAGCAGGCTCAGGCTGTCGCGCAGGCTGCCCTGCGCCGCCCGCGCCAGCAGCGCCAGAGCCGGCGGCTCGAACGCCATGCCCTCTGCGTCGAGAATCTTGTGCAATTGAGCGCGTATCTGCGGCTGTGGGATCTGCTTGAGATTGAATTGCAGGCAGCGCGACAACACCGTCACCGGCATCTTCTGTGGATCGGTCGTGGCGAGAATGAACTTCACATGCGGCGGCGGTTCCTCGAGCGTCTTCAGCATTGCGTTGAACGCGTGTGTCGTAAGCTGATGAACTTCGTCAATGATATAAACCTTGAAACGGGCAACCGTCGGTGCGTAAACAGCCTGCTCGAGCAGGGTTGTCATCTCGGCGATACCGCGGTTGGACGCGGCGTCGAGTTCAATCAGATCAACGAAGCGTCCGGAGTCGATCTCGGCACAGGCAGCGCATTTGCCGCACGGCTCGGCGGTAACGCCCGTTTCGCAGTTGAGCGCCTTGGCAAGGATGCGGGCGAGCGTCGTCTTGCCCACGCCGCGCGTGCCGGTAAACAGATAGGCGTGATGCAGCCGTTGCAGCCGCAGCGCGTTGGTCAGCGCCCGCACGACGTGCTCCTGGCCGACCAGCTCGGAAAATGTTCTGGGGCGCCACTTGCGGGCGAGAACCTGTGTCACGATGAATTCGGTGAGCGGTAAGCAGTTAACGGTAAGCGGCGAAGGCGCCGCGCGCAAACCGTAGTTTACCGCTTACCGCTTACCGCTTGCCAGAATCAGAAATGATACTGCAGGCGGATCTGGTGGAATTCGATGCCGTTATTGGGCTTCTTGATGCCGGCGTTCGAGAGGTGCTGGAAGCGGTAGCTCACGTCGTACGCCGCCTTCGGCCCGAACCGGTAGCCCGCGCCCACATGATCGCCGAACTGGAATGCGGTGCTCAAGCGCTTGTCGCCGATCGAGGTCTTCGACAGCAGGTGAAATCCGATCCCGGCTTCGAGGTACGGACCCCTGAGGTCGTTTCTCTGCAAGCGCAGCACCGGGGTAAGCCCGATGTCGGTAATGTCTTCGTTCAACCCCGGCGGCGAGCCGCGATGCCAGTAGCCGAGCGCAAAATCCCAGTAACCGCCGAGGTGCCAATTCTGCCCCTGGAGCCATCTTGTCTTCCAGTCCCACTGCACCCCGACGCGCCCCATGTCGGTGCCATCGCCATTGCCAACCTCGACTGATGCGCCATCGATCGCGTACGAAGGCGCGCTCATGACGGCCCATGCCAGCGCGCCCGCCGCCCACAACGTTGCGTTGTTTTTCATGTCGTCGATCCGCTTCTTCCGTTCGTCTTGAGAATCCTGCGACGCTAATAGGGGTGGCGAGCCTGACCCCCGGCACTTGCAGAGAATAGCTGTGGCTGCTTCCTTCCGGACCTGACCAGGTTCACTACCATGCAATGCGGGGAGGCCCGCCGTAAGAAATTTGTAAGCATTATGCCCTTCCCGCGCCTTTCGCGCCAGACATGAGGTGTCCTTCTTTACAAGCGCGTTGTTTAATGCTTCCATATTAAAGGAACACGAACCAGGTCTGCACCCATCGAATTGATGCGCCGTATGGACAGCAACAGGGCGCACGTCGCAATACCGTTTTCACCGAAGATTATGGAGGAATCGCAATGTCAGATGACAAGCAGCTCCGCCGTTCCAGGGAGCAACAGACTGCCGATGTCTCCGAGGCGCAGATCGCGGTACATTGGCAGGAGGAAGATTATTTCTCTCCCTCGACCAAGTTCATCGCCCAGGCCAATCTGGCCGACGCGAGCATCTTCGAGCGCTTCAGCCTCGACAAGTTCCCCGAGTGCTACAAGGAGTTTGCGGACCTCCTTGACTGGTACAAAT